>NZ_JALAHB010000072.1 GCF_022712115.1 Brevibacterium sp. | reverse complement strand
GTTACGTCTGCGTAGCGGCCGTGCAGAGCGGCCGCTACGCAGACGTAACTTCCGGGGGAGGGAGGAGGGGAGGAGGGGTGCGCCGCGAGCGGGTGTGAGGCCGTTTCCGTGCCGCTCTGGCGCAGGCGGGCCCTACAGGAGGTGCTCTTCATCGACGGCGGTCATCAGCTCCTGGAGAGTGGCGAAGTCGATGACGGGCACACACCTGTCTGCAGCGTCCGAGTCGAAGTACCGGACACCCTCCACCACTATCGCGGTGAACCCCACGGGGAGCCCGGTCGCCTCAGCCAGCCACTGTGCCTTCCTTCTGGCGTTCCCAACCCAGCCCTCCACGTCTTCGTCGGAGACCTTCCCTGCAAGATTCCGCACCTTGGCGAACGGGTATACCGACTTGCACTCGAAGAGAAGCATGACACTACCGTCGAAGGCCACCGCGTCCATCTCTCCCGGGCAGGTGGACCTGCTCTCATGCAGCTGCTCGTGCAGAGGAGTCCGCTCAGTGTCGGTCTCCCAGAAACCCGACTTGTGAACAGTACCGGCGATGAGACCGGTCTCGCGGAGGAGTGATATCACTTTCTCCTCGAACGGTCTGGTGATGGCCTCGGTCCAGGCTCCGTGCTCCCCCAGCCATTTCAGGATGAAGGGAGAGAGCGAATCGAGGATGAGGTATGGCGAGGTGATGAAACCATCACTCACCTCGAGCACCGGGTTGGTGACGAGATCGACGTCGTCAGTGCGGTCCGTTCCTGCGAAGCACAGCTCACTACGCAGGTCGTCGGCATATATGTCGAGGGAGTCGGAAAGGTGGTCACCGAAGGTGCTCTGGATGTACAGGGTGTCCGGCAGATGACAGAGGATTGGGGCGTGTCCAGAGTCTCGTGTTGCGATTCTGTGAGACAGACTCTGCTCGCTGGCTCGATAGGCCATCAGCAGGCGAAGGAGTATTCCGCGCCAGAATTCGGAGATGTCGGGTCGCATCCTCAGTCTTGCGGCGAATTCCGTTACCAGCGGTGACGTATGGGAGGATCCGACACCGGAGATCGATGCGCGGGCGGCGAACGCCGTGGACTCATCGAAATGAGAGACGAGCTCCTCTGCGAACGGCGTTGACTGCAGGTCCTGCCCGGTTATCACCAGGTTGATGAAACGGTCGGGAGTGGACGAGGCCCAGAGCGGGGTGATCGATTCAGCTTGTTCCTCCTGCTCGGCCACGCAGGACACCACCAGCTGGGCAAGCTTGCGGATCGATCTCGACCTTCCCGAGGGGTGCTCCTGGGCGGCGATCAGTGCTCTCTTGAAGGCGGGCCGAAGACGGTCCTCGGGCTCGTCTGCATCGGTCATCGAAGAAGACCAGGCCGCCATGAGCACTTCCTTTGCGAACGTGTCATCGAGCTCTGGCGCTATCTCATGCGCAGGCAGCGGATCCGTATCGATAAGCTTGGCTATCTCGCCATGCAGGGCCTCCACTCGCCGTGGCAGTCTCGATATCCGTTCTCTCCAGCCCATCGGATTCCTTCTATATGCATGTGACCGAGGCTTGCGGCGCTGGTCCGGCAGGTATGACGTGGACTTTAGCACAAGGGCCCATGTGAGTGAGGATACGGGTTTCCACTAATCGGACTTCCTCCATCCGCCTTCATGTTGCTTCCAAGCTCTGATTCCCTAGACAGACCGTGATTCCCTATTACGGTTTCGCCGTATCACCCGGACCAGGCGCCGACGCCGGCATGGTATGAGAAGAGGAGCATACTTGTTCGAGTGGGGGATGTCTGAGTGATCGAATGAAAACAGAGGGCAGACGCTATGTATGCGGTCTGTGGAGCGGTCGGTACGCAGACGCCACTCGGCGGAATGAGAGCGTGGCGACGCCCGCACCGCTCAGCGCTCGCGGACGGCGGCCCAGAAGCTGTCGCGCAGATGCTTGCGAATGGCCTGGCTGTTGGTCTCCGTCTCACCGATCTGCGCGGCGCAGTCCTGCAGGAGCGCCCGGTCGATGTCCGGCTCCAGATAGGGGTAGTCCCGCAGGAGCTCCTCCAGCTGGATCTGCGTCGCCGAATTGAGCCAGCTCTCGGCGGTATTCACCGCGACCTCCTCGACGACGTCGAACAGCGTCTCGCAGTCCACGTCCTGCGACTCGGTGCTGGTGGAGTAGAGCGGTGTCGTGGCGCTGCGGGTGACATGAGGCCGCGCGGTTCCCGGCGAGGAGACCGAGGCGGGCGGAGCCGGGCGGGGTGGAGGACCGGGCTTGGGCACCGGCCTGCTCGGGGCCTCGGCGTCCTTGCCCTCCGCTGCATGAGTGTGGCCGGGCTCCGCGCCTTCGGTGTTCCTCGTGACGGAAGCTGCGGCGACGGTGGTGATCCCCTCCGCGCTCTCCTTGCTGCGGTGGGACATCGACGGTTCGAAGCAGCTGCGGATGAGTTCCGAGGGAATCGTGATGATGCGGTCGACCTGGAGAGCCAGATGCTCGGCCACGGAGGACAGCCCCACCCGCCGGCCGGGATCCTCGAGGCCCACGAGCACCACCTTCATGCCCTGGTCCTGGGCGGCCTCGACGGCCTCGGCGATGTCGTCGTCCCCGCACAGCAGGTAGGCGACGCGCGCGGAGCGGTTCCGGGCCACCTCCACCATGTCCAGGCCAAGGCGGAGGTCCACGCCCTTCTGCGCGCCATTGATGCCGATGCGCCCCAGGCGGACCTTCACATCGTCGATCAGCGCGATCTTCTTGTGCTCGTCCGCCATCACGCCGTGGTGGGAGGCGTCGTACCAGTAGACGCGCAGCGGGGAGAGGCCCGCGTCCTCCTTGGTGCGTTCGACGATGCCGGCGATGAGCCGGCGCACATCCACCACCGTCGAGGACCGGAGCGAGGTGCCCGTGGTCTTGGTGGAGCCCACCGCCAGCAGGAATCCTGCGTCGATGAAGACTGCGCTCTGCTCTTGCATGCCGGGCACGTGCTCTCCTGATGTGGCGGGCGGGCTGGGATGTTCGCGGTCGTGTGCCCATCGTATGCAGGAAACCGCGGGCGCAGTTCACATGATCAGGGGATATGTGCGGATGCCGCGCTGGGCGAATCCCCGGGCGCATCGGCGAGGGAGGGCCGGAGGACGGAGGCGCGGCATACTCTGTGCGGGGGCGAAGCCGGGAGCGGGCGCGGTGGTCATGCGCCAGGATATGACTGATGAGGTCGGAGTGTGACGCAGGACACTCGCGGAATGCCGGCGGCTGGTAGCTTGCGAAGTGTTCCCAGCCTCCGCGATCAGAGGGGGCATCCGCCTCAAGCTCAGGGAGATATCCATGCCTGCCTCCGTCGACACCCTCATCGCCGCCCGTGATGCGGCGTTCGCCTCCTTCACGCAGGGCTTCCGCCTCGTTGACCTCTCTGCGGCGCTGGGGCCCGACTCCGTCATCTGGCCCGGAGCCCCGGCGCTCTCCTTCACCGACGCGGTGAGTCACGAGGGCGGCGGGTACCACGCACGTGTCGTGACGACGTTCGAGCACGCGGGTACACACTTCGATGCCCCGGAGCACTTCGTCCCCGGTGGGGCGGACACCGCCGGCATCGGCATCGACGAACTGGTGGTGCCCGCCGTGGTCATCGACATCCGGGACAAGGCGGCCGCGGACCCCAACGCCGTCGTGGAGGTGGACGACCTCGAGGCCTTCGAGGCGGCGCACGGTCCGATTCGGCCCGGCACCGCAGTGCTCATCGATTCCGGGTGGGCCGCCCGGAGCACAGACGCACTGGCCTACACCGGTTCGGAGACGACGGAGGATCTGAGGTTCCCGGGGTTCGGACTCGATGCGGCGCGTGCGCTGGTGGAGAAGGGAGTGGTGGGGCTCGGTGTGGATACACTGGGCATCGATCCGGGCGACCGGCCCGACTTCCCGGTGCACCGGGAAGTGACCCACCCCGCGGGCCTGTGGCACCTCGAGAATCTCGTCAACGTCGATCGGCTTCCGGCCTCGGGCGCGGTGATCGCCGTGGGCGTGCCGCGGATCGTGGGCGGCACCGGCTTCCCCACACGGGTGTTCGCCTTCGTTCCCAAGGACTCAGGTTCCGTTTCCAGGGACTGAGGTCCCCACATACACCCCGCATGCGAAGGAGCAGTGCAATGGAGCAGTTCTCACCCACCCTCCCGCTTCTCTCCGATGAGGAGCTCGATCCCCGTGCCCGCGCGGTGTTCGACGACATCCGAGCAACGCGGAACACGGACTTCATCAACAACTTCTGGCGCGCGCTCGCGCACGATCCCGCCAATCTGGAGCGGACCTGGGGCGAGCTCAAGGAGATCATGGGCCCTGGCACTGCGCTGGATCCGCTGGTCAAGGAGCTCATCTACGTGGCGGTCTCGACCGTGAACAACTGCACCTACTGCGTCCGTTCGCACACCGCAGCCGCGCGCGGCAAGGGAGCGACGGACGAGCAGATCGCAGAGCTCCACGGGATCGTCGCCGCGGCGAACAAGACGAACCGACTGGCGATCGGCCTGCAGGTTCCCGTGGACGACGCCTTCCTCTGATCTGTCTGAGTGCGGAGGGCATCGCCCGAGCACGGAAGGCGACACCCGCTTCTCCTCCTGCGCACCCGCTGATTCTCAGTGAAAGGCGGGTGTCTGAACGGCGATGCGGGTGTCGTCTGTGAGTTCGAAGCTGCTCTCACGGCATGTACTCGGTGGTGTGCTCCGGCGCGTCCGTGATGAAGAGCCGTGTGGCGATGCAGTCGTCGCGGCCCCAACCGTCTGCGGCGCATTCGTCCAGGGCGGATTCGGCATCGGGGAAGGGGCTGCTGCGCACCACCACCCAGTAGCCGTCGTTGGCGTAGGTGGACCAGTCCCCGGACCACAGCAGTGCGGCATCCGGGTACCGGTCCTTGAACTCCTCGTACTTGTCGAGGCTGAGCTGGAGGGTCTCGCCGTCCTGGGCCGCGTCCCCGCTGCTGGGGTTCTGCATGGAGCTCAGCTGAACCACCCACTGCCCGTCGAGGTCCGCTGAGTGCGCCTCCCACGCCTCGTCTCGCAGCTGCTTCAGCTCCGTGCCGTCCGGAGGCGGTGCGCCGCCGTCCTCACCGTGTTCCTGCACTGCGTCGGGGCTGCTCGCGGCCTCGGGCTCCTCACCACCCAGCACTCCGAGCGCGCGCAGCCCGAGGCCCAGAGCCACCACCAGCAGGGCTGCCGCGACCGCGCCCGCGAGGAAGGGCCGCAGGCGGCGGGTACGCCGAGGTGCGGCTGCGGGTGGCGGGTCAGCGGTAGGCACAGGTGCGGTTGCGGGCGCGGGCGCAGGCGCAGGTGCGGTTGCGGGTGGAGGAACGGCGGCCGCCGTGGCTGACTCCGGCGGGAAGGCTGTCTCCGCCGGCTGTGGTGCGGCGGTGGTCGGGTCTGCCGCGAGGCGTACAGCCGCGTGCTCCGCGGAGGTGCTCTGTGCGGCGGTGAGCTGCGGTATGGGGTGCACCTCGTCCGCGACGTCCGGCAGGGCAGCCGCAGGCGCATGGGTTTCTGGCTGCGAGGTGGGCTGCTGTTCGGGCGCGTCGTACACAGGGGACGGCGCGCAGGGGCGCACGATCGGCACTGTGAGAGTGGGAGGCCCGGAGGCTTCCGCGCTTCTCGGCGGCTGTGGTGGCTGGGGTGCGTGGGGGCCGGGTTCTGGCTCGGCTGCCAGTCTGCTCTCGGCCGCAGCCGCGGCCTCGGGCATGAGGCCAGGGTCTGGCTCGGTCGTTTCCGGCTCGGTCGATTCGGCTCTGTTCGTTTCCGGCCTGGCCGATTCGGCTTGAGGCTCCGATGCTGTCTCTGCTGTCTCTGCTGTCTCTGCTGTGCTTCCTGCGTCCGGTGCCTCTGGTGCGTTTGCTGCGTCCGGTGCATCCTCATCCTCGGAGGATCTCTCCGTCGATGTGCCCGGCGGGGTCATGTCGCCGAGGACGGAGCCGGTCTCGGGGTCGGACTCCGCTACGGGGTCGGACTCCGCCGCGGGGTCGGTTTCCGTCTCCTCGGGTTCGCTCGGTTCGGACTCGGGCTGTTCGGGCTCACCCTGCTCAGACCTGCCCGGCCTGGTGCCGTCGTTGGTCTCGGGCTCGTGCAGCGTGGACTCGCCCGGCTCGGGTCCGCTCGATTCGGGCTCGTGCTGCCTGGTCAGGCTGGTCAAGCCCGGTAGGGAGTCGCTTGGGTCGGACTCGCCCGGCTCGGTGTCGTCCTCGTGTTCGGCCTCGGGGCCGGGCTCTGCGGCTCTGTCGGATGTGCTCTCCGCTTCGTCAGTGAGGGCGGGTGCCTCGCCCGGGGAAGTCAGCGGATCATCCGGGTCTGCGGAAGGGAGGTCCGGCTCCGAGGGCGTCTCGAAGCGCGGCGGCTCAGTGGGCCGGGGCGGCACCTGCTCAGCGGGTCCGCCGGGAGTGGGATCCTGCGATTCCGGCTCGGTCGACTCGGGTTTCATCCAGCAATACTCACGGCTTCCAGGCGCGGCCGCAAACACCGGCGTGGCAGGTGGGAAGTCGGGGAGCGGACCTGAGAATCGGCTGTGTCCGTCGTTCCTCACTCGTGTAGCGGGCTGAGGATCGCGACCGGAATCTGCTCCGCCGGTGGCTTCGGGCTCGGACCGGTGCTGCGGCGCGTGTCCCACACACTCGAGAACTGCGCGCCTGGTGCTCTCTGCCGGCAGAACGTGGGATTCTGGGGGTGCATCATCCGCCTCGGCTCAGGAGCGAGGACCGTGAGTGATGGAAGTAGGGCACTGAACTGAGGAGAAGCGCATGGCAGACGATGCACAGGGGCTGGGATCTCGCCCCATCGACGTCCTCGCGGCCGCCCCAGCGCCGGACCCTCAGCGGAGGAACGGCCGTCCCTCCGTGAAGCGTCTCCTGCAGGGCGACGGGGCGAATCTCATCGCGTTCACCTTTGTTCCAGGACAGTCGCTGCCCGAACACACCGCGGCGCACCCCATCACTGTGCAGTGCCTCAGCGGGACGCTCACCTTCACATGCGAGGGGCAGACGACCGTCCTCACACCGGGGACGATCGTCCACTGCCGTGCGCATGTGGAGCATCGCGTGGACTGCCCAGCAGGCGAGGTGAAACCGGCGAGCGGGGCGGAAGCGACGGGCCGGGCGGCCGTGACAGGCCCGACGGACGCGGCGAGTGGAGCGGAGGCCGAGGCCGCGGCATCTGGGAGCGTTCTCCTGCTCACGATGCTCACTGGTGAGCGCCACTGAGCGGTCGCGTTCAGCGTTTCCATCTGCAACGCTGCCCGCGAGACCTGCCTGGCAGAGGGTTCCCGCAGAGCACAGAACGTGTTTGACTCGTGGCATGAGCGACGATCTGTATGAGCACGAGACCGAGACCGACCTCTCCCGTGAAGAGGCCGCTGCGAAGCTGCGTGCCCTCGCAGACTCTCTGGAGAAGCAGAACTCCGTGACCGTCCACCAGGGGGAGAAGGACGTGACGGTGAGTGTCCCCGCCCGGGTCTCCTACGAGTACGAGGTGGAGATCGAGGAGGCCGGCAGCGCTGAGATCGAGGTCTCCCTCAGCTGGAAGCGCGGCTGAGCAGCACGGCGCGCCCGCTCGCGTCTGATTCGGCCTCGCCGGCGGTCCGGACACTCCTTCCCGGCGAAGGGGAAGTGACTGCAGGGAAGCCGGATGCCCAGCCCGGATCCGCCTGTCCTACGGAGTAGGGTGTGCCACAGCACCCGCCCATGTCTCAGCCTGCGTCGCTCAGAGGCGGAATCCTCGACGCAGATTGAGACATGGGCGGGTGAGTGCGGGAGCCCGCAGCGGGAGCCCGCGGCGGGTGGGTGCGGGGAGCCCAGAGCGGAGGCCGCGGCGGGAGCCCGCTGGGAGGCCGGGAGGCCGGGAACGGGCCCGCTCAGTCCTCCCCGCCGGGCGCGTAGGAGACCTCGCGCTTCTTGAGCACGCGGATCACGGTGTACGTGACCGGCATGAGAATCACCTCGACCGCGACCTTGTAGACGAAGCCCACGATGATGTAGTTGATGAAGTCCGCACCGGGGATGACACCCGCGAACGCGACGATGCAGAAGATGAGGGTGTCCGCGAACTCGCCCACGCCGGTCGAGGTCATGAGGCGCACCCACAGGTGCTTCTCGCCCATGCGGCGCTTGACCCACACCAGCACGTAGGAGTTGAGCAGCTGGCCCACCACGTAACCGGCCAGCGAGGCGGCGACGATCCGCGGGTAGAAGCCCAGCACGGCCTCGAAGGCCTCCTGCGACTCGTAGCCGGGGCCGGGCGGCGAGACCATGACGAGGTAGAAGACGAGCACCGCCAGCGCCTGCATGGCGAAGCCCATGAACACGGCCCTGCGGGCCGCGCGGAAGCCGTAGACCTCGCTCAGCACATCGCCGAGGATGTAGGCGAGCGGGAAGAGGAACGCACCGCCGTCGGTGACGATCGAGAAGTCGCCCACGATGGGACCGAATCCGATCACCTTCGTCGCGGAGATGTTCGAGATGATGAAGACGCAGCAGAAGACTGCGAGGATGAGCGCGTAGTAGCGGCCCCGGGTGCTTGCGAAGGCCGTCATCGCGCCCGCGCCGGGCGCACCGTCCGTACCGGTCACGCCCGCACCGGCCGCACTGTCCGTGTTCTCCGCCGAGCCCGCTGCGTTCCCAGACACCGCCTGCGCGGTTGCCTGTGCGTGCGGACCCGGCTGCCCAGATGCGTGTGTGCCGGGTGCTCCCGCACCCGTGTCACTGCTGTTCGACATCGATTTCCTCTCCTTGTGTCACGCGGACCAGTTCCGCGTACGTGAGTGGGACCATGGCCTCGACGGTGCCGCCGCCGGCCCACAGCTGCGCGTACTCCCGCAGCGTCCGGTCCACGAAGGACCGCACGTGCGAGGGGTGTCCGGCGGGAGCGACGCCGCCCACCGCCTGGCCGGTGGCTGCGAGCACCTGCTCCGGGGTGGCCCGCTTGAGCCGCACCGCCCCGATCTGCTCGGCGGTGAACGCCGTGTCCACCCTGTGGCTGCCCGAGGTCATGATGAGGACGGGTTCCTCGCGCACGGGGAGTTCGTCCTCATCCTCGACGGTGTCCGCCGCACGTACTCCGGATGCGGCTGAACCGGCGCTCTGCTGCGCTGAGGCGGCTGCGGCAGGCGCGGAGCCTTCAACACCTGCGCCAGTGACCGCATCAGTGTCAGAGCCCGCACCGGTGCCCGTCCCGGACCCAGCGGCGTCGGCTGCGCCCGCGCCCGAGGCCGCCTCCGCTTCGTGCCGGCCGCTCGCACCCGGCGCCGCGGCCGTCTCCGTGCCCGTGCGGCTCTCGCCGTCCCGGGCAGCAGCTGAGTCGTGGCTCCCGTCACCGGCGAGACCCGACGGGGCATCGCCACCGGCCGAGCCGCCGCCGGCCGCACCGCCGACGCCACTGCCAGCCGCACCGCCACCGGCCGCACCGCCACTGCCTGCCGCCCCGCCACCAGCGGGCTGCGACTCACCGGACTCGGCCGCAGCGGCCTCCTGTGCCGCGTCCTCCTCGACGAGCGCCAGCGAGAGCGTCTCCACACGGCTCTGCGCGCGCCTCTCCGCGAGCACGTCCTCGTCGGGGAACTCCGCGATGAAGACGAGGCTGTTCGCGATGGCGCCCACGGGGACCCCGTGGAAGTCCGCGGCCGCCTGCGCGGTGGGGAGCGGCTCCGGATGCACCTGTACGCGGGTGCTGATGCCGGCCGCACGCAGGTCCCTCTCCAGCCGTGCGTGTTCGGGACACGCCGGGGGAGCGGGCCGCGCCGGTGCGAGGCCGCGGCGGCGCAGCAGCGGTTCCGTCCCGACCTCGCCGCCCAGGAACCGCTCCAGCGCCGCGAGCGGATCCCGGGAGTAGCCCGGCGCGAGGATCTCCTCGCGATACGCCCGGCCCAGCTCCGGGTCCAGGCCGCCGTGGTCCTCGAACAGCTCCGAGACCGCCGCCGCGTACTGCTCGGACCACAGGTACGAGTAGTAGCCGGCCGCGTAGCCGTTGGAGAAGATGTGTGCGAAGTAGGCGGAGCGGTACCGCGGGGGGACGAGCGGGTCGAACCCGGCGGCGCTGAGCACCTCCGCCTCGAAGGTGAGGACGTCCTCGACGACTTCACCGCCCTCCAGTGAGTGCCAGCTGAGGTCCAGCATGGCCGCCGCGAGGTACTCCAGGGTGGCGAAGCCCTGCCCGAACGTCTGCGAGTCCCGCAGCCGCTCCACCAGGTCCTGAGGCATCGGCTCCCCGGTCTGCCAGTGAACGGCGTAGCCGGGCAGCACCTGCGAGTGGAGCGCCCACATCTCGAACTGCTGGGAGGGGAATTCGACGTAGTCGCGGGGCACCGCCGTGCCGGCCTGCGAGGGGTAGGAGGAGTCCGCGAACAGGCCGTGCAGCACATGGCCGAACTCGTGGAACAGCGTGATCGTCTCGTCCGGCGTCAGCAGCGCGGGGCGTCCCGGTGCCGGCGGCGGGACGTTGAGCGTCAGCGTCGTCACAGGGTGCAGGCCGGTGAGGCGCGAGCTCGTCACCAGCTCGTCCATCCAGGCGCCGCCCCGCTTGCCGGGACGCGCGAACGGGTCGACGAGCACCAGCCCCAGGGTGCGCGAGCCCTCGAGCACCTCGTAGACGCGCACATCCGGATGCCAGCCGTGCAGATCCGTCCGCGCGGAGAAGGCGAGTCCGTAGAGGCGCTGCGCCGTGGCGAAGACGCCCTGGGTGAGGACCCGCTCGAATTCGAAGTGCGCGCTCGCCTCCGCCGCGTCCACCTCGAAGGTCTCGGCCCGGTAGCGCTCCCACAGGTGGAGGACGTCGTGGCGCTCCAGCGGCCGGTCCTCGTCCATGCCGAAGTAGTCGCGGACCCGGCGCGCCTCCCGCTCGAACTGCCGCAGCGCCGGCTCGAGCAGCTGGTGCAGCAGGGAGCCGGCGCTGTCGACGTCACCGGCCGTGGAATCGTCCACGGCGTACTGCGCATAGCTGTGGAAGCCCAGATGAGCGGCCTGTGCGGCGCGCAGTGCGGTGATGTCCGCGACGAGCGCGCGCGTGTCGTGCGGGCCGCCGGAGGAGCCCCTGCCCAGCGAGAGGTCCAGCAGCCGCCTTCGCGACTCCGGGTCCGTGAGAGCGGTGAGCGCGTCCTGCTGTGAGGTGTTGGTGAGGGGGAGCCGGAAGCGGGGTGCGGTCCCCTCGTCTCCGGTCAGGTCTCCTGCGGTTCCCGAGGCCGCCTCGTCCCCGGCAGTCTGCCGGGTCCGGGCGTCCTGGGGGGAGGACCCCGTGCCCGAGGCCGGTGCGGGAGCCGCTGCGGCCTCGGCTGCGGCGATCTGATCCTCGCTCAGCCCGGCGAGGGCTGCCGGATCGTCCGTGACGAAGGCGCGGGCGGCAGTCTCGCGGAGCAGGGTCTGGCCGAACTCCGTCTCCAGCCGGTCGAGCTCGCGGGAGATCTCCGCGACGGTCTCGCGCTCCTCCCGCGGCAGTCGCACGCCCGCCCGCACGTGCTGGGCGAGGGTGTGCTCGTGGAGCCGGCGGTCCTCCGGGATGAGATCGGCGGAGGAGACGGCGCTGAGCCTCTCGAAGAGCTGCTCGTCGAGCTCGATGCTCAGCCGCAGGGAGGTGAGCTGGGAGGAGATGTCCGCCACGGCCTCGGCGAGGCCTTCGTCCATGACGTTCGACTCGAGGACCCTCACGAGCGCGGCGAGCGCGCGGGCGGGCAGCTTCGCCCGCTCGAGCGGCAGGGTCACCCCGGTGAACGCGGGTTCGTCGGTGGAGGCGAGGATCGCGGAGACGGATTCGCGGACGCCGGCCACGGTGCGCGCGCAGGCCTCGCGGAGACCCTCCGGCGTGAGCGCGGCAAAGTCCGGCAGCGCGAGGTCCGGGGTGTGCGCGACGAACTCCCACGCGGCGTTCCCGTGCGCGTGCGGATTCCCCGCGGGGGTGTCCACTGTTGGCGGCTGTGTCACTGACGCTCCTTCAGCGATGCGTAACGTTCCGAGCGGCACGGCCTGCTGCCGAGGCGCTCGCATGCGGGAGGCGCGGGTGCTCCGCCGCGTCCCGCCGGGGTACTAGGGTAGTCGGGTGAGTGATTTCGAGGGCCATCGGCGAGGCGATCCGCTGACGCGGCGCATCGAGATCGGCCTCCTCATGGCGGGTCTCGCCACATTCACACTCCTCTACAGCACACAGGCGATTCTGCCGTACTTCTCCCGTGACTACGGCATCACGCCCTCCGCAGCGGCGCTCTCCGTGTCCGCCGCCACAGCGGGACTGGGCATCGGGCTGATCGTGGCCGTCCCGGTCTCGGAGCGGATCGGCCGTGTGCGCCTCATCCGGGCCTCGCTCACGGCGGCGGCGCTGGTGGCCTTCGCCGTGGCGTTCGTGCCCTCGTGGCCGCTGTTCCTCGCCGCCCGCTTCGTCATGGGCTTGGTGCTGGCCGGACTGCCCGCCACCGCGGCGGTCTACCTCAAGGAGGAGATCCATCGTGACTACGCGACGGCGGCCACCGGCGTCTACATCTTCGGCACCACACTGGGCGGGCTGCTGGGCCGGGTGGCCTCCGCGCTCACCATCCAGCTCGCGGAATCGTGGGGCTACGCCGGGACGGGCGTCCTCAGCGTCTCCCACCTCGCGATGGTCGTCGCCGCGCTGATCGGCCTGGTGTGCGCGGCGGCGTGCTGGGTGCTGCTGCCGGAGTCCCGCGGGTTCGTCCCGCAGCGCGACGACCTGGGGCAGCTGCTGCGGAAGTTCGGGCGGGCCTTCCGGGACCCTGTGCTGCTGTGCCTCTACCTCATCGGCGGCCTGGGCATGGGCACCTTCGTGGGCTCCTTCAACGTGCTGGGCTTCCGGCTGGAGGCCGCGCCTTATCTGCTCTCCGTGGGCGTGATCGGACTCATCTACTTCGTCTATCCGGTGGCCGGGACGGGCTCCGTCATCGCCGGCAGGCTGGCCGGGCGCTTCAGCCTCCGCAGCGTGATGCCCTATGCCCCGCTGGTGGCCCTGGCGGGCATCGCCGTCATGGCGCTGCCCCAGCTCGCCTGGATCGTCGTGGGCATCGCGGTGCTGAGCGTGGGCTTCTTCATGATGCACGCCCTGGCCAGCGCGTGGGTGGCGCAGCGGGCGTCCGTCTCCGTGGGGGTGCCCGCCCAGGCGATGAGCATGTACATGCTGTTCTACTATGCGGGCTCCTCCGTCAACGGGAATCTGGCGCCGCTGGCCTGGGAGCTGGACGGCTGGCGCGGCGTGAGCCTGCTGAGCGGTGCCCTCATGGCCGTGGCGTTCGCGCTGTCCCTCGTCCTGGCACGCAGCCGGCCGCTGCGGTAGGCGCACCCCGCTCAGTGGCCCCCGTGCCCGGCGGATCCCGCCTGCGCCGAGCCCGCTGCGGCGTCCACCGTGAACTGTCCCATCATGCCGTCGTCCTCGTGGAGCATCAGATGGCAGTGGTACATGTACGGGAGGGAGCCGTCGTCGTCCTCGTGGTGCGGCATGACGACCGCGATCCGCACCGCCTCCTGCGGCCGCAGGTAGACGGTGTCCTTCCAGCCAGCGAACTCCGGCGCGGGAGCCTGACCCGCCACGTCGAGGATCCGGAACTGCGCGTTGTGGACGTGGAAGTTGTGCGGCGCGGAGTCGAGGTTGGTGAGCAGCCAGACCTCGGGAGCGTGTGAGGACATCGCGGCATCGATGCGCTCCATGTCCATCGAGGCGCCGTTGATCTGTCGGCCCCGCAGATTGAAGCTGCGCTGCTGACCGCCGTCCACCGGCTCCGGGAGCTCTGCCAGGACCGCCGGCAGTCCCAGCGCGGAGATCGAGGCGGGCCCCGTGGTCGCAGTGCCGGCGGAGCCGTTCGCCGAGGTCGCGGCTGAGCTGCCGCCGCCGTGTCCCTCCGCCGTGCCCGCCGAGGCCGCGCCTTCCGCGCCCCGCCGGATGCGCAGGATCGTGAACTCGTCCGTGCCTCCCACGCCCTCGGGATCGGCGACGTTCCCCAGATCCGGGGAGCGGGAGACCAGGGCGACTCCGGCCTCGGGCACCTCGACGAGGACCTCTGCGCGCTCTGCAGGGGAGAGGGTGACCGAGGCGACCTCGACGGGCTCCGGCAGCAGCCCGCCGTCCGAGCCGATCACGGTGAGCGGATCGCCGGAGTCCAGCTGGAGGCCGTAGCTGCGCCCCAGCGAGCCGTTGAGGAGCCGGAGCCGCAGGACCGCGCGGTCCGTGGTGAGGACGGCGTCCGGAGCTCCGTTGGCCAGCACCGTCTCACCCAGCATTCCCACGTCGGAGCCGAAGTTGTGGCCCAGCAGCTCCCCGTCCTCCGTGACGCGGAGGTCCTGGATGATGACGGGGATGTCGTCCACGCCGTACTCGTGGGGCAGGGCGGT
>NZ_JALAHB010000071.1 GCF_022712115.1 Brevibacterium sp. | reverse complement strand
GCGGATGCCCCCGCCCGTCCGGCCGTGGAGGGACGCCCGCGCACCTCCGTCGTGGCGCGCGTGTGGCGGCTGCAGTCCTCGGACACCTCCCCGGTGGCCGGAGACGCCCTCGCGCCCTTCCCCGCGTGGGAGGAGTGCGCGCCCCGGCAGCTGAGCGAGCTGTGGCCGGGCGGATACATCGCCTCGCTCTCCGGGGCCGAGGCGCCCGGCGGCGTCCCGGGCCGCCGGCAGGTGTGGGTGCACACGGACATGCCGCTCGTGGCGGGGGAGGCGGACGGTCCTTTCGCGACGTTCGCCAAGCTCGCCGACAGCATGAACGGGCTCGCCGTCCGGGAGGACCCGCAGCGGATCTTCTTCCCCAACGTCGATCTCACGCTCCACTTCCTCCGGGCGCCGGAGGCGGGTCCGCGCGGGGAGTTCGGCTTCGACGTCCGGCAGAGCTTCGGCCCCACCGGTGTGGGCATCACGCATGCGGTGCTCCACGACGGCCGCGGGCCGCTGGGCACCGCCTCACAGTCACTCACCGTGCGGATGCCCACGGAGTCCGGCCGCGCGGACGGCTGAGCACGGTGCGTGGGGGCCTGGCGTGCGGCGGGGTTCCCCGTTGCCGGCTGCGCACGCATACTGGGGGCACAGCCGCGGCGGCCCGTGGCGTCCGGTGTTGGAGCAGCCCGCAGTGTGCAGTGGCAGAGGAGGAAGCATGTCCGATCCCACAGTGGAGATCCGCAAGGCTCCGGAGGACAACAGGTTCGAGATCCTGGTGGACGGAGAGCGGGCGGGCCTGGCCGCCTACAGGGACCGGGGGAGTCAGCGAGTCTTCCACCACACGGAGGTCGCACCGGAGTACGGAGGGCGGGGCCTGGCCACGCAGCTCGTCTCCCGTGCGCTTGCGACGACGATCGGCGAGGGCATGCGCATCGTCCCGGTCTGTCCGCTCGTCGCCAAGTACGTCCGCACGCATGAGGAGCTCGCCGCGGACGCGGATCCGGCGACGGGCGACGTCCTCGCGTGGCTGGAAGACGAACTCGGCTGAGAGGCGGTGAGGAGATGAGCAACCTCGAGGCGGAACCCCGCGAACAGGTGTGCACCCCCGGGCCGGTCCCGGGCACCGGCACCGAGCCCGCCGGCAGTCCCGCTTCCGGCGCAGCAGACGGCTCCGCACCCGGATCCGCGGGATCGCGCGTGGAGGTCGTGACGTCCAGGGAGGTCCCGCTGGGCGGGCCTCGCGCCATGCCGGTCCGCCGCACCCTTCCGCAGCGGGCCCGTTCCCTGGTGGGAGCGTGGTGCTTCGCAGATCACTACGGCCCCGACGACGTGGCGGTCACCGGCGGCATGGACGTCGCACCCCATCCGCACACCGGCCTGCAGACGGTGAGCTGGCTGTTCACCGGTGAGATCGAGCACCGGGACTCCCACGGCGTGCACGCGAGGGTGCGGCCGGGCGAGCTGAATCTCATGACCGGCGGCTCCGGGATCGCGCACTCCGAGGTGACGACCCAGGACACCACGGTGCTCCACGGCGTGCAGCTGTGGGTGGCGCTGCCGGAGGCGCACCGCCGGGCGCCGCGCAACTTCCAGCACTACGCGCCGCCGCTCGTGGAGTTCCCCGGCGGCCGCGCACGCGTCTTCCTCGGGACCGCCTTCGGTTCGACCTCGCCCGTGGAGGTGTTCTCGCCGCTGCTCGGCGCGGAGGTGGAGATCGACGCCGGCGCCTCCGTCCGGCTGGCACTGGACCCCGCCTTCGAACACGGCTTCCTCGTGGACCGCGGCGCGCCCGTGGTCGACGGGACGGCGCTCGCCCGTGCGGAGCTGGGCTATCTGGGCACCGGGCCGGACTCCGTGGAGGTGCAGGCGGGGGAGGAGCCGGTGAGGCTGGTCCTCCTGGGCGGCGAGCCCTTCGGCGAGGAGATCGTGATGTGGTGGAACTTCGTGGGCAGGACCCATGAGGACATCGCCCAGGCCCGTGCGGACTGGGAGGCCGGAGCAGAGCGCTTCGGGACGGTCGAGGGCTATGTGGGCGAGCGGGATCGGCTGCCCGCGCCGGCGCTGCCGCAGGTGCGCATCCGGGCACGCCGGAACCCGCCCACCGCCGCCCCGCGCTGACCGGATACCTCCTGCGGCGTGGGCGGCCTCGGGCACGAGACCCCGCGAGCGGCGCTTCCCCCCCGCCTATACGTGGGCGGCTGGGACGATAGGCGGTGTGTGACGGCGGGCGGACGGCGAGGAGGATGCGGTGGACCATGTGACAGGCGATGCGACCAACGGCGTGAACAGGCACGCGGATGCGGCCAACGATGCGGCGAGGCATGCGGATGCGAGCAGGCACGCACACGACGGCGAGACGGAACTGAGCGAGCGTCCGTGTGCGCTCGTCACGGGTGCGAGCGCGGGCCTCGGGCGTGCGTTCGCGACTCGTCTCGCCCGTGACGGGTACGACCTCGTGCTGGTGGCCCGCGATGCCGTGGCGCTGGAGCGTCTCGCGGAGGATCTCGCCGCCGCCCAGGGGTGCCGGGCCCTCGCCCTGCCCGCGGATCTCTCCTCCTCGGAGGGGATCGCCCGGGTGGCGGACTTCATCGACACCACCCGCGTGGACGTCCTCGTGAACAACGCCGGCTACGGACTGCGCACCTCGCTCCTCGACACGGAGCCGGAGGCGCTCGCTGCGAGCGACTCCGTCATGCTCACCGCGGTCACCCGGCTCAGCTGGCACGCCGCCCATCGCATGCGCGCCCGCGGCCGCGGCGGGATCCTCACGGTGTCCTCCCTGGCGGCGCTGGGGGTCTACGGCGTGTACTCGGCGGCTAAGAGCGCGGCGATGATCGTCACGGAGGCGCTGGCCGCGGAGCTCGCGGACACGCCGGTGACCGTGACCGCGGTGCTGCCCGGCTTCATCCGCACGGAGTTCCACGAGCGCATGCGGGTGCGCAGGACGGGGCCGCGCTGGATCTGGCTGGAACCGGAGCAGGTGGTCGATGCGGCCGTGCGCGATGCCCGCGCGGGGCGGACCGTGAGCGTGGCCGGCGCGCAGTACAAGGGTGCGTACGCCCTGCTCCAGGTGCTGCCCCGTCCGCTGGTGCGGGGTGCGAGCGGCGGATTCCGCTGGATGCGCAAGGGCGCGGGCTGACTCCCCACGCGGGCACGGAGACGCCGGGGGTGCGGGACGGGTGTGCGGGCAGGCCCGCTGACTCGCCATGCGGGCAGCGAGGACGGGCGTGCGCGGCGGAGCGGATACGATTCCCCACATGACAGACACCCGCTCGCAGCTCCTCGCACTCATCGATGAACTGGCCGTCGTCCGCGGCCGTGTCACCCTGTCCTCCGGCAGGGAGGCCGACTACTACCTCGATCTGCGCCGCGTCACCCTCGACCACCGCTCCGCGCCGCTCGTGGGCGACATCGTCCTCGACCTCCTCGCCGAGCACGGCCTGCTCGACGGTGAGGGCGCCGTGCAGGCGGTGGGCGGTCTGACGATGGGCGCGGATCCCGTGGGCACCGCCGTCATGCACCGCTCCGTGGTGCGCGGCACCCCGCTGGACTCCTTCGTGGTGCGCAAGGCCGCCAAGGAGCACGGCATGGGGCGGCGCGTGGAGGGCCCGGACGTCGCCGGCAAGCGCGTGGTCGCCGTCGAGGACACCTCCACGACCGGCGGTTCCGTGCTCACCGCGGTGGAGGCGCTGCGGGAGGCCGGTGCCGAGGTCGCGGCCGTCGTCGTGGTCATGGACCGCGAGACCGGCGCGAAGGAGCGCGTGGAGAAGGAGGCGGGCATCCCGTACCTCACCGCGCTCTCCACGCGGGACCTCGGCCTCGACTGACGCCTCGGCGGCCGCCGCGGGTGGGACGATCCGTCGCGGCGCCCCGGCACAGGCTGGGAGTCTGCACCGAAGCCGCTGACTCGCGTGCCTCCGCGTTTGCCGCGCGGTGCCCGCACGGCCAGACTGACTCCGGTACCGGATGGATCGCGCAGGCCTGTGCGTGTGCGGCCTCCTCGGACACGGAACCATCGCACGCAGACAGACCCGCGCTGGCAAGACAGCGCACACAGCACCCGCACCTGCGGGCGCACCCCGACGCATAAGGACAACCACGTGCTCACAGTGAAGGGACTGACGGTCTCCTCCGGGAGGAAGACCTACCTCAAGGACGTCTCGTTCGAAGCGAGATCCGGCAGGCTCACCGGTGTGGTGGGGCTGCGCGGCTCCGGCAAGACCGAGCTGGTGCGCGCCGTCATGGGCCTCATCGATCCCACGGCGGGGTCGATCGAGCTCGAGGGGAACGCGCTGGGGTTCGGCGACCGCCAGAACTTCGGCTACCTGCCCCGTGAGCGCGGGGGCTACCCGCGCATGAAGGTGATGGAGCAGATCGTCTACCTGGCGCGCCTGCACGGCATGACGCTGGGAGCAGCGGAGCACAACGCGGTCACGCTGCTGGCCCGCCTGGACCTCTCCGACCGCGCCTACGCCCAGCTGAACCACCTCTCCGGCAGCGAGGTCGCCTGCGTGGACATCGCCGCGGTGCTGGCGGCGGACCCTGACGTGGTCGTCCTCGACGAGCCCTTCGACGGGCTCGACGCGGATTCCGCGGCGAAGGTGTTCGCCCTGCTGCGCGACCACGCGGAGTCCGGCGTCCCCGTCCTCTTCACGACCGAGAAGTGGAAGCAGGCCCAGGAGGTCGCCGACGACCTTGTCATCCTCTCCCACGGCCGGGTCGCCGGCCAGGGCACGCTCGAGGAGCTGCAGGGCGAGTCCCGCAGCTTCCGGGTGCGGCTCGCGGACGCGGAGGCCGCAGCCGCCGCCGGGGCCCAGGTGGAGAAGGCCGGTGCCGAGGACGTGGTCGCCGCGGGCACCGTCGTCACCTTCCGCGCCGCCGACGAGGCGGCCGCTGCCACGTACCTGACCGGTGTCGCCGGGGCCCGCGAGTTCGGCCCCGTGACCCGCGACCTCTCAGAGCTGTTCAAGGAGTCGGTGTAAGCACATGGTCGAAGACAGGCGAGACGAAGACAACCGCGAAGAGACGACGAACGACACGGAGCTCGCAGACGACTTCCTCGACTTCAGCGATGAGGCCCAGCTCCCCGAGGAGCTGCGCGAGGACCGCCCCGATCCTGCCTCCACGCCCAAGACGGGCCTGGTGAGCGAGTTCCACGATCTCTCCGCGTCCCAGGCCGCGTACCTGGTGGCGAATCGGGAGACCTCGAGCGTGGCGCGCAGCCCGCTGTTCTACGTGAGCGCCCTGGTGCTGGGCCTGGCGACGATCGCCGCGCTCATCATCGGCTTCCAGCGCGTGGGCGCGGAGGCTGGCGGCAACAGCACGCTCGCGGTGGTGGGCGTGCCCGCCGAGCAGGCGGACGCCTTCGCGCAGCAGGTCGGCATCCCCGTCGTCGCGGCGGAGACACAGGAAGCGGGCGAGGAGATGCTGCGCGACGGTGAGGTCGGCGCGCTGTACGTGCTCGATCCCACCGGCATGGGCCCGGCGCAGCTCATCGCGCTCGACCGCGAGCCCATCGCCATCCTCGAGAAGCTCAACCAGCCCGTCCCCGTGCAGTACGTGGACGAGCCGGCGGTGGCCTCGTCCCTGGCGGACCCCGTGGGCTGGGGCATGGGCGCCGTCGTGCTCCTCGCGGGTCTGGCGCTGGGCGCCGCCCTCTACCAGAACCTGAGGACGGAGAAGCGCAACCGCCTCGCGGAGGTCATCGCCTCCGCGATCCCGGCCCGTTCCTCCGCATGGGGCCGCGTGTACGGCCTCACGCTGCTCTCCCTCACCTACGTGCTGGTGGGCGCGGGCGTGCTCCTCGTGGGGCTGTCGATCGGACAGCGCACCACGGAGGCCATGGCGCTGCTGCCGGGACTGGGCTGGTTCGCGCTCACCGCCGTCGCCACGGTGTTCCTGGTGCTCGCCGCGCACCTGTGGGTCTCGACGGCCTCGTCGAAGGGCCTCCAGCGGTTCGGCTACGGTGCGCTCGTGGTGCTCATGGTCGCCGGTGCCGTCCTGCCCATGTACTTCCGGGCGGAGCGCACCGTGCTCCAGATCCTCTCCTTCATCCCCTTCAGCTCGCCGGTGGCGATGCCGCTGCGGTACTTCGCCGGCAGTGCCGAGTGGTGGGAGGGCCTGGCCGCTGCGGCCATCGCCGCGGCGGTGGGCCTCCTGGTCTTCCTGCTGGCGTCCGCGGCGTACCGGCGCACACTGCTGGCGGGAGCGGGGCGCGGCGGACGCAAGGCGGTGGCGCGCACCTCCCGCAAGGCGAAGAAGGCCGCGGAGAAGGCAGGCGTCGCGCCCGCACCGGCCGCAGACGGCGCATCCGCGTCGTCCGCAGCGGACGAGTCCGGGGAAGCCGGGAGCACCGCGTCGGAGGACGCTGCCGCCGGCGACGCCGCGGGTGCGGACACGACCGAGAAGTGAGCGGATCACCGGCCGCGCCCGAGGCCTCGGGCGCGGACGCTCCTTCCCTCGCGGGTCCGGCGCCGGGTTCCGGCCAGGGGGCAGCCGCGGCCTCGGGCGCGGACCCGGCGCTCCATGCGGGCGCTGACGGCCCTGCGGTCGCAAAGGTGAGAGCGGACCTCTCCGCGGCCGGGGACGGCCGGCCCGGCGCCTCGGGAGCGGTCCCAGCCGCTGCGGACCAGGATCCGCAGGTAGGTGTGGGTCCGTGGGAGGGCGAGCTGCCCACGGGTGACCACTGGGATCCGGAGCTGCTGGCCCGGGGCGACCGGCGGAACGTCGCGGACGAGTACCGGTACTGGACGGTCGAGGCGATCGTCGCGGATCTGGACACCCGCAGGCACTGTTTCCACGTGGCGGTGGAGAACTGGCAGCACGACCTCAACATCGGCTCCGTGGTGCGTACGGCCAACGCCTTCAACGCGGCGGCGGTGCACATCGTGGGCCGGAGGCGATGGAACCGCCGCGGCGCGATGGTCACCGACCGCTACCAGCACCTGCATCACCACGGGGACGCGCAGGCTCTTGCGGAGTGGTGCGGGGAGCGTGGGCTGCCGCTCATCGGGATCGACAACTTCCCGGACTCCGTGCCGCTGGAGACCTTCGACCTGCCGGAGCGCTGCGTGCTGCTGTTCGGCCAGGAGGGGCCGGGGCTGAGCGAGGAGGCGCACAGGGCGTGCGGGGCGGTGCTCTCCATCGCGCAGTTCGGCTCCACACGGTCGATCAACGCAGCCGCCGCGGCCTCGGTGGCGATGCACGCATGGATCCGGCGCCACGTGTTCGGCCAGCGGGTGCAGGGCTGAGGCCGCGCGGCGCCTGCCGGCTCACCTTCCGAATCGTCCACCCGCGGCCCGGCCAGCCTCGCCTCGGGCCCGGGCCCGGCCCACCCCCGGCCCGGCCAGCCTCGCCTCGGCCTCGGGCCCGGGATTGTCTGATCACTTCACCCAGCCATCTTGCATGGAGTGGCCGGGCAGAGTGATCGATCCAGAATCGTATCTCTCTGTGGCCGGCGGGATCGGGGTCTGCTCGGAAGGTGACCGGCGGAGAAGAGCCGGCTGGCGACGGCGCAGATTCCATCACCGGCGCGGACTCCAGGGGCGGCGCGGACTCCAGGGGCGGTGCGGATTCCGGCGCCGGCAGGGGACTCCAGTGCCGGCGGCGGACTCCAGTGCCGGCGTGCGGGGTCAGGGGCTCAGGGGTCGGCCCGCTTCCAGATCGGCGAACCGCTTCATCACCGTGTCCATGGTGTCGAGGTACTTCCCGCTGTCGTAGATCCTCTCGATGAACCACCCTGCGGACCTGAATGCGCGCCGCCTGTCTTCGTCCTTCTCGAACTGCCTCCGTGACGTGCGGTGGTGAGCGCCTTCGTACTCGATGCCGGTCCGCACCTCCTCATAGGCGAGGTCCGGTGTGAGGTGTCTGCCGATCGACTCGATCCACACCTTGTGACCCACTGTGGGTTCGGGATATCCCCAGGCGACGATGTTGAGACGGAGTTCGGTCTCCTTGGGAGAGGCCACGCCGGTGCGCACCCGGTCCAGCACCCGCAGCAGAGTGAGCGCGCCACGATGTCTGCGGTAGGGGTGGAGAGATTCGGTGATCTCCGTGGGTGAGAGCGTGGGCGGGTGCCACGTGCCGGTCACGCTCTCCACGGCGATGATGAGTTCCTTCTCGTGGAGAACGGTCGCAAGCTGCACGAGTGTCTGCAGTGCGGACACCACGATCACTCCGCCGGTGGTGACGGTGTCGGGCAGCTGGGTTCCCCGGTGGCACTTCACCCCGGCCAGGCGGATGAGGCTGCGGTGGAGCACGTGCACGTCGTCGCTTCTCCGCAGCCGGCTCGGCAGCGGGATCCCGAGGAGAGCGGCTGCGGTGAGATGCGAACCTGCTGCGGTGGGATGCCGTGCCTGCACCGAGGCCAACCGGGCGCGCAGCTCGAACCAGCGGTCGTCGGCCCATCCGGGATGCGTGATCTCCTCGGTGCGCTGGGGATCCAGTCGAACTCCCCGCAGAGGACGAAGGAAGGCCGGTGACTCCCTGGCCTGCCACGCGGACAGGCGGTGGGCACCGGCGCCCGTGCGGTCCGCGGCGTCAACGGGGAAGATGCGCGGAACAGCCGAGACTTCGGTCTCTCTGCGGAGATGGAGAGGGTGTTCCTCGCCCGCCGGTGCTCTGCTGCCTCCGGCCCTGCGTCCCGATGCGGTCCCCTGCTGGGGTCCGGGCGCCGGCGTGTCCGGTGACCGGCGTTTCCTGAGGTCCGCAGTGGTGGCCTTCTGCGGCCGCCGTCGCCGACGGGGTACGTCTTCGGCAGGTTGAGGGTGCATGGTCCAAGGAAAGCAAGGCCGCCGTGGTCGCGGCGGGGCATCGTCGAATCTGTGGACAGACGGTCGGGAGATCTGTCGGTTTGTGACGTCAAGTCTCGGTTGCCTGTGACAGTCGGTGGCGGTCCGCGTCTGGCCGCTGGTGTGATCAGTTCCCTCAGCCGTCCGCCGCGACACGGCTAGGAGAACTGATCGCACAGCGCGCGGGGATCACACGCTGTGCGGGTGCCGTTCCTCTCGCGGCTCCTCCGCCTCCACGGTTCCGCCGTGATATCCCTCCGAGGCCGCTGTCCGTTCGCTGATAGATTGGGCGCGTATGCAAGCCAGGCTGCCTCGCAGTCAGATCGGAGCTCCTCTCATGCGCGCCAGCCCCGCGAAGCAGCGCACCCGTCCCCTCCTCGTCGTCCTCGCGGCAGCCCTGCTCGCCCTGGTGCTGAGCGGCTGCGTGAAGTTCAACGCGGACTTCCAGATCTCCAAGGAGGAGACGGTCAGCGGATCGCTCGCCATCTCCGCCGACCCCCAGATGTTCGAGGACATGGGCGAGCCCATCGACGAATCGGAGATCGACCGCTCCGTCGAGGAGGCGCAGAACGACCCGTCCATGCCGGAGGGCGTCACCGTCGAGAAGATCAAGGACGATGACGGCTACCTGGGCATGCTCATGAAGTTCGACGACGTGCCGGCGGACGAGCTCGCGTCCACGGATTCCGCCGCCTCGGAGTTCGGCGCTCCGAGCGTGGACGGCATCGACATCGCCTCTGCCGACGGGCAGATCACCTTCGACATGCCCAACCCGGTGAGCGCGATGGGCTCCGAGGCCGGCATGGGCGGTGGAGGCTCCATGCGGTCCGTGTTCGACGAGGCCCGCGTCGCCGTGACCTTCCCCGGGGCGGTGACGAATGCGGAGGGGGCCGAGATCTCCGGCAAGACCGCCACCTGGGACCTCCGCGACTTCGACGGCGACACCCTCAGCGCCACCGCCAAGGCCGGCGGCTTCCCCTGGCTCATCGTGCTCATCATCGTCGGCGCGGTGATCGTGCTGGGCGGTGCGGGGCTGATCGTGTTCCTCGTCCTGCGGTCGAGGAAGAAGCAGGCGCAGGGCCCCGGAGCTCCCGGCGGCTTCCCCGGCGCTCCGGGTGGATACCCGGGCGGCCCCGGTGGCTACCCCGGTGGCCCGGGTGCACCCGCCGGTCCGGGTGGCCCGATGGGTCCCGGCGGCTTCCCCGGCGGGCAGGGCGGTCCGGGCGGCCATCCCGGTGGTCCGGCCGGTCCGGGTGGCGCACCCGTCGGCCCGGGCGGCTATCCGGGTGGTCCGGGATTCCACCCCGGCGCTCCGCAGCAGGGGGCGCCCGGATACCCGCAGGGCGCGCCCGCGCAGGGCGGACCCGGGTATCCGCAGGGTCCGGGACCACAGGGTCCGGGCGGCCCCGGCGGGCCGGCTCCGGGCGCACCGTCCGGTCACCCCGGCGTGCCGGGACAGGGACACCCCGGTGCGGGCCACCTCGGCTCCGGCCCGCAGGGCCCCAGCGGCCCCGGAGGCTCGGCACCCGGTGCTCCCGGTGGACACCCCGGTCAGCAGGGGCCGCAGGGCGACAGTCGTTTCGCCCCTCCCGGCTCACACTGACGCCGCTGCCGATTCACACTGAGGGCGCTGCCGGCTGCGCACCGCGCCGGCGGGCCGAAGCCGGACCCTGACGATGACGGAGCCGCCCAGTCATGACTGGGCGGCTCCGTCATCGTGCGGTGGAACATCGTCCGGTGGAATGCTGCATGCAGGGCCCGTGAACGCGCTCAGCCGCCCACGCATATGTGGGCGGCTGAGTCGATGCCGATGCGCGGTGGGTGCTCAAGCGGCCGGTGCTCGCGCACCCCGCCGCTCGAGCACCCTGCCTCAGGCGAGGTCCGCCGCGTGGGGCTCCAGGAGGCCGCCCTGCGCAGCGAGCGCCTGGGCCACCTCGTCCTTGTCGTCGAACGTCTTCGTGATGACGGTGAGGCGCTTGGCGTAGTGGCCGATGGGGTACTCCATCGTCATGCCGATGCCGCCGTGCATCTGGATCGACTCCTGGCTGATCTCACGTGCCGCATTGTCGATGACGAGCTTGGCGGCGAGCACGTCGCGGTGGCGGGACTTCGAGTCCACGGCACCCTCGCCCGAGGCCGCGGCGGCCTCCTCGCCCGCGATGGCGAGCTTGGCGTACAGCGCCATCGACTTGGCGCCCTCGAGCGTGGCGTAGGCGTCCGCGGCGCGGTGCTGCAGAGCCTGGTTCACGCCGATGGGCGCACCGAACTGCTCGCGGGTCTTGAGGTACTCCGCCGTCATCTGGAGGGAGGCC
Source organism: Brevibacterium sp. (assembly GCF_022712115.1). Classification (GTDB taxonomy): domain Bacteria; phylum Actinomycetota; class Actinomycetes; order Actinomycetales; family Brevibacteriaceae; genus Brevibacterium; species Brevibacterium salitolerans. The sequence goes on along the minus strand of NZ_JALAHB010000071.1, from coordinate 9,285 downwards.
TCCATGGCGCCCACGGCCTCGGCGGCCAGTGCCGCGTTGGCGGTGTCGATGACCTTCTCGATGATCGCGGAGGCGTCGCCGGAGCCCAACCGCACAGCGGGCGCGCCGTCGAACCGGACGGAGCCGGTGCGGACGCCGTCCGCCTGGGTGCGGCAGGAGACGGAGACGCCGGAGGCATCGGCGGCCACCAGGAACAGCCCCACGCCGCCGTCCGCGGCGGCGGAGACCACGAAGGTGTCCGCGTCCGCGGCGCCCAGCACCGCGGTCTTCTCCCCGGTGAGGGTGTGTCCGTCACCGGCCTCGGTCGCCGAGGTGGCCGGAGAGGTGAGGTCGTAGCGCCCGGTGGGCTCGTAGCCGGCGAAGGCCAGCAGGGTCTCGCCCGCGACGACGCCCGGGAGGATCTCCGCCTTCTGCGCATCCGTGCCCGCGGCGTTCACGAGACCGCCGCCCAGCACCACGGTGGAGAGGTAGGGCTCGAGCACGAGTGCCCGGCCGAACTCCTCCATGACGACGGCGACCTCGGCGAAGCCCATGTCCGCGCCCTCGTAGTCCTCGCTGAACGGCAGGCCCAGGAGGCCCAGCTCCGCGAAGGTCTCCCACTTCTCACGGCTCCAGCCGGCGTCCGAGTTCAGGATCTCCTCGCGGGTCGCGGCGTCGTACTCGGACTTCAGCAGGCGCGCGACGGTCGACTTCAGTTCGCGCTGGTCTTCAGTGAGTTCAAGGTCCATCTGTTCTCTCCTTCGAATCCTTGGGTCAGTGCAGGGCGGGGCTCAGAGACCCAGGATCGCCTTGCTGATGATGCCGCGCTGGACCTCGGACGAACCGCCGTAGATGGTCACCTTGCGGGTGTTGAAGTAGTCGGGCAGGGCGGTGGCCGCCGCGCCGGGGAGGTCGGTGAACCCGTCGCCCACGACGGCGGAGTCCACGAAGTCCAGGCCCTGCGGGCCCAGGACGTCCACGAGCAGTTCGGTGATGTCCTGCTGCAGCTGCGAGCCGTGGAGCTTGAGCACGGAGGAGCGGGGGTCCGGCTTGTCGGATCCCGCGGCCTGCGTGGAGAGGACGCGCAGCTGGGTGAACTCCAGGGCGGTGAGGCGGGCCTCGATCTCGGCCAGCCGCGCGGAGAACAGCGGATCGTCCAGGAGGGTGCCGCGCGAGGTCTTGGTGAGCGCGGCGTAGGCCTTGGCGCGCGCCAGGTTGACCTTGGAGGTGCCGATCCGGGCGATGCCGGTGCGCTCGTTGCCCAGGAGGAACTTTGCGTAGGTCCAGCCCTTGTTCTCCTCGCCCACGAGGTTCTCCACCGGGACCTCGACGTTCTCGAAGAAGACCTCGTTGACCTCGTGCCCGCCGTCGATGAGCTGGATGGGGCGCACCGTCACACCGGGGGACTTCATGTCGATGAGGAGGAAGGAGATGCCCGCCTGCTTCTTCACGGTGGGGTCCGTGCGGACCAGCATGAAGATCCAGTCGCCGTACTGGCCCAGCGTCGTCCAGGTCTTCTGGCCGTTGACGATGTACTTGTCGCCCTGGCGGACCGCCGAGGTCTTGAGCGAGGCGAGGTCGGAGCCGGCGTTGGGCTCGGAGAAGCCCTGCGACCACCAGATGTCCACGTTGGCGGTGGCGGGGAGGAAGCGCTCCTTGATCTCCTGGCTGCCGAACGTCGCGATGACGGGACCCACCATGGAGGCGTTGAATGCCAGCGGCTGCGGGACGCAGGCCAGCTGCATCTCCTCGAGCCAGATGTGGCGCTGGACGGGCGTCCAGTCCTGGCCGCCCCACTCCACGGGCCAGTTGGGGACCGCGTAGCCGTGCTGGTTGAGGGTGCGCTGGGAGGTGACGATGTCGTCCTTCGTCAGCTCCTGACCGGTGGCCACCTTGAACCGGATCTCCTCCGGGATCTCCGTGCGGTAGAACTCGCGCATGTGCTGCGCGAACTCCAGCTCTTCCTTGTTCAGAAGCTGGTCCATGAACACTCCTGTGTGCGATGTCGGTGTGCGGTTCCGGGCTCGGTACAGCGTGAGTCCGGTCGTTCAGCGGTCGTGACGATCCGGCCGTTGCCGCCAGTCTAGCCAAGTTACTGTACGATCGCTAAGTCCAGAAGTGGGCGGGGTCACTCGCTCTTCTCCAGGCTCGAGCCGGTGCTCGCGGAGGTGTCGTGATCCGCGCCCGAGGCCGCCTCGGCGTGCGCGGGCTCCTTCAGCCGCACAATGAGCAGGAGTCCCACCGCCAGCACCAGTGCGATGCCGAGCGCGCCCGCCCGCTGGTAGCCCAGCACCGCGATCGCCGTGGAGAACATCAGCGGCCCCAGGAAGCTCACGGCGCGGCCCGTGGTCGCGTAGAGGCCGAAGTTCTCGCCCGCGTGCTCGGCGGGGGTGATGCGTGCGAGGAACGAGCGCGAGGAGGCCTGCACCGGGCCGACGAAGACGCAGAGGAACATGGCGGCGACCCAGAACACCGTGGGTGAGTCGGACACCGCGATGGGCACGGCGCCTGCGATGAGGCAGAGGAGGCCCACCACGATGACCCGCTTGGAGCCCAGTCTGTCGTCGAGCACCCCGGCGAGGATCGCGCCGGTGCCGGCGACCAGGTTGGCGGCCACGCCCAGGACGATCACCTCCGAGGCCGTGAACCCGTAGGACCCGGCGGCAAGCACCCCGGCGAAGGCGAAGATCGCCGCGAGCCCGTCGCGGAACACGGCGGAGGCGATGAGGAAGCGCAGGGTGAGGCGGTCCTCCCGCCACATCCGGAGCAGACGCCGGAGCAGCCTGCGGTAGTCGGCCGCGAAGCCGCGGAAGTAGGAGAGCGGGAAACGGCCTCGGGCGCGTGGTGCGGCTGCCGGGTCCGCCGCACCGGAAGGGCCCGTCCCTCCGGAGGCCGCGGGGTCTGCGGACGCCGCGGCCTCCGTCGCCGAGCGCGGTCCGATCAGCAGCACCGGCAGCGCGAACACGGCGAACCAGACGGCGGCCAGCACGGCCACGAGCCGGTACCGCAGGCCGCCTTCGTCCGTGGCCCCCAGGAGGCCCACCTCGGGCTGGATGACCGTGACGAGGAGGAGCACGAGGAGTGCGAGCCCTCCGGCGTAGCCCAGGCCCCAGCCCAGACCGGAGATCCGGCCCACCGTGGCCGGGGTGGAGAGGGAGAGCAGGATGCTGTTGTAGGACACCTCCGCGAACTCGAAGAAGACGCTCGCCACGGCCAGGAGCACCAGGCCCAGCCAGAGGTGCGAGGGGGAGTCCTCGACGAAGAACATGCCGGCCATCGCGGCCACGACGACGAAGGTGTGGAAGCCCAGCCAGAAGCGGTGGCGCCCGCCGGTGTCCGCGCGCGTGCCGATCGCCGGGGCCACGAGCGCGATCACCAGGCCCGCCGCGGCGGTGGTCCAGCCCAGGGCGGTGGAGCCCGAGGCCTCGTCCGCGGCCACCCCGGACGTGAGATAGGGCGCGAAGACGAAGGTGACGATGACGGCGTTGAAGGCGGCGGATCCCCAGTCCCAGAGCGACCAGGCGGCGACCGCGCCGCGGGTTCCGGAGCGCTCGCCCGAATGCGTGCTCATACCGGGAACAGTAGCTAAAGAAGCAAGTCTCGTTAGACTGCGAATTACATGTGCATATGCCGGAACCCGCCCAGGGACGCTTCTCAGTCGTCCGGACGGCTGCACGTGTTCGCCAAGGAAACCTACCGGAAGGGCATTTATGAGCTTCGGAGCCAGCACCACCGACTCCGAGAATCGATCCGAGAGTGCGCAGGACGAGGCGGAAGCCGCTGCGATCGCGGAACGGACCCCATCACCGGAAGGATCTCAGGACGAAGAGACCGTCTACGCCGCGGAGGAGCTCTCGGAAGCCGAGCAGCTCCAGGACACCGATTCCGATGTGCGCATCGTGGGCAAGCTCCGCGCCCAGGGCGTGCGGCTCGGGAGCGGCAACATCGCTCCGCGCGTGTTCTGGCCTGCGCTGAGCGTGATCGTCCTCATCGCGGCTGTCGCGATGATCTTCCCCGACCCCACCGGCAGAGCCCTCCAGGCGATCAACGACTGGATCGTGTCCACCTTCGGCTGGTACTACATGCTCGTCATCGCAGGCTTCATCGTGTTCTCGGTGTTCATCGGACTGAGCAGGTTCGGCACGATCAAGCTCGGCAATGACGACGACAAGCCCGAGTTCTCGTGGCTGACCTGGTTCTGCATGCTCTTCGCCGCCGGCATGGGCATCGGTCTCGTGTTCTACGGCGTGGGTGAGCCGCTCTCCTATGCCTCGTTCGACCCCAAGCCCGGGTGGTCCGCCGACCCGTCCGAACAAGCTGGTCTGGCGATGGCTCAGAGCTTCGTCCACTGGGGCCTGCACCCGTGGTCCATCTACGCAGTGATCGGTCTCGGCATCGCCTATGCCATCCACCGCCGCGGCCGTCCCATCTCCATCCGCTGGGCACTGGAGCCGCTCTTCGGGAAGGCCGTCAAGGGCTGGGTCGGTGACCTCATCGACATCCTCGCGATCTTCGGCACCCTCTTCGGCATCGCGACCTCACTCGGTCTGGGCGTGCAGCAGATCGCCGCAGGTATGCGCGCCATCGGCATAGTCGAGACCGTCGACATCACCGTGCTCATCGTGCTCATCGTCGTCATCACGTTCATCGCGCTCGGCTCGGTGGTCTCCGGTGTGGGCAAGGGCATGAAGTGGCTCTCGAACATCAACCTGTCCCTGGCCGCGGTCTTCATGATCACGATCCTGGTCATGGGACCCACGCTGTTCCTCCTGCGGAACTTCGTGGAGTCGCTCGGCGTGTATCTGGCCAACCTCATGAACATGACGTTCGACACCGCCGCGCTCACCGGTGCCGAGGGCCAGGACTGGAACTCCACGTGGACGCTGTTCTACTGGGGCTGGTGGATCGCCTGGGCGCCCTTCGTCGGTGTGTTCATCGCTCGCGTCTCCCGCGGACGGACCATCCGCGAGTTCGTCATCGGCGTCCTCCTCGTGCCCACGGCCATGGGCATGCTCTGGCTGTCCGTGCTCGGCGGCACGGCGATCCATCGGCAGCTCTTCACCGATGATCCGCTCGTCCCGGCCGGGGAGAGCGTCTCCAGCGACGCAGCCCTCTTCGACCTCGTCTCGGGCCTGCCCATGGGCGGGATTCTCTCCGTGGCCGCGATCATCCTCGTGGCGATCTTCTTCGTCACCTCCTCGGACTCCGGATCCTTGGTCATCGACATGCTCGCCTCAGGTGGTCACCCGAACCCGCCGACATGGTCGCGTGTGCTCTGGGGCACCCTCGAGGGCCTCATCGCGATCGCGCTGCTGTGGTCCGGAGGCCTCGAGGCGCTCCAGGCGGCCTCGCTGGCCACGGCGCTGCCCTTCAGCGTCGTCCTCGTCCTCATGTGTCTCGCGCTCTTCCGGGCGCTGCGGGAGGAGATGCGGATACGCAATGCGGCTGAGCGGGAGGCTCGCATCCGCGCAGGCCTGCAGCTGGTGCGCTCGCACATCAAGTCCAACTTCGACGAGGACTGGGGCGAGGAGATCGACACACGCGTGGACAACCGCATCGACTACCGTCTCACTGCGACGAAGAGCCCGCTGCTCAACAGGCGGGAGGCTCACCCCAAGCAGGGCACGGCCCAGCGTGAGCCGGCAAAGCGGCTGCCGCAGAGCGGGCGGCCCCGGCAGGAGTGAGCGCGCTGTCCGGTTCCCGGGCGGCGGCCTCGGCTTCGGGGCAGGCGGGCCGATGGGAGTGACCCGATGCCTTCCGCCGTTGCGTCTGAGCACCGCTGTGGGACGTGTCCCGTGACTGGTGCAAACCTCCGGCGGGTGAAAACATGGGGGCGAGGACTTCCCCGAACCGGTTCCCCTATGCAAGGAGATGCCATGCCCGTCGCCTCCCCCGAGGTCTACTCCCAGCTCATCGACAACGCGAAGGCCAAGGGCTTCGCCTATCCGGCCGTGAACTGCACGTCCTCGCAGACGATCAACGCGGCGATCCGCGGGTTCGCGGAGGCGGAGTCGGACGGCATCATCCAGATCTCCACCGGCGGCTCCGAGTACCTCTCCGGTCCCACGGTCAAGGACCAGGTGCGGGGTGCGGTGGCGTTCGCGGTGTTCGCCCAGGAGGTCGCCAAGTCCTACGACGTGAACATCGTGCTCCACACGGACCACGCCCCCAAGGACAAGGTGGAGTCCTGGGTGAAGCCGCTGCTCGCGCTCTCGCAGGAGCGGGTGGACCGCGGTGAGGACCCGCTGTTCGGCTCCCACATGTGGGACGGTTCCGCGGTGCCCCTGGAGGAGAACCTGCGGATCGCGGAGGAGCTCCTCGAGCTCTCCACCGCCGCCCGGACGCTGCTCGAGGTGGAGATCGGCGTGGTGGGCGGCGAGGAGGACGGCGTGGAGAACGAGATCAACGATCAGCTCTACACCACGGTGGAGGACGCCCGCGCCACGGTGCAGGCGCTGGGCTCCGGCGAGAAGGGCCGCTACCTCACGGCCCTCACGTTCGGCAACGTGCACGGCGTGTACAAGCCGGGCAACGTGAAGCTGCGGCCGGAGCTCCTGGGGGAGATCCAGGAGACCATCGGCGCGGAGGTGGGCAAGGACAAGCCGTTCGACCTCGTGTTCCACGGCGGCTCCGGGTCCACGCCGGAGGAGATCGCCACGGCCGTGCGGCACGGCGTGGTGAAGATGAACATCGACACGGACACGCAGTACGCCTTCACGCGTCCGGCCGCGGACCACATGTTCAGGAACTACGACGGCGTCCTCAAGCTGGACGGCGAGGTGGGCAACAAGAAGCTCTACGATCCGCGCGCCTGGGGCAAGGCCGCCGAGGCCGGCATGGCCGCGCGCATCGTGCAGGCCTGCGAGAACCTGGGCTCCGCGGGCAATCGCATGAAGTGACCGTGCAGTGACTGGGGGAGGGGCCTGTCCCCTCTGCGCAGACGGGAGCAGCCGCCGTGGCTGCTCCCGTCTGTCTTTTCGCCGTGTTCCGGTGCGTACGGCGGCCGATCCGCAGACGGGAGCGGCTCCCCGTCGTGCTGCCGTCTGTTCGGGGTCCGCGAATTGTCACCGAAAGCAACAATTCGCTTTCAGGTAGTATGCGGGAGGCTGACATGCCCTTCTGATTCTCAGGAGAGTTGTGGGTCGGGCACGCAGTCGGCGGAGCGGGACAGGGTGATGGGACATGGAGGGCCGGTCTTCCTCATTGGATCTGGTGCGGTTCCTCGCGCTGACGCTCGTCGTCGCCGGGCATGTCTGGACCGACAAGCCGCTGAGCGGGTACGTCGCCGTGTTCTTCGTGGTCACCGGCTACCTCTGGAAGCCCGGGCGAGGAGTCGTCGACGAGGCCCGCCACAAGTGGCGGACGCTCATCCGCCCCTACATCGCGTGGGGAGTGCCTCTGCTGTGCGTGCTCGTCGCAACCCTGCTCCTGAGCTCCGCGCCCCTCGCGATCGTGGTGAAGACCGCGGCTGTGACGCTGTGGGGAGGTGCCAAGGCGACGGAGCCATTCACCGCCTACTGGTTCCTCACCGCGATGTTCTTCGCCTGCATCCTCCTGCGCCTGATCGACAGAATGCGGGGCTGGTTCCCCCTCGTCCTGGCCCTCGTGCTCTCCGTCGCCGGATCGATCGTGTTCGGCGAGTACACGGACCTCCTGCCGCTGGGCTTCGGCAATGCGCTCTGGGCACTGCAGTTCCTCATCACCGGTCGTCTGCTGCAGGCGGTCGCTCCCGTCACCATGACGGCGCGCACCAGAGGCCTCGCCGTGCTGCCGGCGGCGCTCGCGCTGGGAGGGGGCCTCCTTCTGCTGCTGACCGGATGGGCGGAGCCGATGGTGCTCAAGGCGGGATACCACGGCACCCCGGTGCTCAGCTTCCTGGCCGTCGTCGCGGTGTCCTGCGGTGCGCTCGTGCTCACGCAGGCGGTCGAACCTCTGATGCCCGCTTCCGTCCTGCGCGCGGCATCTGTCCTGGTCTTCACCAGCACCCCGGTGCTGCTGATCCACGGAGCCGTGATCTGGGCGCTGAAGCATCAGATGAGCGGGTGGGCACTCTTCGCCGCGGCCTACGCGATCCCGATCTGCATCGGTCTGGTGCTCCTCGGCGTGTCGGGCAGGGTGCGGGCGTGGCTCATGCCGGGCACCCAGGGGTGGCGGCGTTCCACCGGCCGGACCGGAACCGCGGCCTCCGGCTCTCCTACGTGAGCCGTCGTCTCCGTGTACTGTCGCCCCATGAACAGCGCAGCGCCTTCCGTGTCAGGCCGGGTTCTCATGATCTGCACGGGCAACATCTGCCGCTCGCCGTATGCGGAGCACAGGCTTCGCGCTGTCCTGGGCGCGGGCAGCGCGGTGGCGAGCGCGGGCACACACGGGCTGCGGGGATGGCCCGCTGACGAGGGATCGGAGGAGGTCGCACAGCAGCGCGGCTTCTCCTGCGCGGGCCACAGCGCCAGGCAGGTGACGGCGGAGATGATCGCGGAGGCGGAGCTGGTGCTCGGGATGGGGCCGGACCATCGCGACTTCTGCACCGAGCTGGCGCCGGACGCGGCCGGCCGGATCTTCACCCTGCACGAGCTGGCGGAGCTTCTCCGCTCCGAAGCTGCCGGCGGAGTCTCGCTCGGCGCAGTGCTCGCCTCTGCACACGCCGCCCGGGAGAGCCTGTCCCGTGCGGCGCGGATGCGGAAGGTCGCAGACCCCTTCGGCCAGCTCAGCAGCGCGTTCGAGCGCATGGCCGACGACATCGAGGACCAGCTGGAGGCGATCCTCCCCGTCCTCCGATAGGCGAGGCCGAGGCGGCATGAAACAATGGCCTGGGCCTCGGCCGGGGTCCGTGCTCGTGTCTGCGCGTATGCGCGCGGGAAGAAGGAGAGAGCCATGCCAGCGATCGTGGTCGTCGGGGCCCAGTGGGGCGATGAGGGCAAGGGCAAGACCACCGACATCCTCGGCACCCGTGTCGACTACGTGGTGAAGCCCAACGGCGGCAACAACGCCGGGCACACCGTGGTGGTGGGCGGTGAGAAGTACGAGCTCAAGCTCCTTCCCGCCGGCATCCTCTCGCCCAATGCCACCCCGGTGATCGGCAACGGAGTGGTGGTGAACCTCGAAGCGCTCTTCGAGGAGATCGACATGCTGGAGTCCCGCGGTGCGGATACCTCGAAGCTGCGCATCTCCGCGAACGCCCACCTGGTGGTGCCCTACCACCAGGTGCTGGACAAGGTCACGGAGCGGTTCCTGGGCAAGCGCGCCATCGGCACCACGGGGCGCGGGATCGGCCCAGCGTACGCGGACAAGGTGGGCGGTATGGGCGTG
>NZ_JALAHB010000070.1 GCF_022712115.1 Brevibacterium sp. | reverse complement strand
GGGCGGGGTGGGCGTGGCGGCCGTCTGGTGGGGAGGCGCCTCCGCGCTGGCGGGGACGCTGCTCCGCGCGCTCGGCGAACGGGAACCGGACCAGATCGCGCTGCACCACCTGGGTGCGTGTGACGCTGCCCTCCACGCGGCGGGCGCGGCGCTCGCCGGGGCCGCACATGAGGCGGACGCGAGCGGCGACTGCTCCTGGCCCGCGGCCCTGCGTGTGCGCAGCATCGTCCACGACGCCTGCGAGACGGTCCTCACCGCGGTCGCCCACACGCTGGGTCCAGGGCCGCTCACGCAGGACGAGGAGCACGCGCGCAGGGTGGCCGATCTGCAGGTCTACCTGCGGCAGCACAAGCCGGAGCGCGACCTCGCCGCCGTGGGAGAGGGCCTGCTCCAGGGCCTGCCGGCCGTATGGAGCGACCGGTGACGGCGGCGGACGCGCCGGGATTCCGGCACGAGGACGAGAGCACCGCGGAGGAGGTGTGGCGGGGGCACGCGGCGCTCGCCCGGGCCGAGGCCCTCGACCTGACTCCCTACCACCGGCTGCTCGTGGTCGCTGCCCACCCGGACGACGAGACCCTCATGGCCGGCGGCCTCCTCGCCGCCGCGGGTGCCCGGTCGATGCGTGTGGACGTGGTGGTGGCAAGCGCGGGAGAGGCCTCCCACCCGGATTCGCCCACGCACTCCCCGGAGCGCCTGGCCCGGCTGCGTGCACAGGAAGTGGCCGAGGCCGTCCGCGCGCTGGCGCCCACGGCCCGCCTGCATCTGCTGGGGATGGAGGATGGCGGGCTCGAGGCGTGTGGGGAGGAGCTCGTCGCGGCTCTCGTGCGGCTGCTGGGGGACGAGCCGCCGGGAGACGAGCTGCCCGGAGGCGAGTTGCCGGCAGGCGAGTTGCCGGGAGGCGTGCTGCCGCGGGATGACGGGGCGAGGACTCTTCTCGTCTCCACGTGGCGGGGTGACCGGCACCCGGATCACGCGGCCGTCGCCGCGGCGGCTGCCGCAGCCGCCTGGCGGACGGACGCCGTGCACCTCGAAGCCCCTCTGTGGCTGTGGCACTGGGGAGGCTCTGCGGATCTCGACGCGCTCGCTGCGGAGGCCGCGCTGCTGCGGTTCGACCTCTCCGCCGAGGCCGCGGCGCGCAAGCGGGCGGCCGTCTCGCTCCACAGGTCCCAGATCGAGCCGCTCGGCCCGGAACCGGGCGACGAGGTGCTGCTGAGCGCTGGGATGCTCTCCCACTTCGCGCGGCCGTTCGAGGTCTTCTGCATGCCGGAGCCGGGCGAGCCGAGCCCCTTCGAAGACCTGCACCGCACGGCCGCGGATCCCTGGGAGACCCGGACGAGCTGGTACGAGGCCCGCAAGCGGGCGCTCACGCTCGCGGCACTGCCTGCCCCGCGCTACGGCACGGCACTGGAGCTCGGATGTTCCGCGGGGGCGCTGGCGCAGGATCTGGCCGCTCGCTGCGACCGCGTGCTCGCCGTCGACGAGAGCGCGAGCGCACTGGACCGAGCGCGCGGCACCGTCACGAGCCCGCACGTCGAGTTCCTTCTCCGCCAGGTGCCCGAACAGTGGCCGTTCGAGGAGGGCGGAGCGGATCCCGCGCAGGCCTCGGACAGCGCGTCGGATGCCGGACCGGTGCCGGATCGCAGCCCGGCACCGGACCTCGTTGTGGTGTCGGAGGTCGGATACTTCCTCAGCCCTGCTCGTCTGCGGCGAACGGCCCGGCGCATCGCCGACACCGGCGCGCAGACGGTGGTGGCCTGCCACTGGCGGCATCCGATCGTGGGCTGGCCGCTCACGGCCGTCGAGGTGCACGCAGTCCTCGATGCACTGCTGCCGCTCCCGCGCACGGTCACCGTCGAAGACCCGGACTTCGAACTCGTGGTGTGGAGCACCGGTGCGCACGGCCCCGGGGCGGAGCTGTGACGGCGGAGGAGCGCGGGGATCGCCCGCCCCAGGAGGGTTCGCGGACTGCCGCTACTGCGGCGCCGGCCGCCTCAGCGCTGCCGGCCGGTGTGCCACTGCCCACCGCTGGGTCAGCGCTCGCCGGTGAGCCGCTGCCCGCCGGTGTTGCGCAGGCATTCGAGCCGGCGGCGCTCGCAGTGATCGTGCCGGCGCACAACGAGGAGGAGCTGCTGGGCGACTGCCTGCGTGCGATCGTCGCAGCGGCCTCGGCGACGGACCTGCCCACGCTGCTGGTGGTCGTGCTCGACCGCTGCTCCGACGGCAGCGCCGAGGTCGCCGCGCAGATCGCGGCCGAGGCCCGGGCCGGCTCCGCGATCCGCATCCTCGAGGGTGTGTTCCCGCACGTGGGTGCCGTGCGCAACGCGGGGGTGAGCGCGACCGCCGCGCACTGGCCGGGGATCCCCGCTCAGCGGATCTGGACGGCCCACACCGATGCTGATTCGCGTGTGCCCCACCATTGGCTCGCCCGGCAGGCGGAGTTCGCGAGGGCGGGATACGACCTCGTCGTCGGCACGGTGGAGCCCGATGAGGACCGGACGACGCCCGCCGGAAGTCTGTGGTTCGCCCGGCACGAGCTGTGCGAGGGGCACTCAGCGGTGCACGGAGCCAATCTGGGGATGCGCCTGAACCGGCTGCTGGAGGCGGGCGGGTTCAGCGCCCTGCCGGTGTCCGAGGACGTGGAGACGGTGCGTCGCCTCCAGCGCGCAGGCGTGCCCTGGATCGCGACGGACACCACCCGTGTGCTCACCTCGGCGCGGAGAGCCGGGCGCGCGCCGGGCGGGTTCGCCCGCTTCATGCGGGACCTCGACGGGATGGCGGCGAGCAGCTGAGCGGAGGCGGCTCACGCGTCACTGCATTCCGCACCGACCGGGCCGATCTTCTCGGCCGCACCCGTCTCCGCGCGGTGCTGGTGGTCCGCGAGCCCTGCCCGAGGAGGGGAGGCGCATACGCCCTGTGTCCATAGGTGGCTGTAATGTGTCCTCATGTCTCTCATCTCTCGTACGGGACGTGCGATCTCAGTCACAGGCGGTCGCCGCCTCGCGGCACTCGGGGCCTCTCTCGCCCTCCTCCTGACCGCCTGCTCTCCCGGCGGTGACACCGGCTCCGGCAGCGAGGCCGGCGGTGCCTCCGACGACGGCTGCACGCCCGTGGTCGTGGCGACGTCCTCGGAGAAGGTGAACATGATCGAGGCGCTCGCCGCCGCCTTCAAGGACTCACCGGAGCACGAGGCGCTGGCCGAGTGCGCCTCCGTGCGTCCCACGAACGTCTCCTCCGGGGACGCCGCGGCTCACCTGACAGCGGGCGGCGACTGGCCCACGCAGGACCAGTCCCTCTGGCCCACGCTCTGGTCCCCGGCCTCCACCGTGTGGACGGACCGGGTCGCCGCTGCGGCCTCGGCCTCATTGGTGGGCGAACCGGAGTCCTTCGCGCAGACGCCCGTGGTCTTCGGCATGCCGGAGCCCATGGCGCGGGCGCTGGGCTGGCCGGACAAGGACATCGGCATCTCCGATCTGGAGGACCTCTGCGCGGACCCGGAGGGCTGGGGCAGCGTCGGCAAGGACGTCTGGGGCTCCTTCAAGATCTCCAAGACCAATCCGCACACCTCCACGACCGGGCTCTCCGCCATCCTCATGCAGTCCTACGAGGCCGCGGGGAAGACGGACGGGCTGACAGCGGAGGACGTGGAGGAGGCGGAGGACTTCTCACGCGTGTTCGAGGAGTGCGTCATCCACTACGGCGACACCACCGGCAACGTCCTCAACACGCTCTACGAGGAGACGCAGGGCGGAGCCGGCGGTTCCGGCTACGTCTCCGCCGTGGCGCTCGAGGAGACCTCGCTGCTCAACTACAACCAGGGCAACCCGGAATCGCGCACCGTGCAGCCGGGCGAGACCCTCACCCCTCCACGGGAGAAACTCGTCGCCGTCTACCCCTCCGGCGGCTCCATGACCTCGGACAACCCCATCACGGTGCTGGGTGCGGACTGGGTGACGGAGGAGCAGCGGAGCGCAGGGCAGGCGTTCGTCGACTTCCTCGCCACGGCACCGGCCCAGAGCATCCTGCCGGAGTACGGCTTCCGTCCGCTGGACGCGTCCGTGCCGCTGGGCGAGCTGTTCACGGAGGAATACGGCGTGGATCCGGAGAAGCCGGGCACTCTCCTGCCCAAGCCGGAGGTGGACGTCATCTCCGCCGCGATCGATCAGTGGGCCCAGGTGCGCAAGCCGTCCTCGGTGGTGGAGCTCATCGACATCTCCGGTTCCATGGACACGGCCATCGACGACGGACGCACGCGGCTGGACGGCGCCATCGAGGGGGCGCAGTCCACGCTCGATCACTTCCGGCAGACGGACGAGGTGGGGGTATGGGCCTTCACCACCGGAGTGAGCTCGGAAGCCGGTGAGGGCATCCAGGTGATGCGGGAGGTCACGGCGCTGGGCTCTGATCGGGAGACGCTGGGCACCGCGCTCGACGATCTGCGCTACGCGCAGCGTGCCGGCACTCCGCTCTACGATTCCGTCGCGGCGGCGTACGAGGAGATGGACGCACGGGCGGAACCCGGCAGGATCAACGCGATCGTGCTCCTCTCCGACGGCGAGGACACGGATTCGCGCATCTCGCTCGACTCGCTCATCGCGCAGATCTCCCCGGAATCCGCAGAAGCCGGTGCGGATGCGGCTCAGGTCCGGATCTTCCCCATTGCCTATGGAGAGGAAGCTGACCCCACGGCGCTGCAGCGGATCGCGGACGCGACGGGCGGGCAGCTCTTCGACGCCTCCGACCCGGAGCAGATCGACCTGGTGTTCGCCTCCGTCATCAACAACTTCTGAACGTGCGGAGTGTCTGGAGGGGCGAGAGTGGATGACCGGCGAGGGGAGGGGCGATGACGGGCGGCGGATGGCTGGAGTCTGCTGAGGCGGGGCTCGCGGAGGGGCATGTCTACGTGTCGCCGCAGGTGCGGGATGCGGACGGTCTCGCGGACGCCGTGACCTCGGTGCTGCCGGATGACGGGAGCATCGCCGTCGCGGTGCTCCCGCAGGACGCTCGGCTGGAGGCCGCCTATTCGACCTATCACCTCGACCGGCTCTCGGAGAGCAGCGGTGCTGAGACCCTCGTCGTGGCAGTGGGTTCCGATCTGCAGGCGGACTCCACGGTGATCGACGGTGACGAGGCGATGCGGATCGCCAACGAGGCCGAGTCCGCCGCCGGCGGTGATGTGGAGGCGGCGCTCACGGAGACCGTCGAACACCTCTCCGCGGAGCTGCCTGCTTCCGAAGGGGCACCGGACACCGGCGCTGCGGCGGGCGGGGGCTGGGTGCTTCCCGTCGTGCTCATCGCGGCTGTGGTCGTGGCGGTGCCGAGCGCGGTGGCGGGTGCCGTCGTGCTGCGCCGGAGGAAGCGGAAGCGGCCTGCCGCCGAGGAACAGGGCCCGCAGCTGCCGGAGACGATCCGCGAGATCCTCGACGGGATCACCGCCCGGCGCCGGGACTACGCCGCTCGCGGCCGGGACGGCGATCTCACCGCCGCCCAGGTGGACAAGGAGCTCGAACGGATCGTCTGGAACATCCGCCAGCTGTTTGCGCGACTGGACGCCAAGGCAGGCGCGCAGCAGCGCATGCTCGCGGAGGTGGAGTACGAGGAGAAGCTCGGTCACCTGCGCGCGGCCGTCGAACGCGACTACCTGCTGGACCTGCTCGTGCACCCGGAGCTGTGGGACGATCCCGCGAGCCGGGTGGCAGAGGTCAGGGAGGCACTCCGTGCGGTGGGCGCGCAGCTCGTGGAGAACATCAAACAGGTGAATGCCGACCGTGCGCTGGAGTTCGAGGTGACGCTGGACTCGCTGATCGGCCGCGACGATCTGCCCGGACCCGGCGGATCAGGAGGATCAGGAGGTCCGGGCAGATCAGGAGGTCCGGGCAGCGGATGCTGAGCGTGGTCCCTCAGGCGTGCGGGTCCACGAGGATCTTCACAGCGGTGTTCTCCCTGTCGAGGAGCACGGAGAAGCCCTTCTCCACGATCTCCTCCGGCGTGATCCGTGTCGAGATGAAGGGAGCGAGGTTCAGGCCGCCGCCGTTCGCCATGGCGATCGCGTCGCGGTAGTCCTCGTCCAGGTAGCCGAACATTCCTGCGTAGGTGATCTCGGTCAGGTGCATCTCGTTCTGCACGTCGAGGTCGAGCGGCTTGCTGGGGATCGCGATGATCTGCAGGTGTCCGCCCGGGCGGATCGCGGCGATGAGATCGTGCGTGACGGGGACGACCCCGGCGCAGTCGAAGGCGACATCGACGCCGTCGCCGTTCGTGGCCTCGGCGACGACGGCCTGGAGGTCCTCGGTCATGGGGTCCACGGCCCGGTGTGCGGCCCCGTTGTCCAGGGCGGCCCGGCGCCGGGCCGGGTTGGGCTCGCTGATGATCACGTGGACGCCCTTGGCCTTGAGCGCGGCGGCGGTGAGCACGCCGATGGGTCCGGCGCCGCCCACCAGCGCGACGTCGCCGGCGGCCGCACCGGACCTGCGCACACCGTGGGTCGAGACCGCCAGCGGTTCGATCATGGCCGCCTGGTCGAGGGGGAGGTCGCCGACGGGGAAGGCGTTGGCCTCGGGCACGGTGACGAACTCGCTGAGTCCGCCGCCTCCGCCGGACAGGCCGAAGCCGCGGGAGTTCCTGCAGATGTTGGACAGCCCTGCGCGGCAGGCGGCGCAGGACCCGCAGGGCACGTTCGCCTTGACGGCGACCGCGTCGCCCACGGACAGCGAGGTGACTCCCTCGCCCAGGGCCGTGACCGTGCCCGCGAACTCGTGGCCCAGCACGACGGGGAGGGTCTCACCCGTGCGCGGCTGGGGCTGATCCGCCGTGGGAGTGGTGGGATAGGAAGGGCCGTTGTGGAAGAGGTGGAGGTCGCTGCCGCAGATGCCGGCCCAGGCCACCTCGATCCTCACCTCGCCCGCAGCCGGCGGAGCCGGTTCTGCGATGTCCTCGACGCGGACGTCGTTCTGCCCGTAGTACATGACAGCCTTCATAGCCGTCCTCCTTCGCAGTGAGCGGTGAGGCCGCAGGAGTGCGTGCGACCGGCCGGCCCAGTGGGCCCGTCGTCTCCGACGCTACTCCGCAGTACGGTGCGGTCGCAGTCGTCGCGGGTGTGAGATCGGAGTCAGATCTGCAGGGTGACTTCTACACGTTCCAGCGGCGCAGCTGGTTCTCGGGGACGAGGTCGACGGGGATCCCGTGTGCGTAGGGTTCGGGACCCAGCTTCATCGGTGTCCGGACGACGATGAACTGCCCCTGCCTGCCTGCGCGGCGGATGCTCCGCAGTTCGCTGAAGGGGATGAAGACGGAGCCCTTCCAGTCCGTGAGCGCGAAGCCGTGCGGGTACCACGTCGTGACGAGCTCGCGATGGGGTCCCATGCGGCTCTCCAGGCGGGAGCGGCCCATCGCCACACCCAGGGCCACGCCTCCGCCGAGACCCAGCGCCAGGACGAGGAGCCACACCAGGAATCCGATTCCGAGGACGATGAACACAGCAGTCCTGCCGGCGACCACTCCGAAACCGATCGCCACCAGCACGGCGATCCCCATGACGAGCACACCGGACGTCGGGACGGCGACTGCCGTCACGAGTTTCAGTCCCGAGTAGTAGACGGCGTCGGCGAGGTCTTTCACCTCAGCCGGGGAGAGCGGGCGCCGCAGGAGGACCTGACTGCCGTCGTGCGCCGCTGAAGGAGGGTGCATGCGCTGATTCTGGCACATCGCGAGCGGGGCACTGCGGCTCTGTGCCTCAGCGCCCGGGCATCGGGTGCCGGCCCACCGGGGACGATCGCTTCGCGGCAGCCGGCGTTTCGCGCAGGCTCAAGGCCCTTATGCACAAGCGCGGCGACGGCGCGCGTCTACGGTGTGCCCGTCATCGCCCGTGGACCCTGCTCGGGGCGATCACGGTGCTCGCGGCGGCGCTGACCGTGCTCACCGCCCTCATCGCCACGCACAGAGCCGTCCGAACCCCCGCCATCCGCGCCTTGGGCGGTCAGGGCTGAGGGTTCGGGGTGTTCCGGGTCCGTTCGTGCCGGGATCCGGCGGGGAGGAGTGCAGGGTGCATCGTGGGGACCGATGCTTCCGCCATGCGGAGCGCCGGTGCTCTGCATTGTGCCGCGGTGTCTGTGGAGGCGACCCGGTCAGACGAGCGGCAGGCGGCGGATGCTGATCCGCACTGAGAGATTCTGGTCGAGGAGCAGTCTCATGCTGTCCTGGTCAACGGCAGGTAGGTCTCCGAATCGAGCACAGCCGCGGCGTATCGCAGGGCGGCACGGATGTCCTCGGGCTCCAGATCGGGATGCTCGGCGACGATCTGTTCATCGGTCATCCCCTGGGCCACCATGCGGACCACCGTCTTCACGGGGAATCGCATCCCCCGGATCGTCGGCTGCCCGTCCATGATCTCGGGAGTCGTCGTGATTCTGTCGAACATGAGCTACCTCCACATGTTCGAAGCTCTTCGTCAACTCCGAACAGTGGGCCCCGTGGGGATCGAACCCACGACCCGCGGATTAAAAGTCCGCTGCTCTGCCAACTGAGCTAGAGGCCCCATTTTGCGGGGTTGACCAGGTCAAACGTTGTGTTCGCTGCTGCAGGTCAGTCCCGGCTTATCCCGTCGGTTCCCACGCATTCCCGGGATAGCGTGCTAGTAACGTGCTACCGGTGGCACGTGAGTGCCGACGAGTGGAGCATACCGCTTAGGCGGCCTCTCCGACAGTCGAGACCTGTGGGAGAGGCACTCCTGAAAGGCCGGCGGCTGCATGCCGGGGCAAGCTGGTGCGGTCCCAGTAGGAGGAATGCGCGACGGCTGCGGAGTGCCCCATGATCTTCTCTCGTTCGACTTCGGGGACGCCGGCCTCCATGAGGCGAGCTTCGACGGTTCGACGAAGAGTGTGGTTGGTCGCGGTGTGGAGACCTGCTTTGTCCAGGATGCGGCGGAAGCGCTTGTTGAGGACGTCCGGGTCTGGGGTCGTGTGCGTGGAGCTGGGAACGACCCACGTCCTGTCCGCCTCTGTCGCCTTGTCGGCGAGGTCGTCCAGGGCGGTGCGGCGCCTGCGGAAGATGTCGATGGCCTCGGGAGGCAGGGGAATAAGCCGGTACTCGAGAGCGTCCTTCGTCCATGACTCCCAGACGAGTCCACGACCCTTCTCTCGGACGAGCTTTCCGACCACGGAGATGGTGGGGATCTCACTGTCGAGGTCAACGTCCTGCCACCGCATCGAGTTCAGTTCTCCGATACGCAGTCCGAGGATAAGGGAGAGCGCGACGAGGTCGGCCAAGCCGTTGCGTCGCGACTTCGTCTCAGAGTAGACGACCGTGAGGAGTTGACTGATCTGGTCCTCGGCGAGGGTGTCGTTCTTGGTCCTCGGCGCGCCGTTCTTGTATACGCGGGCCGGTGCCCCCTTGGGCTTCTCCGGCAGCGGGCCCATGTCACGGACGGGATTGATCGGAATGATTCCATCGGCGACCGCTGTCTGAATCGACTTGTTCCAGAGCGCGCGGATGTGCTTGAGCTGGGAGTATCCTCCTGCTTCGGCGATGCGTCGTGCTTCGCGCTGGAGGTCGGAAGGGCGAAGGTCGGTGATGGGGATGTCCGCGATGGAGCTTCGGTGCTCGCCGTCGGCGGTGCACCAGGTGCGGTGGATGGATTCGTAAGTGGTCCTGGACCGGACCGTGCGCACGGTGGGGATAGCTCCGACAGCGAGGTCGGTGACATATGCGGTGAGCCGGTCGGCGACGGTGTCAATCGTGGTTGCGCAGCCGTCTTGCCGGCGGGCCTGTTCGACTTTCTTCTTCAGGGCCTGCTCAGCTATCCCCTTGGTACGCCCTTGGGCAGTGAGGCGACGGGGGCCTGTCGCAAACTGGTAGCGGACTCTGGCGCTCCACATGCTTCCACGGGGTGCTTTGTAGCCCTTCGGCTTGGTGCTCAGCGCAGTCCATGTAGCGCTGTTGGGCTCCCGGACGAGCCACGCAATGGGAGTGTGTTCTCCGCGGGGGAGTGCGGTGCGCGCCATCAGGCGGCCTCCCCGACCCAGGCGTCGAGGTCGGCCTTTCGGTAGCGGGGTCGGCCATGTCCGCCGCGAACAGCTGGGCCGGTCCCGGCGCTGGAGTAGTTGGCGAGAGTCTTCGCACTCAGGTGGAGATAGGTGGCCGCGCAGTCGCGGCACCAGAGACGGCGGCCGTGTGGGTCGGTGTCGATGCAGCACGACGTTTCGCCTGAAGGACTCGGTCCGCTGTTGGTGATGGCGGTGAGGTGCTCCTGCGTGAAGAGGACGATGTTGTCCATGCGCAGGTGCGGGATGAGTTCGGCGTGCGCGGCATCTTGGAGGAGCTCGGCGTCGACGTGGAGGAACTGAGCGGCCTGGGCCACTGAGAAGACGGATGCATGTGTCATATCCACCTGTGTGGGTCGACGTCCGTCCACACCGACGACGGTCGGGATCGTCGCCAGCGACATCGTTCGTCCTCCTCCCCGGGCCGGCTGTTCCGACGCTCAGGAACGTTGTCGGAGGAAGTGGGTGTGTCCGTGCCGGGATCTATGGTCGGTGCCATGTCTGAGAGATGGGAACCGCCGGCCCCGTACGAGGAGTGGGCGGCAGCAGAACCGGCGACGCGCAGGGCTGCGAAGCTCGCGCTGGGGTTGCACCAGGCGTTCCCGACGCTGCCGCGCTTCTACGCGCAGAACATCCGCGGGGGCGTGAGCGTCATCGCGCCGGACGGAGAAGAGCTCCGCGATCCAACGGATGAGGATGTGATCCGTGCGTGGATGGTCGAGCATGTCGACTTCGCGGGGCATCTCCTTACGGCGAACCCGCAAGTGGAGCTGGACCCGTACTGGGTGAGCCTGGCGGAAGAGCAGGGCCTTCTCCCTGAGCCGGCTGATGCGCCCGTCATCACGCATTCCCCTCAATGTCAAGGGTATCCGCCTGAGAGGCCGGAGTCCGTGCCGATCCGCAACAGCGTTCCGCCTTCGGGGTTCGCTGATGACCGGCCTGCTCTACCGGTGTTCGCGCGTATCGAATGGGCGACCGGAGAAGAGGTGCTGTCTGCGCGGGCGGTGGCGTATGACGTGTTCGCTCAGATCGTGAAGGTCGAGCTCGACGATGAGCGGTGCCGGAACCGGTGGGTGTGGCTGAAAGCGCGGGATATCCGCATCGATGACTCCCGCCCGGCGCCGAGGAAGGAAGGGTCGGGCCGGTAGACACTCCTGCTGGGCCCACGGGGGCTTCTCCCGGCTTCGGTCGCGTTCACGGGCGTCGGAGCCAGTGACTGATGGTGTCTCCGGTGACACCGAGCTCCCGTCCGATCCGGGCGAATGACCACCCGTCGGCACGAAGTGCTCGTGCCTGGGGCAGGAGGGTATTGCGTCTGCGCGTGGCGTAGCTCAGCGGTTCCAGATTGGGTTCTCGGGTGGCCTTGGCTCTTTGGTAGTAGTGGTGGCTGCAGAGTCCCTCTCGTGTACTCGGACGTTCGCAGTCATCCTTCTCGCACGGTGGTGCGGAGAGCGCACGTCGGCGCGCGTAGTGAGGTCGGCACAGGTCCAGCGCGACGACGGGATTGTCACATCCGGGGTAGAGGCAGCCTGCCATGCTCAGATAGTAGCCATGCGCATCCACCCGCAGAAAGAGGGGGATGAGGTAATCCGCCATCCTGTCCCTCGGTCATTTGCTCTTGTTTCTGCAGTGATATGTTCTTCGGGTACATGAAACTGATTGCGGGAGAAGCTGTGGCTCGTCAGGTAGTTGAGACGTTCGTTTCCGATATTTCCGGTGCAAGCGGCGACGACGTCCACACTGTAGTTTTCGGTCTGGATGATCGGCGGTACGAGATCGATCTCACCGAGGCGGAGGATGCGAAGCTGCGTGAGGCTCTGGAGCCGTATCTCGCAGTTGCTCGAAAGGCGAAGTCGTCTGCGTCTCCGGCGCGTGCGCGGGCATCGCGGTCGTCCGGCAGCGGGTATTCCCGTGAGGAGCTCGCTGATGCGCGTCAGTGGCTGAAGCTGCGCGGGCACGAAGTCAGTGACCGGGGCCGGATCAAGGCTGAGCTGCTCAAGGAGTGGGAGGACGCGGGCCGGCCGTCGGGGAACTGAAGGCTGCGATCAGCAAGACTTGCCCGGCCTTGTGCCCGAGTAAGCGTCATGGCGGCGTGCGTTCGAAGTGAACGCACGCCGCCGAGGTGTCTGAAGGCGGCAGATCAGCTTCCTATGGGTTCTACGAACCGCAGCCAAGTGGTGGCGTTCGTCCCCGGTCGCTGCACGGTCGCGGCAGGGCCGCTGGCTGAGAGGTTGAGTGCGTCGTGGTCGATGTCGGTCTCTTCCCACGCTTCCTCGCCCGAGCGGGCGTCAAGGGCTTTGAGGTTCCCGGGTGAGCTGACGAGGATCTCGTCTGTCGCCGGCACGTAGTGGGCGGTGCTGGGCGGGTTCTCCGTGTCGGGGGCGGATTCCCAGACGGTCTCGCCGGTGCGAAGGTCGAAGGCGGTCAGTCCGTCATGCTCGGTGGGGAGAACGAGTAGTGCCGGCGCGGATTCACTGGCGGGGACGACGGGGTCGAGCAGCGCGTCGGCTTCTCCTCCGGGTTGTGTTCCTGCACTGCGTGCTGCATCCCATCCGGTGATCTCCCACGTGTCCGGGTCTGAGCCGTCCGGAGTCCATGTGAAGATCTCTTCGCCGCTCGGGTCGCCCAGGAGCTGGGAGACGGGCATGACGTCCTCATCGGAGAGACGTTCGGTGGGGTTGCAGTAGGTGTAGCCGGAGGGGCTGGTAGTGCGGTTGTAGCTGCACAGCGGGTCATGAGGTGCGACCACTGCAGTAGCTTCGCCTTCGTCGTAGTCGTGGGTGTCGCCTTCTTGCCAGTAGTCGGCCCAGCGATCGACCCGGACTTGTTCGAAGGAGTCTCCTCCGGTGGCGATGGTGAAGGTGCCGTCTCCTCCGTCGCCGAAGTTCGTTGCTGCGGCACCTTGGGAGAGGTAGGCGTCTACGGAGCGGGTCTCGCCGGTCTGGACATCGGTGCGGGTGATTGTGGTGCCGAGGCGTTCGTAGAATACGCGGTCGTAGTACTGGCCGGTGAAGTCGAAGGCGCCGGCGACTGCGGTCTTGCCGATCTGGTCTTTGATGGGTTCGTAGAGCTGTTTGCCGGTGGCGCGATCGAGGCTGACCACGTGTGAGGCGAAGGGTGAGTCCGTGGGGATGTCGCTGGAGCAGAAGCCGGGGTGGAAGTCTTCGGGGTTGACTCCGTCATCGGTGTAGGAGACGACGAGGAGTTCGGGTGAGCGCGGGTCGACGTCGAAGTGGACGCCTTTGGCCGGTGTGCAGTTGTCGAGGTCACTGGGATTGAATCGCCAGAGCTGCTCGCCGGTGTCGGCATCGAGGGCGAGGAGAGGGTTGCCTTCGGTGTACATGACGTAGACGGCGTTGTCGTCCATCTCGACCTTGATGGGCTCCTGGTCGAGTCCGTCGGGGTCTTCGGGGAGGTCCCAGAGTCGCTGCCCGGTGGAGTCGAAGACTGCGGTTTCGTCCCCGCTGGAGAGCAGGGCCTTGTCGGTGCTGCTTGCTATGGCCTGCCAGTCACCGTCGAGTTCCTGCCACTCTCCCCACGCCGGCTCCGGAGGGGGCGCGCCGGCGTCACTGCCTCCGTCTTCGTCGGTGGACCCGCTGGAGGTGCAGGCGGCGAGGAACAGGGCGGCAGTTGAGGCGAGGGCGCCGAGGGTGAGGGGGCGACCTCGGCCTCGGTGGTGGGGGAGTGTGGTCATCAGGTTCCCTGTCATGAAATATGGGTAAGGCAGATTTCAAAGTACCGCATACAAGCGGGATAGTGGGATACCTGTCGGAGGCTGAGACCCCTACCGCTTCTACACGCGGGGTGCGATCCTTGTTCCATGTGTGGACGTTTCGCGGCTGATGTCGCCGTTGACAGGGACATCCGGCGGTTCCTCGATGTCACGGGCCAGCGGTTGACGGACTACGAGCCCGGCTGGCACGAGTCGTGGAACATCCCACCGACCCGCGGGATTCCGCTGCTGCGCGAGACGCTCACCGACGACGGTGAGCTCGTCCGTCACGCCGATACTGCGCACTGGTCGCTTGTCCCGCCGTGGTCGAGCGAGCTGAAGCAGCGCTATCCCACTTTCAACGCAAGGTGCGAGACACTGGCGGAGAAGCGGACGTGGAAAGGGCCGCTGAAGGGCAGCCGGGGCATCATCCCTGCGACTGGGTACTACGAGTGGACCTCGGAGCCGGGCGGCAAGAAGAAGCGCCCGCACTTCATCTACGACCCGGAGGGTGTGTTGCACTTCGCTGCGCTCTACTCCTGGTGGAGGCCGAAGGGCTCGGAGGATGAGTGGACGCTGACGGCCGCCATCGTCACTCGGCCGGCCACGGGCAATGTGAGCGTCCTTCACGACCGCACCCCGCTGGTGCTTCCCGACGACGCGATGGCCGACTGGCTCGACCCCGCGCGGGAGGGCGATCAGAGCCTGGTTGATGCGATGGTGGCGGCGTCGGATCCTGTCGTTGAGCGGCTGGCCTTCCATGAGGTGCGCGGACCACTGACGGGCGACGGACCGGAGCTGGCTGAACCGATCAACGGGTGAGTGTTTCCCCTCATTCTGTCGATGGTCCCCGGGGAGCCGTTCGCCGTAGCGAGACTTTGGCATCTGCCGACGTGCCGACAAGGGTAAACTCCGAACATGGATCAGCTAGGCATGCCACAGAAGCCGGGGACGGCGAGGACCCCAACTAATTTTTTTTCCGCCGAGCGGTTGGAGGCTATTGATGCATCGCTCGTCGGTTGCACGGCACGATTTCAGCTAGGGTTCTCGGGTTCTCCTGTGAGGCAGTTGGTAAATCGCTGGTTGACAGTCGGAGATGTAAAAATCCGGCAGTCCGTAGAGCCTTTCGAATATCAATACACTGACGTCATTACGACGGATGACGAAGTCCCCTATATGTTTGAGGTGACGCGGCGCCTTTGGTCGCGACAGGGCCAGTTCATCACCGTGGCGGAAGCTGAATTCACTGTGTCTGAGTTTCAGGTAGCAGACCAAATCAATGTGGCCCGCGCCCGTTGCGAGGCTGCGCTAGGTGCACTGACTGCAGTCATTGACGAGCGTTTCATTGATCGCCGTGTAGGTGAGTTCGTTAGAATTATTACTGAAGACGGCGAAGTGCCTGCGGATACCACAAATGCCATGAGGCCCTTCGCGCCTGGCGTGGAGGAGGTGGACTTAGCCGACCTCGAAGATAAGTCCGGGTCCTTCAGTGGAGATCCAGTCCTCCAATCTGCCCTCAAGTTCTACGCTCGCGGCGTTGAGAATCGACTGACGGAGGTTGGCTTCATACTTCTTTCCGCAACTGCAGATATGTTGGCGGGCGGCAGAAACAAACTCAAACCGGATGATTTGAAGACTGCGCTGGATGCGGCTGGAGAACCTGGCCGTTGGGGAATTGCTCGTCTGAAGAAGGTTGCCGGGACACGAGGCCGACTGATTCACAACGGGATGATTCCTACTGCAGAGATGTATGAACTCTGGTATGACCTTGAGGAGATAGTCCGTACACTGCTCCGGCATAAGATGAAAGTAACGAGCGCCTGGGATGTGCGAGTCCCGATGTACGAAGGACCAGTAGTAGCCCCAGATACTGAGTTCGACGTAGATCCTGTTCCACCTTGGGCAAATCGACAATCCTGAGTGCTGTCAAACCGTGCCATATTGCGGTGCTTGGGGTCGGCGGTGCGCTTAACCTACAGTCGCGGATCTATCCGCGGTTGTGTCATCGGAAGTCCCGGCTCGAGGCCGGCAGTCCTACTTCCACGGGTATGAGCTTGTGGGCGTAGAGGCTGACGACACCGCCGTCGCCGCGTTGGATGAGTCCGGTCACGGCCAGCCAGTTCGCCCGTAGCCCGGCGGTCTTGTAGTGGGCCATGAGGCCGGCAGTGCAGACAACGTTGAGCATCCCGAACTCGTCCTCGAGGTTGATGAACGTGATCCCCGAGGCGGTGGCCGGCCGCTGCCGGTGCGTGACGATTCCGGCGACGGTGATCCGTCGGCCGTCACCGGTTGAGAGGGTATCGGCGATCGAGGAGAAGCCGCGGGCGGTGAGCTTGTCGCGCAGCTGCGCGGTCGGGTAGCCGTTCACGGTGATGCCGGTGGAGATGAGCTCCGCAAGCGTGGTCTCGAACTCGTCCATGAGGGGCAGTGCCGGTGCTGCCTCGACGGTGGAGGTGTGGGGGAGGACGTCGGGACCGGCTCCTGCTTGCCCGCCGGCGATCCAGAGTGCCTGCCGGCGGTCGAGACCAAAGGACGTGAAGGCGCCGGCGGTGGCGAGTCCTTCGAGGGCCTTCTTGGGTGCTCCGGTGCGCTCAGCGAGATCCGCGATGGACGCGTATGCCTCGTCTTCGCGCTCGTCGACGATGTACTCGGCCGCGTCCCCGACACCGCGGACGGAGTCCAAGCCCAGGCGGATGCCGAGGACGCCTGTCTCGGTGCGTTCGAGATCGGCTTTCTGCTGAGACTGGTTGATGTCGACAGGCAGGATCGGTACGCCGTGGCGGCGGGCGTCGGCGATGAGGGACTGCGGGGAGTAGAACCCCATCGGCTGTGCCCGCAGGAGGCCGGCGGTGAAGGCTGCGTGGTGGTAGCGCTTGAACCAGGCGGAGTCGTAGACGAGATTGGCGAAGCTGATCGCGTGGGATTCTGGGAACCCGTAGTTCGCGAACGCCGCGATCTGCTCGAAGATCTGCCTGGCAGTGGCCTCCTCGACTCCACGAGTTGTGGCGCCGGCCATGAACCGGGCCTCGAGCTCGGCCATGCGCCGCTTGGATCGCTTGGCGCCCATGGCCTTGCGCAGGGCGTCAGCGTCGCCGCCGGTGAACCCGCCGACGTCGATCGCCATCTGCATGAGCTGCTCCTGGAACAACGGCACACCATGCGTTTTGCCCAAGGAGTTCTCCAGCAGCGGGTGGGCGAACGTGGTGGGTTCAGCACCAGACTTGCGTTTGATGTAGGGGTGGACGACCCCGCCCTGGATGGGGCCCGGGCGGATGAGCGCGACTTCGATCGCGAGGTCGTAGAAGCACTCCGGGCGCAGGCTGGGCAGGGTGGCGAGCTGGGCGCGGGACTCGACTTGGAACACGCCGATGGCATCGGCCCGGCAGAGCATCTCGAACACGGCGGGGTCTTCTTGAGGGATCTCGGCGCGGTCGATGCGTTCACCGGTGTGAGCGGCGATGAGGTCGATCATCTCGTGGAGCGCGGTGAGCATGCCCAGCCCCAGGAGGTCGAACTTGACCAGGTTCATGGCCGCGCAGTCGTCCTTGTCCCACTGGACGACGGTGCGGTCGTCCATGGTGGCGTGCTCGATGGGCACGATCTCTCCGATGGGCCGGTCGGCGAGGATCATGCCCCCGGAGTGGATGCCCAGGTGCCGGGGAGTGTCGAGGAGTTCTCCGGCGAGTTCGAGAACATAGGGCGGGATGTCGGTCTCGGAGGGCTCGGGCAGGCTCGACCACCGGTGGAGGCCTTTGGAGTAGGCGTCTTGCTGGCCGGGCTCGTAGCCGAGAGCGAAAGCGGCATCCCGGACGGCCGACTTCGCGCGGTAGGTGATGACATTGGCGACCTGGGCGGCGCGGTCGCGGCCGTAGTGGGAGTAGACGTACTGGATGACTTCTTCCCGGCGTCCGGACTCGATGTCGATGTCGATGTCCGGATACCCCTCGCGTTCGGGGGCGAGGAACCGGTCGAAGAGCAGTTCGTAGCGGACCGAGTCGACGGCGGTGATGCCGAGGACGAAACAGACCGCGGAGTTCGCCGCTGACCCGCGGCCCTGGCAGAAGATGCCTTCGCGTGCGCAGAACTCGGCAATGTCGTAGACGATGAGGAAGTACCCGCAGAACCCCATGGTAGTGATGGTGGTCAGTTCCCGGTCGAGCTGTGCCCAGGCGCGCGGGTTCTCTGTCCGGGGGCCGTAGCGGCGCTGGCCGCGTTCGTCGACGAGGCGGCGGAGGTAGCTTTCCTCGGTTTCGCCGGCGGGGATCGGGGCGCGCGGGAGATCCGGTTGTGCGGCAGTGAGCGAGAAGGCGCACTCGCGTGCGATGCGCACGGATTCCTGGATCTCCTCGTGCGTATACCTCTGCAGCATCTCTTCCCCGGAATGGATGCGCCGAGCAGAGGTGGGTGGCAACCAGCCGCTCATCTCCTGGAGAGACCGACGCGCGCGGATAGCAGCTCGCACGGCACTGGTGCGGTAGTGGGCCTTGGTGGCGTAGTGGACGTTGTTCGTCGCGACGACGGGCACACGACACCGCTGTGCGAGGGAGTAGAGGTGATCGAGTCGGCGATCGTCGTCCGGCAGCCGCTGATGGTTGATCTCGACGACGACGCGGTCCCGTCCGAACAGATCTACGAGATACCGCAGCATGCCGAGCCCACCGTCAGGGTCCGTGAGAGCCTGGTGCAGCGGTCCTTTGCGACATCCGGTAAGGATCATCCAGTCAGCGTCCTTGGCGGCGAGCTCCTCGAGGCTGCCGAACACGGGCCGGTTCTTCTCCCCGCGGAGGTTGGCCTCGGTGATCGTCGCAGACAGCTGACGGTAGCCGGTCAGCCCTCGTGCCAGGACGAGGAGGTGAGTGGCCTGGGGGTCGACCTGGCCGGGGATGGGTTCGTGCAGGTCGAGGGAGAGCTCGGAGCCGAACACAGTCGGTAGGCCGATGTGATCGGCGGCCGCGGCGAGCTGCACGGCACCTTGGAGTCCGTTGTGATCGGTGAGCGCGAGAGCTTCGAGACCGGCCGCGGCCGCGGTATCGACGAGGTCCTCAGGCGAGCTCGCTCCATCGAGGAAACTGAACGTGCTGTGCACGTGGAGCTCGGCCCAGCCCACGGCGGCTTCACGGCGTGCGGGGTGCCGGCCCGCGGGTTCGGCGTAGCGGTCGGTGCCGTCGGATCCGCCGGGGCCGACGGAGACCTGGTGGCGGTCGGGACGGGAGTAGGCGGGAGCGTCTGAGCCGGTGGCTTCCGTGTGCGTGCCGGCAAGCCGGTTGGCGACCTCGGTCCAGGGGGTGCGCGGATTGGAGAAACCCATGCGGACTAGTATCGAACAGGTGTTCTAAATATGCCAAGGAGCGCTGGTGACGGGCCAGGGCCTGCGATGATGAGGCCAGGTGTGCCACCAGAAGGGATTCCATCGATGACTCTCACGCTCGACTCGGTCTTGCGCAGTGCCAGTCTTGATCCTGCCGATGTTCAGGTCCTTCGCCATGCCTACGTGCGCGAGCATGAGGACTCGGGGCTGCAGGGGATCCATGCCGACTCCACGGATGCGGAGATCCTTGCCTACACGAGTCAACAGTCTGTGCGGACGCGCGTGTTCCCTGCCGTGCCGCCGTCGACCTGGGTCGTGTTCATCCGCGAAGGTGGCGACCGCGCGCGTCTATGGTCAGTGGTGGAGAACCGTGGTGAAGTCGCCAACGATGGCCGGCTTCGCACCTTCGACCTCGTCCGTTCCGACCGGCTGGCAGATCTTAGGGGTCGTCTCGTCATTGGGTGGAAGTCACCGAGGACCTGGCGGCTGACTGGTCAGACTGCCGCGGCCTACCCCGTTATCGAGATCGCTGATGCAGAGCCGGTGCCGTTCCCCGGCTTCGATCGGCTCGTGCTCGACTACCCTCGCCTGCAGGCTGTCATGCGAGAGCCACGTTACGCGGCCTGGCGGACTGCACTGTCCTCAGTGCTGGGCATCTACCTCATCACGGATACCCGCGATGGTCGCCACTATGTCGGTAAGGCGGATGGCGCGGAGAGCATCCGCCAGCGCTGGAGCGCCTACGCGGCCAACGGCCACGGCGGAAACGTCGAGTTGCGGGGCTTGGATCCTTCCGGGTTCCGGTTCTCCTTGCTGCGGGTGTTCGATCCCTCGACACCCACCAGCGAGATCGACGCTGCTGAGAGTCATTTCAAGACCGCACTCGATACCCGCCGCCATGGACTGAACAGGAACTGACAAGTCGACGGCAGCGTCGTCTATAGCCTCATGACCCCGGTGATGTCGACGCTGCCATCGATTCGCTCGCACTCGCGGAGATCCGCCAGGCATGGTGGGCAAAGCAGAGCCACCTCCTCATGCCAGCGGCCCATACCGCACGAGTACTCCGACCGCACTTGCCACTGCGCGCCTTCATCGCAACGGGCTTCGTCGAGGACGTCTTCTCCGCAGAGGACCTCGACTGCTTCCGGATAGTGGCAGTACCCGGCCGTGCACTCGCATGCGACGGAGAGGCTCAGGTCGACGCCGAGCTCGACGTCGGTCTCGGTCACAGCTTCATCAGCCGGACGATGTGGGCCCATCCTGTGCGCTCGTAGGCTTGGACGTCCTCCAGGCAGCATTCGCAGAGCGCCTCAATAACGTCGTGGTCGCAGCCGTGGCGACATTGGTACTGGTTCCGGAGGCGATAGACGGCCGCGGACCGGCATCGCTGATCGGTGGAGCCGTGCTGGTGGTGGCAGCCAGTCTGGATGCACTCGCACCGGACCTCCGATGTGAGGTTGAGGTCGAGCTCGGCTTCGAGGACGGTGTCGGTGGCGGTCATGTCTCCGTGTCGGAGGAGGGTGCCCCACCTTGGAGGGCGCCGATGACGCGGTCGAGTCGTGCCCGAGCTTCCAGGAGCAGAGGGAGCTGTGCATCGGCGATGCGGGTCCGGTTGCGCTTCCACCGATCATCGGCGAGCAGTCCGGCCAGCTTGCGTGTGGTCTTGTTCAGCTCCCAGGTGTGGCGTGCGGCTTCCTCCGGAAGCGGTATGCGTGGAGGGGGCGTGTAGTCGTCCGGCCGCTGCTTCAGGCGGTGCTTTCGCGTGCGGCAGGCCGGGGAGCAGGTTTGCGCATCAGCCCTCTTCGGCGTGAACAGGTTCCCGCAAGTGTCACACTTCTTCTGCATGTAACAGATAGTATCTCGAGCATCGGAGAGCCTCAAGTGTTACGAGGTGGCGGGGTGGTAATGGATGCGTTCCGCTCGGGCCGGGTAGCGGTGCGAAAGGTCTGCTGGAAGCGTTGCGGGGTCGACCGCGCGATACCTGCGCCGAGCCGGGGTGGGCTGTAGGTGTTACGACATCCCGGTGTTGTAACGGATGAGTTGGGGTTTCGACTCCGACAGGCGGGGTGACACCAACTACCAGGAGCGCCTCATGCATGTCTTTGTCTGAAGCGCCCTGGGTTCCGTTCCGAGTCTCAGCAAGGAGAATCGGAGCATGCCCAAGAAGTTCAGTCCAGAGCTGCGTGACCGCGCCGTGCGCATGGTCTACGACCGTCACGCCCGCGAAGGCGGTCCCCGCGCAGCATC
>NZ_JALAHB010000069.1 GCF_022712115.1 Brevibacterium sp. | reverse complement strand
GTAGGAGATGTCGGTCGGCTGTCCCTCGAAGCCGTCTTCGGGGGTGAAGGTGATGGAGCCGTCCTCGTTCACCGTCCAGGTGCCCTCGCCGGGAACGACGAGTTCCTTGACGGGGTCACCGTTGGGGTCGGTGATGTTGACCGTGCCGGGGACGAGTCCCTCGGAGTCGTTGTCGAGGACTGGGACGGTGACGGGGTCGCCGATGGTGTTGCCGTGCGACTCATCATCGGTGGCCTCCGGAGCCAGTACGAAGCCGGCATCGGTGTCGCTGTTCTCCGGGTTTGCAGAGTCGATCGACACGACGCCGGACTCGCCATTGGCATCAATATCGGAATCCGCTGCGCGGTCATCGCCTGCGCCCGAGGTGGTCGGAACCATGCCCTCGGGAGCGCTGACCCGCACCTTGTACTCGCCGTAGGGGAGGTCCTCGAACACGTAGTTGCCATCGGTGTCCGTCGTGGTCGTGATGGGGTTGCCATCGGCGTCGAGGACCGGGTTGCCATCGGCGTCGAGCAGTTCGATCACGACATCGGCGATACCGGGTTCGCCCTCGTCCTGGATGCCGTCGCCGTTCGTGTCGCTCCAGACTCTGTCACCGATCCGGCCGTTCTCCGGCAGGCGGAGCGAGACGCGCTGCAGATCGGCGTTCTGCGAGTCGGTGCGGTCGTTGGCGAGGTTGCGCTCGGACAGGGTGGTGTTGAGGCCGTTGACCCCATCGAAGCGGCTGCCGTCATTGACGAAGTAGGCGGCACCGGTTCCGTAGTCCGCAGTGGAGTATGCCGAGAAGGGTGTGGCGTGTGCGGAGATGTCGAAGGTGACCTCAGAGTAGGTGCCCTTGAGGATGACAGAACCGCAGCCGGCTGATGCGGTGCGCGGGCTCGCCTGGCGCGTACCGGGCTGCTGCTGCGGGTTCTCGTTGCAGTTCGTCCACGTGTTGAGGTCGTCCACGGTGAGTGAGGTCGCGTCCGCGGACAGGTTGACCGCTCCGCCGGAGACACTTGCGAAGGTCACTCCCTCGGTAGCGAGGCTCCAGTCAGTGGTGTTGAAGGAACCCCGCGCGCCGCTGTTGCCGTTGCTGTTGGCCGGGGTTGCCCACACGAAGCCGCCGAGACCGGAAATGTCGAGCACCATGTCCGTGACCGGCTTGGAGAAGTTCAGAGTGAGCTGACCCACATCGCAGGCGCCGTTTTGGTTCTGGTGAGCCGCTGTGCCCAGCGCTCCACCACACCCAGCGGAGCCATTGGTGTAGAGGCCGAGTGCGGGGAGATCCGCAGGGTTAGGCGCACCGAGGAAGTTCGCCGCCGTGGCACGGTACGCACCCTGGTTCGTGCCGTTGCCGAACACGGATGTCGAGGGGCTTCGGTCGGAGTTCTCCGCAAAGCTGGCTTCGACCTCCACGCCGCCCAGCCGGGAGGGGAGGAGCGTCTCTGCGCTGTGATAGGAAGCGCCGCCGTTCGTGGGCGAATACTGAGTGGTGACGTTGTCACCGGTCATCGTCCACGCGTCGTTGAACACGTAGCCGTTCTGCGTGACTGCTGCCGCTGGCGCTGCGGTCATGACCGAGGTTGCGGTGAGTGCGCCGGACGCGAGGGCTAGCGTGCCGAGTGCGGAGGCAACGCGCTTCAGGCGTGAACGCTGCCCCCCGTGCTTGGGCGGTGGATGTTGAGTCGACATCAGTGCCTTCCATGGTTGTGCGAAATGAGGCCGCTGTGCAGCTGGGCTTCCTTGGTGGCCTGGAATCCCGAAAGCTGATTCCGAGGAAGAGGGCCGCCTTGCATGTTACCCCCTCCGGCGCGCTGATGACATGCCTGTCCGCCCTGGAGTGGTAATCTTGGCCGTGTGTCTCACACGGCATGCGCGTGCTGGTGGAATCCAATGATGTTCGGGTGGTGCCCGGGAGCCTCCGGGCCCGGTGCCCTGCGGCGGCCCGCAGGTGAGAGCGAGGAAGGGCGGTCGTGGACAGCGAGAAGAAGGCACTGACAGTCTCACTCACGGGCATTCTCACGGTGGCGGCGCTGGGGATCGGCTTCGGCCTGCTGTCCGGCTCCTATGCCATCGCTTTCGACGGGATGATCTCGCTTGTCGACGCGATCATGTCGCTTGTGTCCATCCAGGTTGCCGGACTCATCACTCGTTCGCTCTTGCGCGGCCCCTCGTCTCTCTTCGGGGTGGGCTACTGGCACCTGGAGCCTTTTGTCCTTGCTCTGAACGCGCTCCTCATGATGGCCGTCACTGGCTATGCGCTCGTCCAGGCGGTGCTCGCGCTCTTCTCCGGCGGGCGAGCGGTGGAGTTCGGTCCGGCTGTCGTGTACGCGGTGGTCGTGGTGATCCTGACAGTCTCCTTTGCCGTGGTCGAACACCGGGCGAATCGGAAGATCGGTTCGGCGCTGGTGGCCATGGACGTGAAGGGCTGGATCATGACCGGCGGAGTAACCGGAGCGCTGCTGCTTGCGTTCGTGCTCGGAGCAGTGCTCGACGCTCGGGGTCAGGATCAGCTCACGCCTTATGTGGATCCGGCCGTGCTCGTGCTAGTGGCGATTGTCCTGCTGCCAATCCCGGTCCCTACTCTGCGGAGGGCCGTGCGTGAGATAGCGCTCGTGACTCCGAGCTCATTGCGTGCAGAGGCCGAGGCGGTTGCCGAGCGCACCGCGCACACCCACGGGTTCAGCTCTTCCGCGGTCTATCCGGTGCAGGTCGGGCGTTCTCGGCAGGTGGAGATCGTGTTCCTCGTGCCGGAGAAGGCTGACGTCAAGCCCCTGCAGGAGTGGGATCGGATCCGCCGTGAGGTGGGCGCCGAACTCGGTGCCGAGGATCCCAACAACTGGATCACTGTCGCGTTCACTACCGACCCGCAGCTGCTCTGATCGAAACGGCCGGGGAGGAGGCCGTCCTCCGAAGAACCGTGCACGATGAACAGCGGTGCTCTTCACGGCCTCCCGGCGCGGAACTCCTCGACCAGCAGCCCGGCGACGTCCTTGAGGTCGCCCGTGCGCGCAAGACGCTCGCGCTGACGCTGGTAGCCGGCGCCCCAGGCGGCGAAGGAGGTCATGAGCTCCCGCTCCTCCTCGCACTCCAGCCGGGCGGCGACGGGACGCAGCCGGACCACCTCGTCGGCGATGACCTCGGTGACGAGGCGTTCGTCCGCCGCCGCATTCTCGATGATGATGGCGTCCATGCCGTAGCGGGCCGCCCGCCACTTGTTCTCCACATGGAACCAGTCCGGCATCGTCGGCAGCGTCTCGCCGCGGTCCAGCCGCTCCGAGAAGTCGTCCACGAGGCACTGCACGAAGGCGGTGACCGCGGCGAGCTCCGCCGTGGTGGCCAGACCGTCGCACACGCGCACCTCGATGGTGCCCCAGCCCGGAGCCGGCCGGATGTCCCAGCGGATCTCGTTGAGCTGGTCGATGACGCCGGTGTGGAGCATGTCCTGGACGTACTTCTCGTAGCCTGCCCAGTCCTGGAACTGGTAGGGCAGTCCGGCGGTGGGCAGCTGCTGGAACATCATTGCGCGATTCGAGGCGTAGTGGGTGTCCGTCGCCTCCCAGAAGGGGGAGGAGGCGCTCACCGCCTGCAGGTGGGGGACATAGGCGAGCAGCGCATTGAGGATCGGGAGGACCTTCGCGCGGGAATCGATGCCCACGTGCGTGTGCACGCCGTATATGAGCATGTGGCGGCCCCACCACTGGGTGCGGTTGATGAGCTCCGCATACCGCTCCTTGTCCG
>NZ_JALAHB010000068.1 GCF_022712115.1 Brevibacterium sp. | reverse complement strand
TCCTGGTCGTGCCACAGTGCGAAGGGATGGGTGCCCGCGCTCATGAGCTCCAGTCCCAGGTCGTCCGTGACGGGGCGCAGCTCGCGGATGATCGACTCGAGGTCGTCGACGACGCCGCGCACCTGGGTGTGCACGCCGGAGACCACCTCCACGGTGTTGGTGAGCATCTCGCCGACCACGTGTCCCGCGATCGAGGATCCCGCGATCGCGTCAAGCACCTCGCCGGCGCGCGGCACCAGATCGAGGCTCTCCCGATCCACGAGGGCGAGCTCCCATTCGGCGCCCAGCGTGGAGCGAGCGGAGTCAGCGAAATCAACCATGCGCGTCATCGTATTGCACGTGCTCGCGCCGTCCGCGGTCCGCGCCCGCCCGCTCCGTCACGGAACGTCACACTGCGCTTTCCGCAGGGGTTTCGGCCCCTGCG
Source organism: Brevibacterium sp. (assembly GCF_022712115.1). Classification (GTDB taxonomy): domain Bacteria; phylum Actinomycetota; class Actinomycetes; order Actinomycetales; family Brevibacteriaceae; genus Brevibacterium; species Brevibacterium salitolerans. The sequence continues at coordinate 6,855 of NZ_JALAHB010000068.1, read as the reverse complement.
GGCGCCTCGGCAGCGAACGTTCCGGCAGCGGGTGTTCCGGCCTCGGCCTCGGGTGCCTCCGCGCCCGCCGTGGCGGCAGGACCCCGCACAGTCCTCCGCACCGCTCTGCGCACGATCTGCTTCGCGGCGATGTCCGCACCCGCCAGCAGCGGCGACGGCTTGTGCGGCGTGGCGCCGATGGCACTGCCCGGCTGCGTCGTGGACGCCGGGATGCCCAGCACCACCACGCTCGGATCCTCGCGCGCGTACTCGTCGACGAGGTTGTGGCCGGTCTCCGCGGTCTCGGAGACCTCCGCCGGACCCGCCTCCAGGTAGTCGGTCTGCACGTAGTCCACCGTGTGGATGCGCGCACGCCCGGAGGTGAGGAGCGCCTGCAGCAGAGGGTCGTCCGTGTGCGGCACGCGGCCCTTGGACATGCGCGTCTCCAGCAGGACGGAGGACTCCGCTGTGCGGCCGGTGATCCGGGAGAGCGCCCGGAACCGTCCGGCACCCGGGCCTCCCTCGGTGCTGTTCGCCTCCGCGGTGACGACGGTCTCCGGTCCCAGCAGATCGACGATCCCAGCGTCGATGAGTGCGAGCACCTGGCGCACCCGCCCCGCCGGCGGCCCCGAGGCCAGGAACAGTCCGTCCGAGTCGAACCAGCCGTGCAGGTCCCGGACCAGCGAGGAGCCCGCCACCGCCCCCACAGCGCCCAGCTGCTGTGCTGAGCCGCGGAGCACGCTCATGACACGGTTGACCGCCGCGCGGGGGTGCACCGAGGCCTCGCTCATGGAGGCGAGCTCATCCGTCACGAGGGTCTCCACGAAGGCGGCCCAGGCCTCGGGCGTGGTCTGCTCGCCGCGCGTGGGCCGGCGGAGGTCCGCAATCGTCCAGTTCCAGCGCGGATCCGTCACTGCCGTGCGGAGCACCTCGTCCACGTCCTCGCCCGTGCGGCAGGCCTCCAGGGTAGGGATCCAGGGGGCGGAGACTTTGGACTCGGGGGAGTTTCCGCCTGCTGCGCCGGCCAGGGGTGCATCCGTGCCCGAGCTGGCTGCGCCGGGCTGGGGCACATCCGCGCCCGAGGCGGTGGACGAGCCCGCACGAACGTGAACCGTCTCGGAGGCAGCCGGGCGCAGGTCCTCCCGCAGCGCCTCAGGGGCCCAGCCGGCAAGGGCGGCGAGGTACTGGTCGGCGATCTCGCGCGCGATGTTCGGCCACACCTCGGCGGCGAAGTCGAGACCGGTGCGCTCGCCCAGCTCCGCGAACCATTCGGGAGTGGCCCACCGGGGCGTGAACGGACGCTCCTGGGAGTACGGCACCGGCTTGCTGCGGTAGGGCATGCCGCGGCGGGAGCCGGCCACCAGGCGCGGCTCCCGGCCGCTCGGCAGGTAGCGCAGGCGGCCGTGCGGATCACCGGGCACCTCCTCGAAGGTCCCGCCCCATTCCGCGACCAGGGCGCCCACCACGTCGAAGAAGTTGGCCCCCAGGCCGCGCACCAGCACCGTCTCACCGGCGGGCAGCGCGGAGAAGTCCCGCTCCGCGGGCATGCCGGGAGGGACGTAGCGGAGCCCGTGGGTCCGGGCGAACGTCGTGAGACGGCGCACCTCCGCGTCCGGCTTGGCCTGCACCATGCCCTGCGCGAGGACGACGGTGGGCGCGGCGAGCCGGCGGCCGTCGGCGAGGACCACGGCGGTGTCGGGGGCCTGCGTGGTGCCGGCTGTGTGCTCCGGGGTGGTCTGGTCCAGGCCGGCTTGCCCCGGATCGGTCTTCTCCGGGGCGGTCTGCTCCCGGCCGGCTTGCTCCAGATCAGCCTGCTCCAGGTCGACGGCCAGAGCCGTGAACTCGGTGAGGTTGATCGCCGGATCCGCCGCTGCCGCATCGAGCTGATCGCGGTAGTACACGCCCTGGAGCCTGCGGGAGGTGAAGTCGAGCGCGCGGAGGCGGCCGGCCTCGGCGGTCACCCAGTCCCCGGCGGGATGGCTCCCGGCTCGTGCGACCTGCTCCATCCACTCGACCAGCGTGGGGCCCGGGGAGGGCGGTCCGCTGAGCGGGGTGGACTCGTCCGGATAGATCGTCGTCGCCGAGGCCGTCGTGTTGTTGAGGTACTCCGCCGGCTGGGAGGTGAGCCAGGTGGCCCCGGGGCCCACCTCCTGGACGTCCACGATCGCGATGAGCACCGGTCGCGGCAGGGACGCGTCCGCACGCAGCCGCGCTGCGACGCGGATGACGGTGGCGACGCCGCGCGGGCCTCCGCCCACGATCACCGCGTCGAAGTGCTGGGTGCCGGCGTCGGTGCGCCCCTCATCCGCTGCGCCGCTCACTCGGCCTCCGGCTTCGTCGTTCGCGTCCTTCAGATCGTCAGTGACCGCCGTGTTCGTCACTCGGCCTCCGGCCAGTAGGGCTCGCCCAGGGTGAGCATGAGCCGGTTGGCCCAGCCGAAGAACGCGGTCGAGGCGACCAGGTCCGCGATCTCCAGGTCTCCCAGGCCGATGCCGCGCAGACGCGCCACGTCCGCGGCCGTGAACTCCGGGCGCAGGGCCGCAAGGCGTGCGGCGGTCTCCACGAGCACCGTCCAGCGCTCGTCCTGCCCGTCGGCCAGCTGCTCGACGGAACTCGCGACCCAGTCCGTGTCGCGCGGGAGCGTGACGGCGAGGACGCGGTCCACGTCCTCCTCCCGCTTGGTGCGCTGCGTGGCCTTGCGCGCGTGCACGGAGGCGCAGTAGACGCAGTCGTTGACCTTGCTGGAGACGGCGGCGGCGAGCTCGCGTTCGCCCTTGGGCAGCCCCGCCTTCGAGAGGAACACCTCGTTGTCCAGCGCGGACCGCGCCTTCGTCACGCCCGGCGTACGGCTGATGAGGCGGAAGTAGACGTTCCCGGTGCCGGACTTGGCGGCGAAGGACGCGATCTGCTCCTCCGTGAGCTCGTCCGCGGCCGGTGCGGGCACCCAGGGCTCCCACTCGAGCATCTTCTGCGTGAAGGCGGTGGGCCGCAGGCGTCCCTCGCGGGTCCGGTCGCTGCGCTGGCCGTCCCGGCCGCGGCTGGCGGGTACACGCGTGGACTCCGGAGCATCTGCCGGCGCGGCTGCGCTGGCCTCTGCGGTGCCGACCTCCGTGATACCGGACTCTGCCGCGCCGGACTCTGCGGTACCGGCGTCGGCGGTGCCGGGGTAGGCGTCCGCGAGCGCACGGGCCCCGGCGACGAGCCGGATGAGGTAGGACTCGAAGGAGACGAGCTGGCCCAGCAGCACCACGAGGTCAGGGTCGATGCCGGCGGTCATGAGGTGCTCCTGGTCCTCCGGCTCCGCGAGCGCGGGGGAGACCGAGACGATGTCCGCGTGACGGAACACGGCGGCGAGTACGGGGTCGGGGAGATCCTCGCCCGCCAGAGCGGCGTCGAGGAGAGAGGCATCCGCTCCGGCGGCCCGGTGATGGGCGTACAGCTCCGCGGAGCCCTGCTGCGCCGCGACGACTGCGGCCAGCGCATGCAGCACCGGGGCCGGGAGCGGGTGCGCGTCCGCGTACAGGGCGGAGTAGGCCTCACGGGTGTGAGCGAGCACCTCCGGCTTGGACTCGGAGAGGACGCTGAGGAGCGGGGAGCCACCCAGCAGGGTCGCGAGAGGGTCATGCGGTGTGTGCGAAGCGTGCGGCGCGGTGGGAGCGGTCATGGAAAGAACTCTGGCACGCCGGCTGCGCGCACGTCCACGCGGTGCGTCATATGTCACCGGGGCATGCCGCCCGTGCGAAGAGGCCTCCGTGCGGAGCAGTGTCCGTGCGATATGCGATGGTTCGGGGGAGAGATGCGGTGAGCCGCGCACCGCGGACAGCGCACCGCGGACAGCGCACCACGGACAGCGCACCACGGACCGCGCGCGACGGGGAGAGGGAGGCAGATGGCACAGGACGGGACGCGTGCAGGGGTGCTCCGGACCCCGGGGATCCGCGCGCTCATGGCGCTGTCCATGCTCGGGTTCGCCGGGTACAGCTCTCTGCTGTCCACGGCGCCGCTCTGGGCCGTGCGCGGAGGAGCGGACGAGGCCGGTGCGGGCATGGTCAACGCGGTCATGATGGCCGCGACGGTGGCCTTCCAGACCCTGGTGCCGAGTTCGCTTCTCCGGCTGGGCTGGCGCACCACCCTGACGGCGGGGGTGCTCCTCCTCGGAGCGCCCTCGCTCGCCCTCCTGTTCACGGATTCGCTCACGGGCATCCTGCTGCTCTCTGCCGTGCGCGGTGCCGGGTTCGCGGTCATCACGGTGTGCGGATCCTCGGCGACGGCTGTGCTCGTGGGACCTGCCCACCGGGGCAGGGCGATCGGCCTCTACGGCCTCTCGATCGCACTGCCGCAGATGCTTCTCGTGCCCAGCTCCGTGTGGATCGCGGAGCAGGTGGGGTTCTGGGCGGTCTTCGTGCTGGGTGCGCTGCCGGTCGCGGCGGTCGTACCCGCTCTGCTGCTGGGGAGCCGGATCGACCGCCTTGAGGGGCAGGCCGCTCCCGAGGCCCCCTCCGGCTCCCGCAACACCACGACGTCCGGCCCCGCACGGTCCGGCACCTCGGGCAGACCTCTGCTGGCGCTCATCGTGCCCTCGCTGGTGCTGCTGTCCATCACCACTCCGGGAGGTGCACTGCTCACCTTCGCACCGCAGTTCCCGGGGCTGGGCGGGCCCGCAGTGGTGGGCCTCTTCCTCTTCACGCTCACCGCGGCGGCCACCCGCTGGCTGGTGGGCGGTCTCGCGGACAGGTTCGGGCATCGCGGGTTCCCGGCGCCGCTGTCACTGATCGGCGCACTCGGCCTGGGCCTCACCGCCTGGGCCGTGAGCAGCCAGAGCGGTGCGGCGCTGCTGGGCGGGATGGCGCTGACCGGGATCGCCTACGGCAGTCTGCAGAACGTCACGCTCATCGAGGCGTTCGCCTCCGTCGGTCCCCGTCACCGCGACATCGCGAGCATGGTGTGGAACATCGGCTTCGACTGCGGCACCGGCCTCGGAGCCCTGCTGGTGGGCTTCATCGCCGCAGGCACCAGCTTCACGGTGGGGCTGGAGATCACCGCGGGGGTCTGCCTCCTCGTCGCCGTGGCCCTGGCCCCGCGGCTCCTCGTGCGCGCCAGGTCCTGAGACGCCGGCCTCACGTGCGCACGGCCCTGGCCCCCGCCGTGCTGGGCTCCGGTCCGAGGCCGCAGTCCCCGCGGGCGCACCAGCCGCCTCGCGCCCGCGGTTCTGGGCGCCGGTCCCCACGCGTGCGGATCGACAGCCCGCGGAGTCGGGACCGTTAGCATGGTCGGCATGCGCAAACGCTTGAGTGCCGTCGCGGCCTCCCTCGCCGTGCTGATGGCCGGATGCTCCGGACCCGCCGACGAAGCCGCTGAGCAGGCGGAGACCACGGAGGCGGCCCAGGAGACGGTCCCCTCCTCGCCGCCGGCCACGGACTACCGGGCTCCGGACCCGGCAGAAGGGGTCGCGGAGGAGGACCGGGAGAAGGCGCGGGAGATCGTCGAGGGCATGAGCGACGACGAACTCGTGGGCAGCGTGATCATGATGACCTTCCGCGGCACGGACGCGGAGGCCGCGGCGGATGCGATCCGGGAACGGCACCTCGCCGGAGCCATCGTCATGGGATACAACCTGCCTGACGGCGCGGACGCCGAGACCGTCGCCGGTGTGACGGACACCCTCGCCGGTGCGATCGGGGACAGGGGCTGGCCCGTGGCGATCGGGGTCGACCAGGAGGGTGGGCCCGTGGCCCGCCTCAACAGCGCGGCGGTGGAGTTCCCGCCGCTCATGGCCGCGGGTGCCGCGCGTGATCCGCAGCTCACCCAGGAGGCGATCACCGGGCAGGGCACAGACGTGCGGGATCTGGGCTTCACCCTCGACTTCGCGCCCGTGGCGGACGTGACCGTCGGGCGTGAGGACCCGACGATCAATGTGCGCTCGGCCGGCTCGGACCCGGAGCTGGTCTCCGCGACGTCCACGGCGGCGATCCGGGGGTACACCGCCGCCGGCGTGGCCTCCTCGGCCAAGCACTTCCCGGGCCACGGGGCGCTCACCGTGGATTCGCACGAATCGCTGCCGGTGTCCGAGGAGAGCCTGGCAGAGCTCGAGGAGTCCAGCTACGGGCCCTTCGAAGCGGCGAAGGAGGCGAACGTGCCCACGGTCCTCGTGGGTCACATCGGCCTGCCCGGCGCGGAGGATCTGCCGGCGACGCTCAACCCGGACGTCTACGAGTCGCTGCGGGAGGACGTCGGCTACGAGGGCGTGGCCGTGACGGATGCGCTCAACATGGGCGCGATCACGGAACAGCCGGGGCAGGAGACCGTGAAGGCGATCAGGGCCGGTGCGGACCTGGCGCTCATGCCGGACGATTCGCAGGTGGCGGTGGACGCGCTGAAGTCGGCGCTGGACTCCGGCGATCTGGACCGGGAGCGGCTCGTGGAGGCCGCCGGCCGCGTCGTCGCGATGCAGCTGTGGCAGGCTCGTGCCGCCGAGGCCGCGGAAGCCGACGCTCCCGCAGACGAGGAGGCGGACGAGAGCTTCACTGCGCTCGCGGACGCCTCGCTCACCGTGCTCAAGGGTGAGTGCACCCTCCCGGAACCGGCGAAGACCGTCAGCATCACGGGTGGGGACGAGGCGCAGCAGGCCGCGATGAAGAAGGCGGCTGAGGAGGTCGGTCTCACGGTGGGCTCCGGCGGCACGACGGTGAGCTTGGACGGTGAGGCCGCCGCAGACGTGGCAGTGGGCACCGCAGCACCGTGGCAGGTGGCGGGTTCCGGAGCGGACACGGTGCTCGCCGTCTATGACGACAACCCCCATGCGCTGCGCGCCGCCGCGAAGTACATCGCGGGGGAGCTCACGGCGGAGGGCACGGTCCCCGTCGAGGGCTTCGAGGA
>NZ_JALAHB010000067.1 GCF_022712115.1 Brevibacterium sp. | reverse complement strand
GACAGCGCCCGCGCCCTGCTCGCGGACGACCGCCTGGGTGCGCTCCTGCGCGGCGCGGATCTCCTGTGGGCCCACTACTGGGTCTCCGGACTCACCGCATGTCACCTCCGCGCACTCCTGCGTGCAGAGGGCACTCACACGCCTCCCCTCGCCGTCACCTTCCACACCCTGGGCGCAGTGAAGGACCGGGACCTGGGGGAGGACCGCGAACCGCAGGCTCGGCTCGAGGCTGAGGCACGGATCGCTGCGGAGGCGGACCTGATCCTCGCGAACTCCCCGTCCGAGGCCGCAGACGCCCAGCACCTCCTCCACGACTCTAACTCCCGCATCGCCGTGACCCCGCCCGGAATCGACACCGCCACCTTCCGCCCCGGCTCCATGCAGGACGCCCGGCGCGCGCTGGGCGAGGAGGACACGGATCTCCTGGTGCTCTGCGTGGGCCGGATGCAGCACATCAAGGGCACGGACGTGCTCATCGACGCCCTCAGCGAACTCGTCCGCACGGAACCCGCGCTTGCCGGCAGAGTGCGCGCCGTGTTCCTCGGTGATGCCTCCGGAGAGGCGGACCCGAGCGGCCTGCGGGAGGCGGCGACGGCCTCGGCCGCGGCCCCTCTCATCGAGTTCCGCCCGCCCGTGCCGGCGGACCAGGTGGCCCAGTGGTACCGGGCCGCTGACCTGGTGGTCGTCCCCTCGCGCTCCGAGTCCTTCGGCCTGGTCGCCGCCGAGGCGCAGGCCGCCGGTGCGCCCGTCCTCGCCACCGCGGTGGGCGGGCTCACGCACGTGGTGCGGCACGGCTGCGGAGGCATCCTGGTGGACGGCGACGACCCCGTGGTGTGGGCGCAGGCGCTCACCGGCCTGCTCCTCGATCCCGCGCTCCGGGCTCGGCTGGGGGCCACCGCCGCAGCGGATGCGGCGGACCTGGGCTGGGACCGCGCGGAGCGGGGCATGCTCACCGCACTCGAGGCCGTGGTGACGGCTCCCGTGCCCGAGGCCGGCACCACGCCCGTCTCTGAGCCCGCGTCCGCCTCGGCACCGGCCCCTGAGGCCGCGTCCGCCCCGGCATCCGCCTCCGAGGCCGGTGCAGGCGACGCGGGTATGCCCTCAGCCTCCGATCCCGTCATCGGGCTCATCCGCTCCTGGGCCGCCGAGAACGAGGTCGAGGTCGAGTCCGTGGCTCCGGACCAGATCGTCGTGGTGCTGCCGGGGGAGAAGAAGCTCAAGACCAACGTCTCCATCCGCGCCGGCAGGCATTCGGTGGACTTCCAGGCCTTCGTGGTGCGCCGCCCGGACGAGAACCGCGAGCGCTTCTTCCAGTGGATGCTGCAGCAGAACGGGCGCCTGGGCGGGCTCTCCTTCTCCGTGGACGGCTACGACGACGTCTACCTCAACGCCTCCCTGCCTCCCACAGCGTTCGTGCAGGAGGACGGGCGCGTCCAGGATGGCGCAGAGGACGTGCTCGACTCCTACCTGGGACGCTTCCTCACCATCGCGGACTCGTCCTTCAACGAGCTGCTGACCCTGGGCTTCCTCACCTCCATGAAGCGGGAATGGGCGTGGCGGCTGGCCCGCGGTGAGTCCACCCGCAATCTCGAGGCGTTCCGCCACCTCGTGGACACGGACGACAACGAGTTCGTGGGCACGTTCACCCCGCTGCCCCGCGAGGACTGAACGCCGCGGACCAACGGGCGTCCCGCCGCCGTCCCACAAGCGTCCAACCTCGGCTCCGCTGCCGTCCCACCCGCGGGACGGTGGCGCGTGCAGCCCGCAGCACGTGCCAGAATGTCGGCATGGCGTACAACCTCGTGCTGCTCCGCCACGGCGAGAGCGATTGGAACCAGAAGAACCTGTTCACCGGCTGGGTGGACGTCACCCTCACGGACAAGGGCCGTGCGGAGGGCGTGCGCGCCGGCGAGCTGCTCGCGGAGAGCGGCCTGCTGCCGGACGTCGTCCACACCTCCCGCCTCAAGCGCGCGATCCTCACCTCGCAGATCGCGCTCGAGGCCGCGGACCGGTCCTGGATCGACACCCACCGCTCCTGGCGCCTCAACGAGCGCCACTACGGCGCGCTGCAGGGCAAGAACAAGAAGGAGATCCGGGACGAGTTCGGCGAGGAGCAGTTCATGACCTGGCGCCGCTCCTTCGACACCCCGCCGCCGGAGCTCGAGGACTCGAGCGAGTGGTCGCAGGCCGGAGACCCGCGCTATGCGAACCTGGGCGCGGCGCTGCCCCGCACCGAATGCCTCAAGGACGTCATCGTGCGCCTGCTGCCCTACTGGTACGACTCCATCGTGCCGGATCTGCAGCTGGGTCGCACCGTGCTCGTCGCCGCCCACGGCAACTCCCTGCGCGCCCTCGTCAAGCACCTGGACGGGATCAGCGACGAGGAGATCACCGGCCTCAACATCCCCACCGGCATCCCGCTGCACTACGAGCTGGACGAGGAGACGCTGGCACCGGTCACCGCGCGGGGCACCTACCTGGATGCAGATGCCGCCGCCGAGGCCGCCGCAGCCGTCGCGAACCAGGGCCGGTGACGCCGGCTCGCCTCTGAGCAGGCCGCCTGCCCATACAGACGCATGTGCGCCCGTCACTCCACGGAAGTGGAGTGACGGGCGCACATGCGTGCAGGGCTTCTGCATGCACCTGGCATCGGCACACGCATTAGTCGGAAGGCGCGCCTGCAGGTGGGACCCACGGGCGCTGCCTGCGCCCGGCCCCGGCTGTGTCAGTCCGTGCCGGGGATGAGCTTGGAGTCCCAGTTGCCGGTCAGCAGGTACTCGATCCGCTGGGCGACGGAGACGGCGTGGTCGCCGAACCGCTCGAGGTAGCGGGAGAGCAGGGTGACGTCCGCGACCTCGGCGGGCTTGATGTCAGAATCGGAGATCTGCGAGAAGACCCGCAGGTGCAGGGTGTCGAGGCTCTCGTCGAGGTCGTCGATGGTGGGCACGGCCTCGAGGCCCGGGTTGGAGACCAGGTGGTGGATCGCCCGGGCGATGCGCCCGGCGGCCTCCGTCATCCGCGAGAACACCGGCTCGAAGCCGGCGGGGACGGCGGAATCGGGGTAGCGGATGCGCACCTGCTGGGCCACGTGGCGCGCCAGGTCGCCCATGCGCTCCAGGGAGGCACTCATCCGCAGCGAGGAGATGACCACGCGCAGATCTGCCGCCACGGGCGCCTGCAGCGCGAGGATCTCCGCGGCGGACTTGTCGAGTTCGAGCTGCAGCCTGTCGATCGCGGCGTCCGCGGCGATGACCTCCTCCGCGAGCTCGAGGTTGTTCTCGTGCAGGGCCTCGCTGGCCTTGTCGATGGCCGTGACGACCTTCTCGGCCATCGCGGTGAGCTTGTCGGCGAGCCCGTCGAGCTCGTTCTGGAACACTTCGCGCATTCGCAGGTTTCCTTTCCCATGTACCGGACGAGGTGGATCGAACCGTCATTCGGCGGTGCCGGCGAGCAGGGATCCGCCGCTCACTGTCTCAGTGGCGGGTGAACCGTTCACGTCCTCCGAGTGAACCTTTGCATTCATCTTAGGTGCAGGCCCCGTGGAGGTGCATGGACCGTTCACCGTCCGTTTAGGCTGGTGCACGTGGAACTGCTCATCGTCGCCGTGGTCACCGGGGTGGTCGGCCTCGCGGTGGGAATCGCCGGCATCATGGCCTTCCGGCTCTCTGCGGCGAGCCGGAGCACCGCCGACCTGCACTCGGAGAGCGAGCTGCCGGACGGCATCGCGGAGGTGCTCGCGGTGCTGCCCAGCGCCGCCATCGTGGTGGATGCCGGGGACGATGTCGTCAAGGCCTCTCCCGCCGCCTACACCTACGGTCTGGTGCGCGGACACCGGCTCATCTCTCGCAGGCTCGAGGAGATCGTCGCCCGGGTGCGCACTCGCGGGCTCATCGAGGAACTCGACTTCGAGCACTCCGCGAGCGAGGCCTCGCATCCCCGCTTCCTCCACGCCCGGGTCGCCGCACTGGGGCAGGCGTTCGTCCTCGTCCTCTGCGACGACCAGACGGATGCGCGCCGGGTGGATGCGATCCGGAGGGACTTCGTCGCGAACGTCTCCCACGAGCTCAAGACGCCCATCGGCGCGATCGCCCTGCTCGCGGAGGCCGTCACGGACTTCGCGGACGACCCCGAGGCCGTGGCCCGGTTCGGCACCCGCATGCAGAAGGAGTCCACGCGTCTCACGCAACTGGTTCAGGAGATCATCGACCTCTCCCGCGTGCAGGACCACGAGACGCCTCAGAGCACGGCGCGCGTCTCCGTCACCGAGGTCATCGCGGACGCCGTGGACCGGGCGAGCACGGGTGCCGCGGGCAAGGACATCGAGCTCTCCGTGGCGCCGGGCGGCGACTGGTATGTGGACGGCAGCTACGAGCTGCTGGTCAATGCCGTGCGCAATCTGCTGGACAACGCCGTGAGCTACTCGAACGAGGGCACCCGCGTGGGCGTGGGCACGCGGCTGGAGGACGAACGCGTCGTCATCACGGTGACGGACCAGGGCATCGGCATGTCCTCGGCGGAGACGGAGCGCGTCTTCGAGCGGTTCTACCGTGTGGATCCCGCCCGCTCCCGGATGACCGGCGGCACCGGTCTGGGCCTGAGCATCGTCAAGCACATCGTGGCGACGCACGGCGGAGAGGTCCGCGTGTGGTCGCGGCCCGGGCAGGGCTCCACTTTCACCATCGTCCTGCCGCAGGCACCGCAGACGGGCCAGCTGCCCCACGTGGAGGAGGGTCATGCCTCCCGGGAGGACGCTGCGCCCGGCGATGGGCCTGCACGCGACCGGCCTGCAGGGGACGTGCCCGCAGGGGACGCGGGCCCGGCCTCCGCCTCCGCCGCCGGCGGGCAGACCGACCAGGCTGCCGAGGCCCCGGCGGCGGTCCGCCTAGACTCCCAGGAAGAGCTCGCCGCGCAGAGCGCCGAGGAGGCGCCGCCCGGTGACCCGAGAGAAAGAAGGAAGACGACGTGACGCGCATTCTGCTTGTCGAGGACGAGGAGTCGTTCTCGGACCCGCTCTCCTACCTGCTGGGCAAGGAGGGGTACGAGGTCGCGGTTGCCGCGGACGGTCTCGACGCCCTTGCGGAGTTCGACCGCGGCGGCGCGGACCTGGTGCTCCTCGACCTCATGCTCCCCGGCGCCTCGGGCACCGAGGTGTGTCGTCAGCTGCGCGCGAAGTCGAACGTGCCGATCATCATGCTCACTGCCAAGGATTCGGAGATCGACAAGGTGGTGGGGCTGGAGCTCGGCGCGGACGACTACGTGACGAAGCCGTACTCGTCACGCGAACTGCTGGCGCGCATCCGTGCGGTGCTGCGGCGCAACGCGGAGCCCGCGGATCTGGAGGAGGCCGTGATCGAGGCCGGCGGCGTCCGGATCGACGTGGACCGCCACGTGGCCTCCGTCCGCGGCGAGGAGCTGTCGCTGCCGCTCAAGGAGTTCGAACTGCTGGAGATGCTGGTGCGCAACGCCGGGCGCGTGATGACCCGCGGGCAGCTCATCGACCGCATCTGGGGCCAGGACTACGTGGGCGACACCAAGACCCTCGACGTCCACGTCAAGCGGCTCCGCGCCAAGGTCGAGAAGGAGCCGTCCTCGCCCTCGCTGCTCGTGACGGTGCGCGGCCTCGGCTACAAGTTCGAGGCCTGAGAGACCCCGCCCGGAGGCGGGCGTGCGCCTGCCGCGGCGCGCCCGCGCAGGGGAAGGGCGCGCCCACCGGGCGGACGCCCGCCGAGCGCAGGCCCGCTGCGGATGCGCCTGCCGCGGCCGGTGCCTCGGTGCCGGAAGCCCGGGTGAATGCGGAGAAGGGCCGGCGCCGCAGGGGGGGAACCGGCCCCCCCCCCCAGAAGCCCGCGCAACGGGTGGGGGGGTGAGGGGCGGCCCGGCGCCGCGGGGCGGGGGGGGGGGGAG
>NZ_JALAHB010000066.1 GCF_022712115.1 Brevibacterium sp. | reverse complement strand
GGCCCTTCGGCATTCCACGCGGCGGCACCCCTCCTCGTCTAAGAGGACTCTCATCCCCGTGCGTCGACAGCCGTGAGCGGATGCGGCACTGTGAGAGCATGACCCGGTTCAACACCGTGCTGGCCGCACTCGCCGCACTGCTCCTTCTCGGAGCAGGCGTGCTGCTGGCCGCGCGGCTGGCCGGCACCGGCACCGGATCCGCTCCGGATCTCAGCCCGGTCGAGATCGTGCCCTCACCGGCGGCCACCTCGACCGCGGACCCCTCCGCGGAGGCGACGGAGCCTCCGACGGACGGGGCGGACACCGCGCCGGCGGAGGACCGGCCCGAGGACCGCTTCCAACCGGCGCCGCCCAAGCTCTACGAGCTCGACGACGATGACACGGACGGCACGGACGACGCAGACACGGACGGCGACTCGGACTCCGAGGACGGGGACTCCGACGATGATGACGACGGGGACGACGATGACGACGACTGAGCGACGACGGACACGGTTCTCCGTCGCGCAGCGGATCACCGCCGGGGTCACCCTCATGACGGTCGCGGTGCTCAGCCTCGTCGGCATCGTCCTCTACACCGTGGAGTCAGCGGCCCTCGAGCGCCGTATCACCGAGGAGCTCCGGCAGGAGATCGCCGAGTTCCGCGGCCTCGCGGAATCCGGGATCGATCCGGACACGGGCGAGGCCTTCGAATCCGTGGACCGCCTCCTGCGGCTCTTCCTCGAGCGGAACGAACCGGCGAGTGCGGAGACCCTCTTCGGCTTCACCACCGAGGGCACCGTCCTCTACCAGGGCGGCGCGGACCCGCTGCTGCGCGAGACCCCGCAGTTCGTGGACCGCATCGAGGGCATGCTCGCGGCCGGCGGATCGGCCTCGGAGACGATCAACGGGGTGGAGTACCGCTTCGCCGTCCTGCCTCTCACCGCAGGCGGCGCGCAGGCGGGCTTCGTCGTCGTCCACAACATCACCGCGGCACGCTCGGGACTGCAGGCGCTCATGGGGACCTACGCCCTGTCCGCGATCATCGCCACGGTGCTCGTGACCGCCTCCTCGTCCTTCATCGCCCAGCGTCTCCTCCAGCCGGTGACGGAGCTGCGCACGGCGGCACAGTCCATCTCCGGCGGCAGGCTCGACCGGAGGCTGGAGGCCAGCGGGAACGACGACCTCGCGGAGCTGGTCCGCGCCTTCAACGCCATGCTCGACCGGCTGGAGTCCGCGTTCGAGACGCAGCGGCAGTTCCTCGACGACGCGGGTCACGAGCTGCGGACGCCGCTCACCGTCCTCCGCGGTCATTTGGAGGTCCTCGATCCCACGGATGTCGACGACGTCGAGGACACCCGGGTGCTCCTGCTGGACGAGATCGCACGGATGTCCCGGCTCGTCGACGACCTCCTGCTCCTGGCCAAGGCCCGCCGGCCGGACTTCCTGAGGCTCGAGGACGTAGAGGTGGGCGAGCTGCTGGCCGAGGTGGGGGCGAAGGCCTCCGCTCTCGCGAACCGCGCCTGGGCGGTCGATCCTCCACCGGCGACCGTCGTCCTCCGGGCCGATCCGCAGCGGCTCACCCAGGCACTGCTCCAGCTCGCGGACAATGCCGTCCGCCACACCGTTCCCGGGGACGCCGTCCGGTTCGGTGCGGATCTCGCGGAGGAGGCGGTGGAACTCTGGGTCGCGGACACCGGCCCGGGTGTGCCCGCCGAACAGCGCGAGGCCATCTTCGAGAGGTTCACCCGTGCCCGGCAGGAGGACCCGTCCGCCGGAGAGGACCTGGGCGCAGGGCTGGGTCTGGCGATCGTCACTGCCATCGCCCGGTCCCACGGCGGCACCGTCACCGTGGACGCCTCCGGCCCCGGAGCCACCTTCCGCCTGCATCTGCCGTACCGTTCCCGAGGAGAGACATGAGCCGGATCCTGATCGTCGAGGACGAGGAGCGCATCTCCTCCTTCATCGCCAAGGGGCTGCGCGCGGCGGGCTTCGCTCCCACCGTCGTGGCGGACGGCCACACCGGCCGCGACTATGCGCTCACCGGCGATTTCGAGCTCGTCGTCCTCGACCTGGGCCTGCCGGGGATGAACGGCTTCGAGATCCTGGAGGAGGTGCGCGAGCAGCGCGGGGACCTGCCCGTCCTCGTGCTCACCGCCAGCGACTCCGGCAGTGACACAGTGTCCGCACTGGAGGGCGGTGCGGCCGACTACATGGTCAAGCCCTTCCACTTCGCAGAGCTCCTGGCGCGCATCCGCCTGCGTCTGCGCACCCCCGCAGTCCGGCCGTCCGAGTCCCCGCTCACCGAGCTGAGGGTGGGCGAGGTGCGTCTCGACCTGCGGCGCCGGCGAGCCTTCGTCGGCGACCGCGAGGTGGAGCTCTCCGCCCGCGAACTCACGCTGGCGGAAGTGCTCATGGAGCACCGGGGGCGGGTGCTCTCCCGGGCTCAGCTGCTCTCCCACGTATGGGGCTACGACTTCGATCCGGGGTCCAACGTCGTCGACGTCTACGTGGGCTATCTGCGCCGCAAGCTGGGCGCGGACTTCATCCGGACGGTGCGCGGGGTGGGCTACCGCGTGGACTGACAGTCCCGCCGGCGCGAACACGACGTGCCGCCTCAGCACGGCCGAAGCCCCAACCAGCGGCCCGAACCCCGCTGCGAACATGTCGCTCACGGACCTGACAGCCCAGGGCGGAGAGCCGCGCCCATGCATCGAGGAGCCCGCACCGGGACTGTGCGGGCTCCTCATTCACCGCGCGTCCTGAACCTCCGCAGACATGGACCCGCCGTCTGCCGGCTCAGAATGCGGCGATCACTCCTGACCGGCGGCGTCCTCGGCAGGCTGCTCCCCGCCCTCGGCGGGCTGACCCGTCGCCGGGTCGATGCCCTCCGCGCGGAGGGCGTCCTCGAGGGCGCCGCGCAGCTTCTCCTGCGCCTCGCCGTATGCCGCGAAGTCGCCGTTGGACAGTGCCTCGTCGGCCTCGGACATGGCGTCCTGCGCGCGGTCGAGCGCGTCCTGCATCTCCGGCGTCTCACCGCCGGAGCCGGAGCCCTCCGGACCGGCACCGCCGGCCTCGCCGGACTCCGTGCCGTCGGCCGCGTCGGAATCGCCCGCGGTCACGCCGGAGTCGCCGCCGAACACCTGGTCCAGCGCCTCGTCGAGCGTCGGGGCGAACCCGATCTGCTCGCCGAAGGCCACCAGCACGCGCTGCAGCACCGGGTAGGAGGTCTCCCCCGCGGAGCGGACGTAGACGGGCTGCACGTAGAGCAGACCGCCGGCCACCGGCAGCGTGAGCAGGTTGCCGTTCTCCACCTGGGACTCGCCCTGACGCAGCAGGTTGAGGCTCGTCTGGATCTCCGGCTCGGTGTTGAAGTTGTTCTGCGCCTGACCGGGGCCGGGGAACGTGGTGTTCCTCGGCAGCTGCAGGAGCCGGAGGCGACCGTACTCCTCCGAGACCGCGCCCGGTTCGGATCCCGCGTCCGCGTTCGCGGCGAGGAAGCCGGTGAGGTTGTTCCTCGTCTGTCCCTCGATGGGGCGCGGGATGAACGACGAGGTCAGCGAGAACGCCGGATCCTCCTGCCCCGGCATCTGGAGGGTGAGGAAGTACGGCGGCTGCACCGCGCCGTTCGCCTGGTCCAGCGTGGGATCCACGGGAAGCGTCCAGAAGTCCTGACCCGAGTAGTACTCGGCGGCGTTCGAGACGTGGTACCGCGTGAGCAGCGAGCGCTGGACCTTGAACAGGTCCTCGGGGTAGCGGACGTGGCTCATGAGGTCGCCGGACATCTCCGAGACCGGCTGGATGAGGTCCGGGAAGACCTTCTTCCACGCCTGGAGAACCGGGTCGTTCTCGTCCCACTCGTAGAAGTCCACGGAGCCGTCGTCGGCGTCCACCGTGATCTTCACGGAGTTGCGGAT
>NZ_JALAHB010000065.1 GCF_022712115.1 Brevibacterium sp. | reverse complement strand
TCACCTACCGGGGCCCGCAGCCCGGCGGCCCCGTGCAGCCGGCCTCGCCGCCTGCCCAGCACACGCAGCCCGGCGGACAGACCCACCACCCCGGCGGCGGAATGGCGCAGACGGCTCCGGGTGCGGTGCAGTTCGCCACTCCGGGCCAGCGGCTCATCGCCCGCATCATCGACTGGATCCTGCTCTTCGGCGTGGGATTCCTCATCGCGCTCATCCCGATCGTCGGCTGGATCGTGGGTCCTATCGTCTCCATGCTCCTGGCCGTGGCGCTCGAGCTCATCTGCAACACGACCGCCGGGCGCACGCCGGGCAAGAAGCTCATGGGGATCAGGATCGTCCGGGAGGCCGACGGCGGTCGCCCGTCCGGCGGCAGCTTCCTCACCCGGGCGCTCGTGCAGTTCGGACCCGGAGTGCTGCCTGTGGTCGGCTGGATCTACCAGATCCTCGTCGACCTCAGCCTGCTCTTCGACAGCACGCCCCGGCGCCGGTCCTGGCAGGACCGCGCCGGGAAGACCGTGGTGATCGTCTCACCCTGAACGGCCGCGCCGTCCTGACGACGAAGGCGGAGGACCGCGGCCGGGAGACCGGGTGCGGCCTCCGTCCGGCCCGGACGGAGGCCGCAGCACGGAGCCGGGTAATATACATGGGTCCCGATGAGCAGAAAGGCCCTGTGATGGCAACGTTCGGAGAGTGGGTCTCGGGTGCACGTCTGCGCACCCTTCCACTCGCATTGGCTCCCGTCCTGATCGGCACGGGAGCAGGCCTCGGCGATATCGGCGGCTTCTCCGCCATCATCCTCGGGGCCACCGGTCCCGGCGAGGCGCCCATCCCGGATGTGGGCGGGGTCCTCCTCCGCAGCCTGCTCGCCCTGCTCGTGGCGCTGGGCCTGCAGATCGGCTCGAACTACGCCAACGACTACTCGGACGGCATCCGCGGCACCGACGACGAACGGGTGGGGCCCATGCGGCTCACCGGTTCCGGGGCCGCAGAGCCCGAGGCGGTCAAGCGCGCCGCGTTCATCAGCTTCGGGGTGGCCGCGGTGGCCGGGATCGCCCTCGTGCTCGTCTCGCACCAGTGGTGGCTCATCCCCGTGGGCGTGCTCGCCGTGCTCGCGGCGTGGTACTACACGGGCGGGAAGCGGCCCTACGGCTACATGGCGCTCGGCGAGGTGTTCGTCTTCGTGTTCTTCGGCCTCGTGGCCACACTGGGCACCGCTTCTGCGATCGCAGGCTCCGTGTCCGTCGCCGCCGTCAGCGGCGCGATAGGCATAGGCCTCTTCGCCTGCGCCGTCCTCATGGCGAACAACATCCGGGACATCCCCAGCGACTCCGCCGTCGGCAAGACCACGCTCGCGGTGGTGCTGGGCGACGGTGCGGCGCGTGCGGTCTACACGCTCATGGTCGCGCTGCCCTATGTCTTCCTCATGGGCCCCATCATCGACGGCCACCCGCTCGCCGTGCTCGCGGTGCTCTCCCTCGTCGTGGTGGTCCAGCCTGTGAAGGTCGTGCTCTCAGGTGCCAACGGGGCGACACTCATCCCCACCATCAAGTCGACCTCGCTGGCGGCGCTGGCCTACGCGTTCCTGCTGGGAGTCGGCACCGCACTCTGAGGGCATGCCCCTGAGGACCTGCGCTCGCCGACAGGCCGCGCTCAACGGTGAGTGCGCGCCCTCGACGGCGGGTGCGCCCTCGACAACGGGCGCGGGTCCGCCGGCGGACCCGCAGGCTCAGGTGCCGTCGATGTCGCGGTCCTCCGCCGCATCGTCGCGGCGGGGCTTGGCCGGCTTGGCGGCCTTCTCCTCACGGCGCTTGCGCATCCGCTCCATCAGCTCCTGCGCGGACTCGTTGCGCAACGGCGCCAGCACCACGAAGCTCAGGAGCGAGGAGATCACGATGCCGGCGAGCGTGCCCACGAACGACGGCTCCCAGATCCACCAGATGACGAGCACGCATCCGATCAGCAGTGCGAGGCGAGCCAGGTTGTAGGTGAGGAACGAGCGCATGGGACACGATTCTAGTCAGGCCGGCACAGGTCCGTGCACAGGCTCCGCGGCATTCGCTCTCGGCGTCTCCTGCTCGCCGCATCCGTGCATCCTGCGTCCAGGTGGGTGAACTAAACTTGAGGGCATGGCAAGAGGACTCATCGTGGGCATCGTCATCGTCGTCGCCGTCATGCTCTACAGCGTGTTCGACTGCGCGCTGCGCCCGCGCGATCAGATCGCGGCACTGCCCAAATGGGCGTGGATCCTCGCGATCCTCCTCTTCCCCGTCATCGGCGCCGTCCTGTGGTTCGTGATCGGCCGCAGGCTCCCCGGCGGCAGCGGACGCAGGCCGCAGGCGCAGGGCCCGCTCGCACCGGATGACGACCCGGACTTCCTCAAGCGCATCGCCGAGGACGTCGAACAGCAGCAGCGGCGCGAGAGGCGCGAGCGCGGCGAGTTCGACTGACCCGCTGCAGCGCAGTACCCGCTCTCCCTCACCCCAGAGCACCCGGCAAGCTGCACAGCCGCCCACGTATGCGTGGGCGGCTGTGTCGCTTCGCGGACCTCCGTTCAGAGGGTGCCCGGATACGCCGCTTCCCACCCACCTATACGTGGGTGGGAAGGCGAACGGCCGGGCCCTCAGCGGCATATTGCGCCGCGCCCCGCCCCGGCCGCACCGCGAGCGCGGCGGGTCAGACTCCGGCGTAGGAGTGCAGGCCGTCGAAGTAGGTGTTCACGATCGTGGCGTTGAAGAGGATCGTCGCCACGCCGATGAGGTTGAGCACCGCCACGCGCGTCGCCGTCCAGCCGCGGGTGGCTCGTGCGTGCAGGTAGGCCGCGTAGACCACCCACACCACGAACGTCCAGATCTCCTTGGCGTCCCAGCCCCAGTAGCGGCCCCAGGCGATCTCCGCCCAGAAGGCACCGGCCAGCAGCGTGAAGGTCCACGTCACGAAGCCCACGGCGGCGAGCCGGTAGGAGGTCCGCTCGAGGTCCTCCGAGGACGGCAGCGCGCGGACGAACCGCAGGACGCCCGGCACCGTCTCCCGGCCCTCGCTCCACGCCTTGAGGATCTGCACCGCCGCCATGCACGCGGACAGGGAGAGCAGCACCGTGGAGAGGATCGCGATCGGCACGTGGATCCAGATCCAGTAGTTGTCCAGCGCGGGGATGATCCCGGCCGCGGGCGTGTAGAACACGGTGATGCACAGACCCAGTGTCAGCA
Source organism: Brevibacterium sp. (assembly GCF_022712115.1). Classification (GTDB taxonomy): domain Bacteria; phylum Actinomycetota; class Actinomycetes; order Actinomycetales; family Brevibacteriaceae; genus Brevibacterium; species Brevibacterium salitolerans. Next base: position 23,334 of record NZ_JALAHB010000065.1, on the reverse strand, counting down.
GCACCGCACCGGTGACCATGGTGCCCAGATAGCGGACGTCCTTGAAGAACAGCAGCACGATGTAGCCGACCGCCACGAACGCGGAGGCGATGAGCGCGTATTCCATGAGGTTGGACCACGGGACCCGCATGACGGCAGCCGTGCGGGTGACGATCGCCCCCAGCTGCAGGAGCGCGGCGAGGACGGTCAGCGCCGTGCCCACCCGGGCCCAGCGCCGCAGCCGGCGCTCCGAGACGGGAGCGGAACCGTCTCCGCCGCTCGCCTGCGCATCCTCGGCTCCGTCCCCGGTGCCCTCCGCCGCGGCGGTCTCGAGCACTGCCGTCGCCGAGGCCCCGGACCGGCCCGCGCCGGCGTCCGCCGCGGCTGCCGCACCCGCGCTGCGTGCGGAGTCCCCGGAGGCTCCGGCGGCGGAGCTCCGCGCGTCCTCACGCCCCGCCTCCGCTCCGGACGCACGGCCGGAGCGCGCACCCCTCGTCCCGGCCTCGGCCCCGGTCTGCGCACCGATCCCGCGGACGAACCCCGGACCGAACAGGTCGAAGGCGTACATGATGAAGGCGACCGCGTAGACCGCGATGGCCGAGTAGATCAGCAGATCCGACCATTCGGCCAGCAGTGTGTTGACATTCATGTGAGCTTCTTCCTCATGCCTCGTCCTCGTCGGGTCTGCCCGCGCAGACCCGGTCCCCGTGGCTGAACCGCAGGCGTTCTACACAGAGTAGAACCTCTCAGCGTGGGGATTCCAGTTCCAGTCTCCTCGCGATGTCCTCCACCGCGGCCTCCACCCGCGGGTCCTCGCCGCGTGCCAGGCCCGCGACCTCGACCTCCTCGCCCCGCACGCGCACCCACACGCGCCTGCGCGGGACGAACAGGGAGGCCGCCAGCCCCAGGAACAGCGCCGCCGTGAACGGCAGCATCCACACCTGGGCCGGATCGTGCCGGATGTCCATGCCGACGTACTTGCGCACGTCGTCCAGGGTGATGGAGCCGCGCCCGCCCGGCAGCTCCACGGTGTCGCCCGGCGTGAGGACGAGCTGCAGCGGACTGCCGTCCGGCTCCGTGAGCTCCGTCATCTCGTCCGCGTCCAGTTCGTACACGGACTGCGGCGTCCCGGAGTCCAGCCCCAGGTCGCCCTCGAAGGCGCTCATCACGAGGAGCGGGTTCCGCAGCTCCGCGAACTGCGAGTAGAGCTCGCCGTTCTCGTTCTGCGCGGCGGTGGGGAGGAAGACGCCGACGAAGCCCAGCTGCTCGTCCGTCCCGGAGTCCGGGACCTTCACCACGCCGCGCGAGGTGTTGGCCCCGTCCTGCGGCAGGAACACCACGGGACCGGAGAACGTCACGTCCCCCGCTCCGTTGCGCACCGTCACCACGGGTGCGTAGCCGTTGCCCAGCAGGTACACCCGGGAGCCGTCGACCCGGACAGGCTCATTGGGACGGAGCATGAGCTGCTGCGACTCCTCGCCGCGGGACAGCGTCACCTTCGCGTCGAAGAGCCGCGGCTGGCCGAACTGCGCGCCGGTCGCCTGATCGTCCCACCGGGTCTCGAAGTCGTCGAGGGTGAGCCGGTAGTCCACGAGCGCGTCCGGGTCGAAATAGGCGCCCGGCTCGAAGGAGTCGTAGGAGACGAGGGAGTTGGTGAAGGTCTCCCCCTCCACGAGCACGCGCTGCCCGGAGTAGCCCAGCAGGCCGCCCAGCGCCATGACGATGACGACGCCGAGGATCGAGATGTGGAAGAGGAGGTTGCCGGTCTCGCGGAGATGGCCGCGCTCGGCCGCGACATGGTCCTCGGAGCGGGCCACCCGGTAGCCGGCGCGGCGCAGCACGGATTCGGCCCGGTCGAGCAGCTGTTCCCGGGTGCGGGGCGCGGCGGAGGCCGCCGCACTCCCGTCCGCGCCCGAGGCCGCCGTCATCCCCGAGGCCGTCTCCGTCCCCGAGCCCGCAGCCGCAGACGCATCGCCCTCCGCGGACAGCGGCAGCGTCCGGTACACCGGCATCCGGCTGAGCCGGCGCGGAGCCTTGGGCGGCTGCTGCCGCATGGCCTTCCAGTGCTGCTTGGTGCGGGGGACGATGCAGCCCACCAGGGAGACCATGAGGAGGATGTAGACGGCGGAGAACCAGAACGACGAGTAGACGTCGAAGAGCTGGACGGCGTCCAGCACCTCGCCCAGCGTGCCGTTCTCCTCGATGAAGCGGGCCACGGTGGCGGGATCCTGAATGCGCTGCGGCAGCAGGGAGCCGGGGATCGCCGCGAGGGCGAGCACGAGCAGCAGGATGAGGGCCGCGCGCATGGTGGTGAGCTGCCGCCAGGCCCAGCGCAGCATTCCGACCACCCCGATGTCCGCCGGGGCGGCCTTGGCCCTCTGCTTCTTCCCGGACCCGCCGCCGGACTCCGCCGCGCCGGACTCCAGCACCTGGTGCTCGCGTGCTCCGACGCTGAATGCACCGCCGGTGTCCCGGGCCTCCGCACCGTCCTGGTTCTCCACTGGGTCCTCCGCACTCACTCAGATCACCACTTCGAAGCCGGCGATCGTGCCCTGCAGGCTGTTGATCCACTGCGTCCACAGACCGCTGAGCAGCACCAGGCCCAGCAGGATGAGCATGATGCCGCCCGCGCGCATGATCCCCACCTGGTGTTCCCGCACCCAGCGCAACCGGCCCATCCCCTTGTGGATGAGGTAGGCGACGACGACGAACGGGATGCCCAGCCCCAGGCAGTACACGAAGGTGAGGAAGGTGCCCCGTCCCACCGCGCCGTCCGCCCCGAAGCTCGTCGCCAGTGCGAGCACCGCCGCGAGCGTGGGGCCCATGCACGGGGCCCAGCTCAGCGCGAACACCGCGCCCAGCACCGGGGCTCCGGCCAGACCCGCCCTGGGGCGCCGGGTCACCTGCGCCGTGCGCTGCAGGAACGGTATCCCGCCCATGAACACGACGCCGGCGAGGATCACCACCAGCCCCAGCACGCGCACCAGCACGTCCGTCCACTGGGCGAAGAAGAGACCGATCGCGGAGAACGCCGCACCCAGGAGCACGAACACCACCGCGAAGCCCAGGACGAACAGGCTCACCCCCAGCACCACCCGGGCGGTCCTGCGGTCCTCCAGCGAGGTGCCGCTCAGACCCGTGACGTAGCCGATGTAGCCGGGCACGAGCGGCAGGACGCACGGGGAGGCGAAGGAGACGGCCCCGGCGGCGAGGGAGACCAGCACCGCGAGCACCAGCGGGCCGTTGAGCACGGTGTCCGCGAAGGAGGCTCCCACGCCGGAGGCATCGAGGCCGGCAGCGAGGAGGCTCATCCTGCCATCGCGCCCTCGATGAGACCGCGCAGGGTCGAGGCGCTCGCCGCACCCACGACGCGGGCGGCGGCACGGCCGGAGGCGTCGAGGATGACGGTGGACGGGGTGGCCTGGGGCGGGAGGATGGACGACAGCAGGGCCACCATCTCCCCCTCCGAGTCGATCATGATGGGGTAGGGCACCTCGAAGGTGCGCACGAAGGACTCCGCGGTGGGGGCCTCGTCGCGCACATTGGCGCCCAGGAACTCGACCTCTCCCGCGTACTCCTCGTAGACCGCGTTGAGGTCCGGGGCCTCGACACGGCAGGGCGGGCAGGCGGCGTACCAGAGATTGATCGCGACGACCTTGGGCCGCCACGCGGCCAGCGAGGTCTCCTCGCCCGTGAGCGTCGTGAAGGCGAGGTCGAGCGGCTCGCCGCGGTCGGCCTCGGCGACCTCCGTGATCACGCCCTCGCCGGAGACGTAGCCCTTCTCGTCGCCGGAGTCGGCCTGCCGGGCGAGGTTCTCCGAACCCGAGCTCCCGCAGCCCGCGAGCGCCAGCCCCGCCAGGCCCAGACCGGCCAGGGCGGCGCGGCGGGTGGTGAGATGCTCGCCGCCCGGCCCCGCGAGCGGACGGGAGCGACCGGCGGCGGGATGCGACTGCGAGGTGAAGGGAGGGAGGTGGAGGGAGCGGGATCGCCTCATGCGCCCGTCCCCGGCTGTGTGAGCGGCATGTCGCCGGCGATGTCCTCGTAAACCACGGTGTCCAGTGTGCCGGATCCGTCTGAGAACGTGGTGAGCGAGGCCAGCGCGCACTGGCGCCTGCGCGGGTCGTGCGCGAGTGGCCGGCCCTCCGTGAACAGGCGGGTCGACCAGATGGGGAGCTGGTGCGAGACGAGCACGCCCGAGGCCTCCTCGAGCCCGCGCGCCGCGGCCGCCGTCGCCAGCCGCGCACGCATGGACATCATCGCCGCGCGCACTCGCAGCGCCTGCGCCAGGTAGGGCTCGCCCCACGAGGGCCGCAGCGGGTTGCGGGCCATGTACAGCCACTCCGGGGTGGTGAGCACTCCGCGCGCGGTCACGTGGCTGCCCTCGAAGTCGTTGCCCGCCTCGATGACGCGCTCCTCGACGCCCACCTCCAGCCCCAGCGCCTGCGCGAGGGGGGCGGCCGTCTGCTGGGCGCGCAGCAGCGGCGAGGCCGCGACCTCGCAGATGTGCGGGTCCCTCTCCGGCAGCGCCTCCGCCACCCGCGCGGCCATCTCGAAGCCGCGCTCGGACAGGTGGTAGCCGGGCATGCGCCCGTAGAGGATGCCGTGCGGGTTGTAGACCTCGCCGTGCCTCACGAGGTGGATGCGCAGCTGCGCCATGTGATGTGTCTCCTGGTCTCTGCGTTCAGCGCGGGCGGGTGGGACAGATCGAGACCGCCCCAGCCCACCACGGAGGTCTCTGCGTTCAGCCCTGCGCGCGGGCCGCCGCCTGAGCCGCGGCCGGGAGCGCGGCGACGATCCGTTCGAGCACCTCGTCCGTGTGCGCGTAGGACAGGAACCACGCCTCGAACGCGGACGGCGGGAGATGGATCCCGGACTCCAGCATGGAGGTGAAGAACGCGGAGTGCGCAGCGGTGTCCTGCGCCCTGGCGTCCTCGTAGTTCCGCACCGGGCGGTCCGTGAAGAACACGGAGAACATCGAGTTGGCGCTCTGCACGCGGTGCGGCACGGAGGCCGCCGTGAGCTCCTGCGAGACGGCCGCGCGCAGGGTGTCCGCCGCGTGCTCCAGGTGCGAGTACACGTCCAGCTCCGTGGTCAGCCGCAGAGTGGTGAGACCCGCCGCCGAGGCCACGGGGTTCCCGGAGAGCGTGCCCGCCTGATAGACCGGCCCGGCCGGGGCCAGGTGCTCCATGACCTCGCGCCGTCCGCCGAAGGCCGCGGCCGGGAAGCCGCCGCCCATCACCTTGCCGAAGGTGAAGAGGTCCGCGGGACCCTCCGGGTAGCCCACCCGCTGCGATTCGTAGCCGTACCAGCCCGCCTCGGAGACGCGGAAGCCGGTCATCACCTCGTCGGAGATCATGAGCGCGCCGTGTTCCCTGGTGAGACGGCGGATGGCGTTCGTGAAGCCGTCCGCCGGCGGCACGACGCCCATGTTGCCGGGGCTCGCCTCCGTGATGACGCAGGCGATCTCGTCGCCGTGCTCCGCGAACGCCGCGGCCAGCGCCTCCTGGTCGTTGTAGGGCAGGACGAGGGTGTCCGCCGCCGAGGCTCCCGTCACCCCCGGGGTGTCCGGCAGGGAGAAGGTCGCCAGGCCGGAGCCCGCCGCCGCGAGCAGGGAGTCGACGTGACCGTGGTAGCAGCCGGCGAACTTCACGATCTTCGCCCGCCCCGTGACGCCGCGCGCCAGGCGGATCGCGGACATGGTGGCCTCCGTGCCGGAGTTCACCAGCCGCACCTCGTCGAGGGGATCCACGCGGGCGACGATCGCCTCGCACAGCTCGACCTCGGCCGCCGCCGGGGTGCCGAAGCTGAAGCCCTTCGCCGCAGCGGCCTGAACTGCCGCCACGACCTCCGGATGCGCATGGCCCAGGATCATGGGACCCCAGGAGCCGATGAGGTCGATGTACTCGCGCCCGTCCGCGTCCACGAGGGTCGCGCCCTCCGCGTGGTCGATGAAGCGGGGCGTGCCGCCCACGGCACCGAAGGCGCGGACCGGGGAGTTCACGCCTCCCGGGATCACGGCGCGGGCGCGGTCGAAGAGCTCCTGCGAGCGCGCCGAGGACGACCGTCTCGGCGTCGCGGACTGAGGATTCTCTGCTGCCTGTGTCATGGTGTCTCCCTCGTGCGGATGCGTGCGGTCTCGGGTCGGATGCGTGCGGTGGCCGGTGCTCGCAGGCGGCCTCAGGTCTGCGTGTCCGGGGCGCTGCGCGGTGCCACGGGTCCGGGACAGGCGGCCGGTGTGCGCCCGGACCGGGACGGCAGTGCGCGCATGTGCGCGAGCACCGTGGTGAAGATGCTGGTCATCTGCTCGATCTGCTCCCGGCTCAGCAGATCGACGAGGTGCTCGCGCACACCGCCCACGTGGACGGGCGCGGTCTCGCGCAGGAGCGCGAAGCCGTCCTCCGTGAGGCGGCACTGCACGCCTCGCCGGTCCTCCGGCGACTTGTCGCGGCAGACGATCCCGCGCTCCTCCAGCCGGCTCACGATGTGCGTGAGGCGGGACCGGGACAGTCCCGTGTCCGCTGCCAGCGTCGCCATGCGCAGGGCGTGGTCGTCCGACTCGGACAGCCGCACGAGGACGGTGTACTCCGTGAGTCCCAGCGGTGAGGCCTCGCGCAGCTCCGCGTCGAGCTTCGACATGAGCAGCTGGTGGGAGTCGAGGAACGACCTCCAGGCCGCCTGCTCCTCCCCGTCCAGCCACCGCACCTGCGCCGTCATGCCGACTCCGTGCGCAGTCCGGCGATCCGTCCCCGGCGGCTGCCGCGCCGCGGGCTCACGGGAGCTCCTCGCGGATCCAGGACACAAGCGCCCAGCGCGCACAGTTCCGCAGCCTCACGACCTGTCCTCCCGGATCCAGTTCGCGGCCTCCACGGCCCAGTAGGTGAGCACCGAGTCCGCACCGGCCCGCTTGAAGGCGGTGAGGCTCTCGAGGATCGCCGGCTTCCGATCGATCGCACCCGCCGCGGCGGCGAACTCGATCATCGCGTACTCACCGGAGATCTGATAGGCCCAGACCGGCACGGAGGACACGGCGGCGGCCTCGGCGAGCACGTCCAGATACGGCATCCCCGGCTTGATCATGACAATGTCAGCGCCCTCGGCGAGGTCCAGTTCGAGTTCGCGCAGCGCCTCGCGGCCGTTGCCGGGATCCTGCTGGTAGGTGCGGCGGTCGCCGGACAGCTGCGAGTCCACGGCCTCGCGGAAGGGACCGTAGAACGCCGAGGAGTACTTGGCGGAGTAGGCCAGCACGATGACGTCCGTGTGGCCGGCGGAGTCGAGCGCATGGCGGATCGCGGCGATCTGCCCATCCATCATGCCGGAGGGGCCCACCACGTCCACGCCGGCCTCGGCCTGCGCCACTGCCATCGCCGCGTACCTGTCCAGGGTGGCGTCGTTGTCCACCGCACCGGTCGCGTCGAGGACGCCGCAGTGGCCGTGCGAGGTGAACTCGTCCAGGCAGAGGTCGGCCATGATGACGGTGTCCTCGCCCACCTCCTCACGCAGACGGGCGATCGCACGGTTGAGGATGCCGTCCGGATCGTCCGCCTGGGATCCGGTCTCGTCCCTCACCTCGGGGATGCCGAACAGCATGAGCCCGCCCACGCCGGCCTCGGCGGCCTCCCTCGCCGCCTCTGCGAGCGAGTCCAGGGTGTGCTGGACGACGCCGGGCATGGAGGTCAGCGGAGCCGGCTCTCGCAGACCCTCCTTGACGAACAGTGGGAGCACGAGCTCCGCCGGGTGCAGGCGCGTCTCGCGGACCATCCGGCGCACGGCGGGAGTGCGGCGCAGGCGGCGCGGACGGACGGTGCCGTGGGCCAGCTGATAGGCGGGGACGGAGGACATCTGACTCACCTTCTCTTGACGGTGCGGCCCTGTGAGGGGCGCAGCGGGGCACGGCCGGCGGCAAGGGCCTCTGCGCGCCGGCGCACGGCATGGTCGACCAGGCCGGAGATCAGGGATCCCATGTTCGCCTCCTCGGCGAGCACGTCGACCTCGAGTCCATTGTCCTCCGCCGTCTGCGCCGTGGCAGGACCGATGCAGGCGACGACGGTGCTGGCCGGGGGCTTCCCGGCGATGCCCACCAGATTGCGCACCGTGGAGGAGGAGGTGAAGAGGACGGCGTCGAAGTCGCCGGCCTTGATCGACTCGCGGATGGGAGCCGGGGGCGGCGCGGCGCGCACGGTGCGGTACGCCGTGACGTCGTGGACGTCCCAGCCGCGTTCCGTGAGCCCCTCCACGAGCACCTCGGTGGCGATGTCCGCACGCGGCAGGAGCACGCGTCCCACCGGGTCCACGAACGGGTCGCGGTCCGGCCAGTCCTCGACGAGGCCGCGGGCGGAGTGCTCACCGGTGGGCACGAGGTCCGGGGCCACGCCCCAGTCCTCGAGCGCCCGCGCGGTGGGGCCTCCGACCGCGGCCACGCGCACCCCGGCCAGGGCGCGGGCGTCAAGGCCGAAGTCGTCGAACCACTCGCGGACCGCGCGGACCGCATTCACGCTGGTGAGCCCCACCCACTGGTAGTCGCCGTTGACGAGGCCCTGGATGGCGCGCTCCATCTGCGTGGGCGTGCGCGGGGGCTGGATGGCGATGGTGGGCACGATGGTGCCGGTGGCGCCCAGCTCGGACAGCGCCCGGACGGTCTGCGAGCCCTGCTCCTTGGTACGCGGGATGAGCACGCGCCAGCCGAACAGCGGCCGGGTCTCGAACCAGTCGAGCTCCGCATGCTGCTCGACGCCCTGGCCGAACAGCATGGTGACCTGCGCGGACTCCGCGAAGGTCTCCCGGGTGAGCTCCGCCGCCGCGCCGAAGGTCGACTCGACGCTCAGCTGCGAGACGGTCGAGAGATCCGCACTCAGCAGGACAGGGGTCTCCGGGTCCCAGCCGTCGCCCAGCAGCGCGCCGAGCGCGGAGACCACGTCCTCGCGCGAACCGGTGAGCACGTGGCCCGTGTTGCGGTGCTTGGAGACGTCCACGTGCGACTGCTCGCCGGCCTCCACGAAGCGCACGGAGCGCACGCGGTTGGTCGTCACGGGCGCACCCGTGAACGCCGTCGCTGTCGCCGCCAGGCCCACGCCCGGGACGATCTCGAAGTCCACGCCCTGCCGGCGGACCGCGGCGGCCTCGTCCGTGGTGGTGGAGAACAGGACGCCGTCGTGCGGGACGATCCGGACGACGAGCCCGTGCTCACGCGCCAGCCCCGCGAGCTTCCGGCCGCGGGTGGTGGCCGCCTGGCCGAGCTCCGCGGCGTCCGTGCGCGGGGTGGCGGCGGGCACGAACTCCTCGACGATCGCCGCGTGCCGCGGCTCATCCGAGACCACCAGGTCCGCGGCCGCGAGGAGCTCGGTCCCCCTGTGCGTCACGAGAGCGGGGTCCCCCGGGCCGGCGCCCAGGAAGCACACCATGGGAGCGGTGAGCCCCGCCCGCCTCGCCTCAGCGTCCGGTGCCTTCACTCGCGCCTCCCTCTTCCGTCCTGGTCGTGCTGATGGATGCTCCCGCCGGCGCCGTCACGGGTGCCGCCGTCTCCGGTGCGCTCGCGGGATCCAGATGGGTCTCCGGCGCATTGGCGCCCTGCGCCTGCCGGGGGTCGATGCCGAGGCCGGTGAGCAGCTCCTCGGCGACCTCCCCGCCCAGCGCCTTGGCCGCATGCCGCACCTCGGACGCCTCCGTGCCCGAGCTGCGCCGCGGCAGCTGCGCCATCCGGCTCACGCGCAGCAGCTTCCCGGCATCGTCCGCGAGCACTCCCGTGACCTCGAGCGAATGCCCCTCGAGGTGCGCGATCGCGCCGATCGGCGCGGAGCACCCGGCCTCGGCCCGGGTGAGGATGGCGCGCTCGCAGAGCACCGCCAGCATGGTCGCCTCGTCGTGGAGGCCGGACAGCGCGGCGCGCAGCGAAGCGTCGTCCCCGGTGAGCTCCGCGTCCGCGTCGCGGCATTCGATCGCGAGCGCGCCCTGGCCCGGGGCCGGGAGCATGACGGAGGAGTCGAGCACGTCCGTGACCTCCGCGAGACGGCCCAGCCGGCGCACACCGGCCGCGGCGAGCACCACGGCGTCGAGCCGGCCCTCGGTCACGTGACGGATGCGGGTGTCGACGTTTCCGCGCACGCCGGTGACCTCGATGTCCGGGCGGGCGGCGCGGAGCTGCGCGGCACGGCGCGGCGAGCCCGTGCCCACCACGCTGCCGGCGGGCAGCTGCGCGAGCGTGAGCCCGTCGCGGGCGATGAGGACGTCGGAGGGATCCACCCGCGGCGGCACCGCGGCCAGGCTGATGCCCGGCGCCGGAGCCGTCGGCAGGTCCTTGAGCGAGTGCACCGCGATGTCCACCTTGCCCGTGAGCAGCGCGGAGCGCACCGAGGACACGAACACGCCTGCTCCGCCGAAGCTGGCCAGCGGCGTCATGTTCACATCGCCCTCGGTGACGACCTCCACGATCTCCACCCGCATGCCCGTCTGCGCGGCCAGCTGCTGGGCGACCGCGGTGGACTGCGAGCGGGCGAGCTGCGAACGGCGCGTGCCCAGCCGGACCGTGCGGCCCGTGGGCCTCTCCGGCTCCACGACGTCGAGGGTGTGGGAGGCGACCGGGCTGGTCCCGTCCGCCGCGACGTAGTGGCTGCCCTGCGCGCGGGAGTGGCCGCCCTGTGCGCCGGGCTGCGGATCGTTCGTCATCGTCGCTCCTGCTGCGGCCTCGGCGGCCGGGGTGTCTGCGCTTCCCGGCCTGGCCGTCTCGACCGGGGACGGGGACCGCTGCAGGTCGAAGAGCATGGTGAGCGCGGCGGCGTAGTCGACCTGCTCGTGCTCGTCCGCGGTGAGCTCCTTGACCTTCACGGTGGGGGTGTGGATGAGCGTCGTCGCGACCTGCCGCAGCGACCTCCTCACGGCGTGCATGTCCTCCTCGGCCAGCCTGTCGCCCAGGCGCTTCTCGAGCTTCTCGATCTCCCGCGAGACGACCGCTCCGGCCTGCTTCCGCAGCGCGGTGACGGTGGGGGCGATGGTGCGCGCCCGGCGGCCGGCGGACAGCGCGGCCATCTCCTCGCGGATGATGGCGCGGACCCGGCTGATGACGTCGACCACACCGGAGGAGGCCGTGTACTCCGTGTCCGCGAACATGGAGGAGAGGCCTTCGAGGCCGATCATCCGGACGAACGAGTGCTCCTCCACGTTCGGATCCACGTCGAAGGGCAGGGCGAGGTCGATGAAGAACGTGTGGGCCGGGTCGTGCGGATCGTCCAGGTGCACGAGCGACTGCGTGACGGTGTCCTTGTCGATGAGCGTGCCGCGGCTGCCGATCACGGACACGACGAGGTCCGCCTTCGCGATCTCCGCGGGCAGCGCCTCGTAGGTGAACTCCACGGCGCGACCGTCAACGGAGGCGGCCAGCCGCTGGGCGCGCTCCAGTGTGCGGTTGAGGATGGTGAGGGAGCCGGCTCCCGCACGGTGCAGGGTCGCGGCGACGAGACCGGACATCGCGCCGGCGCCCACGATGAGGACGTCGGCAGTCTCGAGCGGGCCGATGTGCTCCTGCGCCCGGACGAGGGCGGCGTCCAGGAGGGAACCGGCGACGGAGTCAAGCTCCGTCTCCGCGTGCGCCCGCTTGCCCACCCGCAGCGCCTCCTGGACGGTGCGGCTGAGATCCCCGGTGAGCTGACCCCGCTCCTGCGCCTGCGAGTAGGTCTGCCGCAGCTGACCCAGGATCTGGGCCTCCCCCACGGCCATCGAGTCGAGGCCCGCGGCGAGGGTGAGCAGGTGCTCGTCCGCGCCTTCGCCGAAGAGCACGAACACGTGGTGGGCGAGCTCCTGCCAGTCGATCCCGGTGACGGAGACGAGCGCCGAGCCCAGGTCCGCGAGGCCGCCGTGGAAGGACTTCACGTCCGCGATGATCTCCAGCCGGTTGCAGGTGGAGAGCACCATCGCACCGTCCACGTAGTCGCCGCCGAGGGCGAGTTCGGCCAGCCGGTCCTGCCCGTCGCCCGTGAGCGCGAGGGCGTCCAGCAGGGACATGGGTGCGGAGCGGTGCGAGACGCCCAGAACGAGGTCGGTCACTTCTCAGACTCCAGTCTTCGTGTTCGCAGGCAGCGGGTCGGCCGCCTCTCCGTCCGCGCCCCCGCTCGCAGGGGCGAAGTGCGAGAGCACCTGCAGCTCGGTCGCCAGATCGACGTTGCGCACGCTCACGCCCGCAGGCGCCCGCACGGGCACCGGCGCGAAGTTCAGCAGGCCCGTGACCGAGGTGCCGGCCACCATGTCCGTCACGCCCTGTGCCGCAGACCCGGGGACGGCGACCACGAGCAGCTCCAGCCCGCGCGCGCGTGCGATCTCGCGGAAATCGGATTCGGCGCTGACCGTGAGGCTGCCCACCGGCTGGCCCACGCGGTCCGGGTCCGCGTCGAAGACGGCGCGGATCTCGAAGCCGTGGCGCGGGTCCGAGAGGTAGTGGGCCAGCGCCGTGCCCAGCCGGCCGGCGCCGACGATCCCCAGCGGGCGGGCACGGTCCACGCGCAGGAACGCCCTGATGGCCGCTGCGAGCTCCGCGGTGTCGTAGCCCACTCCCCGCCGGCCCACGGGCGCGGCATGGGTGAGGTCGCGGCGGACGATGGAGGCGCCCACGCCGCAGGCCGCGGCCAGCGCCTCGGAGGAGACGGTGCTGATGCCCTCCGCCAGCAGCGATTCGACTGCGGCAAGGTAGACGGGCATGCGGGTCACCGCAGGGAGCGGCACGGATCTGCCCGCATCACCGGACGCCGGAAGGTCCGGCAGGGACTGTGCCACCGCGGCTCGCTCTCCTCTCCTCCACACCGTCTCCGCAGCCGTCGACGGACTGCTGTCACTGCGCACCCGCGGCCTCCCGCGGGGAAGCCTTCCGCCGGGGATCAGGCCCGGCGTGCGGCGAGCCTCGAGTCCACCGCACGTTCCAGGCGGGCGCGGTCGATCCGGTGGAAGCCCACCTGTCTGCCGTCGACCAGCACCACCGGCACGTCCCAGTCGTACTTGGCCCTCAGTTCCGGATCCGCGTCGACGTCGACCGTCGCGACGGCCACCGGGCGGGAGGCGGCCACCGCCGCGACCACGGCCTCGGCCGCGGTGCACAGACCGCAGTCCGCACGCGTGATCACGGTGATCTCGCAGCCGCTCATCGGACCCCTCCCAAAACAAACCCCCGTCGACTCGACGTGCCGAACGGGGTCTGCTTGCTCAAAGAAGTCTTACTTCTTGTTGCGGCGCTGGTGACGCGTCTTCCGAAGCAGCTTGCGGTGCTTCTTCTTCGACATACGCTTGCGACGCTTCTTGATGACGGAACCCACAGGCAAACCTCATTGACTCGAAGTTCCGGTGAACGCGACTGCGCCACCGGCGGAACATAGCCGGTCAATCATATCGCCGCACGGTCAGCAAGGGCAAAACCGCTCTCACCGTCGCAGACGGTCGCGGGTGAACGTGCAGTAGGTCCCAGCGCGCGCCTTGCCGGGCACTCACTAATCGTAATAAGCATCCAGGCCGAAGAAGGGGAAGATGCTCTTGCGGGTGGCCATGACGGCGCGGTCGAGGTCGGCCTCGGGATCGTAGCCGTGCGCCCAGGAGCGGAAGCCGCCGTCGAATCCGTCCGTCATCATGAGCGGCGCCTCGCGACCCACCATCGTCTCCGCGTACTTCCGCCATCGGCTCGGCAGCTCCGTGTGCGGGTCCAGATCCGCACCGGCGGCGATCGCGATGAGCTGCGTCCACGCGCGCGGCACCACGTCGAGGATGGAGTAGCCGCCCCCGCCCGTGGCGATCCAGCGCCCGTCGCACAGCTCCTCGGACAGGCTCCGCACCAGCAGCGCGGCCTCCCGCATGCCGTCGATGCTCAAGCGCAGATGGGTGAGCGGATCCACGCGGTGCCCGTCGCAGCCGTGCTGCGTCACGAGGATCTGAGGCTGGAAGCCCCGCAGCACCTGCGGGAGGACCGCGTCGATCGCGCGGAGCCAGTCCGGGTCGTCCGTGCGCGGCGGCAGCGCCAGGTTCACCGCCGAGGCCGCGGCCTGCATCCCGCCGATGTCATTGGCGAAGCCCGTGCCGGGGAACAGGAACCGGCCGTTCTCGTGGAAGGAGACGGTGAGCACGCGCGGATCGTCCCAGAAGATCGTCTCGACGCCGTCGCCGTGGTGCGCGTCGAAGTCCACGTAGGCGATGCGCTGGTAGCCGGCGTCCAGCAGCGTGGTGAGGGTCGCGGCCACGTCGTTGTAGACGCAGAACCCCGCGGCCCTGTTGCTCATGGCGTGGTGCATGCCGCCGCAGAAGTTCACGGCACGGGTGTAGCGACCGCTCGCCACGGCGCGCCCCACCTCGATCCCCGCCTGGAAGATCCGGCCCGAGGCCTCGTGGATCTTCTCGAACCGCGGCACGTCCTCGGTGCCCACTCCCCACTCCCGCTGGAACTCCTCGTCCAGGTGGTCCGAGGCCCCCGCCTGCTTGACCGCGCTCACGAAGTCCTGCGTGTGGATCCGGCCCAGGAAGTCCTCGTCGACGTCCGGGATGTCGGACACCGTGATGCGCGGATGGTCGAACAGCCCGTACTCGCCTGCGAGCTTGGCTGTGAGGTCCAGCCGGATGGGATGCATGGGGTGGCTGGGACCGAAGTCGTATTCGGTGAAGGCATCTCCCCAGGCGACGAAGAGATCGAGATCACGGCTGTCCATGGGGCCACTCTAACCTCACGGACGGCCGGAAGGCCCGGCACCGGGGCTACGATGGCTCCGTGATTCGACACGGCAACCGTCTTCGTCGGCTCGTCCGCGGTCTGCGCGACTTCGTCGACGATCTCGCGGGCACCAGTCCTGCGCGACTGGCGATAGGCGCGTTCTGCCTGGTCGTCGTCGTCTTCGTGCTCCTCCTCTCCCTGCCGATCTCCTACGAGGATCCGCAGGACCGCTCGCTGGCGGACTCCGTCTTCGTCGCGGTGTCCGCCGTGTCCGTCACCGGGCTCACCTCGGTGGAGACGCAGGAGTACTGGTCGGACTTCGGCGTGGGCGTGATCATCGCGGGCATCCAGATGGGCGGCCTGGGGATCCTCACGCTCGCCTCCCTGCTGGGCATGGCGATGTCCAAGCGGCTGGGAGTGCGCCAGCGGATGATCGCGGCACAGGCCACCGGGGAGTCCGCCCTCGGCAGGGTGGGCTCACTGCTCCGCGCCGTGCTCGTGACGGTGGTGACCGCCGAGGCGGTGGTCGCGCTGCTCCTCCTCCCCCGCTTCCTCGCACGCGGGGATGCCTGGACGGACGCCCTGTGGCACTCCGTCTTCTACTCGATCTCCTCGTTCAACAACGCCGGGTTCACGATCCACCCCGGCGGGATGGCCTACTTCGCGGACGATCCGTGGATCCTCACCGTCATCGGCGCCAGCGTGTTCGTCGGCTCGCTGGGCTTCCCCGTCATCTTCATCATGAGCATCTACTGGAACAGGCCGCGGAAGTGGGATCTCCACACCAAGCTCACGCTCACCACCTCCGTCGTGCTCGTCCTCGTGGCCTTCGTGCTGCAGCTGCTCTTCGAAGCCGGCAACCCTCGCACCCTCGGGGGCAAGAACTGGGCGCAGACCGGGCTGGAGGCCATGTTCATGGCGATCATGCCCCGGTCCGGGGGTTTCGCCACCATGGAGATGGCGGAGATGTCGCAGGCCACCCACCTCGTCTTCGACATCCTCATGTTCATCGGCGGCGGCTCCTCGTCCACGGCCGGCGGGATCAAGGTGACGACCCTCGCGGTCCTCATCCTCGCCGCGGTGGCGGAGGCGCGGGGAGCCACTGACGCCACGGCGTTCGGCCGCCGCATCGCGCCGGGCTCGGTGCGGCTGGCGGTCTCCGTCCTGCTGGCCGGAGGCACCACCGTGTTCCTCGGGACGCTCGTGATGGTGAGCATCACCGGCGACCCGCTGGACCTCGTGCTGTTCGAGGTCATCAGCGCCTTCGCGACCTGCGGCCTCACCTCCGGGGTGAGCGGACACACCTCCGACGCCGGACTCTACGTGCTCTCCGTGCTCATGCTCGTGGGCCGCCTCGGCACCATCACACTCGCGAGCGCCCTGTCGCAGCGCTCCCTCATCCGCCTCTACCGCTTCCCGGAGGAGCGCCCCATCGTGGGGTGACCCTGAGCCGCTGCAGGGAGCGCCGGGCAACCCGGGCCCAGCCTTCGCATCTGCGGATCCGCCGCATATGCGCAGCAGACCGGGCGGATCCGCAGACGGGAACGTTCATGCTCCGTGTTCCCGTCTGCTTACCACTCTGCGTCACAAGCCACCTCCGCAGAGCGACTCCCCCGCGCACACGCGCTCGTGGGCATCGCGCGTTCCTTCCACAGCCGAGGGCATCCCCGCACATGAGCCTGCCGAGGCCTCCACGCTGGCCTCCATGCACACAGACTCCGGCAAGGCCGATACCCAGCATCCCGGCTCCCCTGCCCAGGACCGGGTCCCCGTCTCCCGCACGCCCGGCACCACCTCGGCTGGACGCCGCGCCGCAGCGCGCAGCAGCCCAGCCCGGCGGACGCCGGCAGCTTGGAGCTGTCCCGAACGGCCGGAGAAGATTCCGGTCCTGCTCACCGCGGCCTCGGCAGAGGGCCGTTCAGCTGCGGGACAGGCAGGAGAGGACCGCGCGGCGAAGGGCCGGCACCGGCTCAGCAGCGTGGTGAAGGCCCGCCCCGCGCGGCGGCCCCTCGCGCCCGGAGTCTTCGCGCACCCGTCCGAGGTCGCACTGATGTGGGTGCCCGAGTGGGCTGATGACACGTGGACGGCCGTACGGAACACAGCCGCCGCCGTGCAGCTGAAGAAGCCTGCCATGGCCGTGTCCCATCTGACAGCGGCGCACCTCTACGGCTGGCCCCTGCCTGCTTCTGCTTCTGCTTCTGCTTCTGCGCAGCCTCTCGACCTCACTCCGCTCAAGAGCTTCAGCCTGGTTCCCGGTCACCACGTGCACCGTCCCGCAGAGGCAGAAGTCTGGTGGTTCTACGGCGTCACCGTCACCTCGCCCCGCCAGACGCTGAGGCAGATCTCCTCGCTGCTCATCGAACGTCAGCTGGTGGACGTCATCGATGCGATCTGCGGCCCGTGGCGCTCCACAGCGCTCTCCACCCCCGCGGACATCGCAGCGCGACTGCCGGAGTGGCCACGGTTCCCGGGGAGAGCGCGCCTGCGCTCAGCGCTGAGCAGGGCGCGGGCCGGAGTCGGCTCGCCGCAGGAGACCCGGCTGCGCCTCCTGCTTGTGGACGCAGGCCTGCCCGAACCCACAGTGGGGCACTCCGTGGACGTGGGCTTCGCGGTCCTGCACCCGGACCTCGCGTACCCCGCCCTGAAGATCGCGATCGAGTACGAGGGCGCTCACCACCGCCTCGACGCAGACCAGTGGGAGCACGACATCCGGCGCGAACAGGCCATGCGGGACCGCGGCTGGACGTATCTGCGGATCACGGCGAAGACCTCAGACGCGGAGATCCCGCGCCTGGTCACGGAAGCGTTCGCCTCACGCGACGTGACGGTGGAAGCGCTTCCCTTGTCGTAACAGACGCGAGCGGCCGCGCTGCCGCTCCCGTCTGCGGATTCGCCACTTCCGCAGTGCAAACCGGACGAATCAGCAGACACGAAGTTTCGTTAGCGATGCTCCCGTCTGGGGCAGCCAGCAGCCCCGCTCACGGCTGGGCGGCGAAGGCTCCCAGCTGCTGCACGTTGCCGGCGACGATGAGCACGTCCTGGCTGCTCACCCGCGACTCCGGCGCCGCATAGGTGAAGTCCTTGCCCGGCGTCTTGATGCCCACCACGGTCACGCCGTACTTGCCGCGGATGCCGGACTCCCCCAGCGTGAGGCCGTGGATCTCCTTGGGCGCCCGCATCTTCACGACGGCGAAGTGACCGCCGTCGAACTCGATGTAGTCCAGCATCCGGGAGCTGACGAGGTGCGCCACGCGGTCTCCGGCCTCGGTCTCCGGATAGAGGACGTGCTCCGCACCGATGCGCTTGAGGATCTTCCCGTGAGCGGCGGAGATCGCCTTCGCCCAGATCTGCTCGACGCCGAGGTCGATGAGGTTGGCCGTGGTGAGCACGCTGGCCTCCACCGAGGAGCCGATCCCCACCACTGCGGTGGAGAAGTCCCCCGCGCCCACCTGCTTGAGCGCGCTCATGTTGGTGGCGTCCGCCTCGACGACATGGGTGAGGGTCCCCGAGAACTCCTGCACCAGCTCGGGGCTGCGCTCGATCGCCATGACCTCCCGCCCGAGCCGGAGGAGGGTGCGCGCCGTCGAGGAGCCGAAGCGGCCCAGCCCCACGACCAGCACGGCGGAATGCTCATCGCCGGCGCCCGGCCGCGGACGGCGGCGTTTCATCTCAGTTCCCCACGGTGCCACGGTTCTCCGCCTCCATCTCCAGCGA
This sequence comes from Brevibacterium sp., assembly GCF_022712115.1. GTDB lineage: Bacteria > Actinomycetota > Actinomycetes > Actinomycetales > Brevibacteriaceae > Brevibacterium > Brevibacterium salitolerans. The sequence continues at coordinate 4,976 of NZ_JALAHB010000065.1, read as the reverse complement.
GCGGTCCTCGGCAGCCTGCACGGCATTCTCCACCAGCTGCGCGAACCCGCCCGCGGCGAACGCGTCCAGGGCCGCCGCCGTGGTGCCGCCCTTGCTGGTGACGGCGGTGCGCAGGGCGGCGGGCTCGGGCCGGTCGGCCAGCAGCCTGCCCGCACCCGCGGCGGTCGCGGCGACGGTCCGGGCGGCGACCTCGGCGTCCAGCCCCTGCGCCACGGCGGTGTCGACAAGGTGCTCCGCGAGCTGGAAGAAGTAGGCCACGCCGGAGCCCGAGATCCCGGTGAGCAGCGGCAGCTGCGCCTCCTCGACGGGGACGACGAGACCCACCGGGGTCAGCAGCGCCGTGAGCTCCTCGACCACGTCGGCAGGAACCTGCGCGTCCGGTGCCAGGGAGATGACCCCCGCGCCCACCGCGCACGGCGTGTTCGGCATGATCCGCACGACGGGATGCCCGGGAGCGGCCCGCCGGATCGTCGCGGCGTCCACACCGGCAGCCATCGAGACGAGGACGGCACCGGGGGCCAGCGCGTCCCGGACCTCCGTGAGCGTGTCCGCGAGCATCCAGGGCTTGACGCCCAGGAACACGAGATCCGCTCCCGTCACGGCGGTGCGGTTGGCCGTGGGATCCGCCTCGAGAGAGAGCGCGCGGATGCCCAGCTCCGCAGCGAGCTCCTCCGCCGAGGCCGCGCCCCGGGTGGTGGCGGTGACCCCGCCGGGCTCCTGCCCTCCTGCGAGGATCCCCCGCAGGAGCGCTCCGCCCATGTTGCCTGTGCCGATGAAAGCGATGCTCATGGCGTCGAGGCTACTACGGGTGGCAGTGGTGCGATGTCAGGCAGACGCGCGCCGCAGCTGCGGCCGGCACACCACCGCCGGTGAGCCGCCCGCGAGCCTCAGCCCGCGTCCAGCCCCAGGTGCGTCCGGGCGAAGGCGAGGGATTCGGCGAGCATCACATCGCGGGTGGAGCGCTTGCGGACGAACCGGGTGTTGACCTCCACGACGACGTCGCCGGACCAGTCGTGCCGGGCGAGGTACTGGAGGGTCTCCGCCACGGGCATCCGGCCCCGGCCGGGCACCAGGTGCTCGTCCGTGAGCGAGCCGGAGCCGTCCGTGAGGTGGACGTGACGCAGCCGGGGGAAGAGGGTCCGCGCGGCGTCCAGCGCGTTCACCCCGGCGGTCGAGGCGTGGGAGAAGTCGAAGGTGACGTCGTCGTAGTCCTGGTGCGTGTTGTCCCAGTCCGGGGAGTACACCAGCACCTCGCGGATGCCCGCCCGCCACGGGTACATGTTCTCCACCGCGAGTGCGACGCCGATCTCCTGTGCGATCTCACGCACCCCCGGCACGAAGCGGCGGGCGTAGTCGCCCTGCCAGCGGAACGGCGGGTGCAGAACCACCGTCTCCGCGCCCACGTCCTTGGCCAGCTGGGCGGTGAGCCGCAGCTTCTCCCAGTGGTCGCGGTGCATGACGCGGGGCAGGAACAGCAGCGTGGGTGCGTGGATCGCCATGACCGGCAGGCCCGAGGACCGGCTCAGCAGGCGCATGAGCTCCGGGTCCTGGGTCTCCTCGTTGTTGGTGATCATCACCTCGACCCCGTCGTAGCCGAGGCGGCCGGCCACGTCGAAGCACTCGCGCACCGTCATGGGGTAGACGGAGGAGGTGGAGAGGCCCACCCGGATGTCGTGCACCGAACGGTGACCGGTGGAGTGCTGCTGCAGGCGGAGGGCGTCACGGTGCCGCTTCGAGTTGCCCTTCGCGGAATTGGGTGCGGTGAAGGGCCTCCTGCGCCCGGTGTGCGACTGGCTCATTCCGCTCCCCTCACAGCAGGGTCGCCGCCGAGGCTCCGCTCGGGGCGGTGGGGCTGCGGGTGGCCATGGCCTCCGAGACCGAGGTGGTGGGCAGCTGCCCGGCGTGCGCCGCGGCCTCCGCGTGCGGGTCCTCCAGAAGGCCCGGAACCGCCGCGCGGGTGGGCGAGAGAGTCTCGGAGGAGTCCAGCAGGTCGATGCGGCGCATGATGATGCCCTCGCGCAGCGCCCACGGCGAGATGTGCATGGTGGACACGTCGAACACGGTCATCGCGGCCTCGGCGACGATGGCGCCCGCGAGCACCTGACCGGCCCGCGCCTCGGAGACGCCGGGCAGCTGTGCGCGCTCCTGCGGCGTGCGCCGGATCAGATCGTCGATGATGCCCGGGAGGTCCTTGCGCTTGAGCGTCCGCGGGACGAAGATTCCCGCGCTGCTGGGTGCGGCGCCTGCGATGCGGGCCAGCGAGCGGAAGGTCTTGGAGGAGCCCACGACCTTGTCCGGGGTGCCCACGCGGTTGATCTGGCCGGCGATGCGGCCCACCGTGTAGCGGGCATGCTTGCGCAGTGCGTCCACGTCCGCGAGCTCCGGCATGTCGCCGGCGAGGAACTCGCGGTGCATGCGGCCGGCCCCCAGGGGGACGGAGAGCGCCGCGTCCGGGTACTCGTCGCGGCCGGCGGCGAGCTCCAGGGAGCCGCCGCCGATGTCCAGCATGAGGATCCCGCCCGCGGACCACCCGAACCAGCGACGCACCGCGAGGAAGGTGATGCGGGCCTCCGCCTCGCCGCTCATGACATTGAGCGTCACCCCGGTCTGCTCCTTGATGAGGGCGATGGTCTCCTCGCCGTTGGGGGCGGAGCGGATGGCGGAGGTGGCGAACGCGAGGATCTGCTCCGATCCCTGGTTCTCCGCGATGGTGATGGCCTCCCGCACGAAGTCCACCAGCCGGTTCTGCCCGTACGCGGAGATCGAGCCGTCGTCCTTGAGGTACTCCGCGAGCCGCAGCACCTCCTTGTGGCTGGTGGCGGGCAGCGGAGGCGCACCCACGTGAGCGTCGACCACCAGGAGGTGGACGCTGTTGGAACCGATGTCGAGGACTGCGAGGCGCACACGGTCAGTGTAATCCTGCCGGCGGGTGCATCACGCACACGTGACCGCCAGGTGGAAAGGGTGCGGGTGCCCTGCGGGAACCGGGCCCCGCGCCCGAGGCGGGACGGCCTCGGGCGCGGGGATCGGGCACACGCGGTGGGCCCGGCGGGCCCGCTGTGAGGCGACGGCCTCGGGTGCCGGGTGTTCAGGCTCCCAGCAGGGCGGGGAGCTCGCGCATGTCCGCGAAGACCTCGGAGGCGCCTGCGGCGAGGAGCTCTGCAGCCGGGGTGCTGGCGACGTCCCCGCGGGAGAAGCCCAGGACCCGTGCGCCGGCGGCCGCACCCGCACGGACGCCGGCGGCGGAGTCCTCGATCACCGCGGCGCCGGCCGGGTCGATGCCCAGGGCGCGTGCCGCGGCGAGGTAGACGTCCGGTGCGGGCTTGGAGCGGGGCATCTCCATGCCGGAGAAGACGCGCCCGGAGAAGTACCGGTCGAGGCCGGTGAGTCCCAGCTGCAGCTCGCACTTGCCGCGGTCCGCGCCCGTGCCCACGGCGATGCGGTCGCCGTAGGCCGCGCGCACGGCCTCGAGCGCGGACTCGATGCCCGGGACGGAGGTCAGGTCGGTGCGCAGGGCGGCGTTCCGGCGCTCGCGGAACGCCGCGAGCCACGCATCGTCGATGCGCACGCCCGTGTGGCGGAGGATGACCTCCCACTCGTCCTTGAGCGCCTTGCCCACGAAGAGCCGGATGCACTCCTCGCGGGTGAGCGACCATCCCAGCTCCTCGAGCATGTCGCGGAGGACGGACTGGGTGATGGACTCCGAGTCCACGAGCACGCCGTCGCAGTCGAAGAGGACCGCGGTGTACGGGAGGACGGGTGAGCCGAGCCGGTCCGAGGGGGTCTCGGCCGCGCGGACGGAGGCGGCCGAGGAGCCGGCGGCGGGCGTGACGGGCGAGTTCACTTCGACGGCTTCACCGGCTCCTCGGCGGACCAGGGGAAGACGATCCACTCGTCCGTGTGCCGCCACACGAAGTCCGGCTCCACGACGGAGGCGGACTTGGCGTAGATGACGGCCGAGCGCGCGTGGGCGCCGTGGCCCTTGAGGAGGTCGAGCACGAGAGCGAGCGTGCGACCGGAGTCCGCCACGTCGTCGACGACCAGGAGGTTCTTGTCCCGGAGGGACTCGGTGTCCAGCATGGGCGCGAGCAGGACGGGATCCGGCAGCGTCTCGTGGACGTCCGTGTAGAACTCGACGTTGATGGCGTCGGAGAGCTTGAGACCCAGGGCGTAGGCGAGCGAGCCGGCGGGCAGCAGACCGCCGCGGGCGATGGCGATGACGATCTCCGGTTCGAAGTCGGAGTCCGCGATCACCTGCGCGAGCTCGCGGGAGGCCGAGCCGAACCGCTCCCACGTGAGGATCTCCTTGTTCTCGAGGTCCGTGGAGTCCGCGTGGTAGGCCTGGGTCATGGGGTGTCCTTCTCGTCTGCGGGTGCGCCGGTGCCGCGTGCGGTTCCGCGCGCGGCTGACAGACATCGTAGTGGCTGCGGGGGCCGCCCGTGGCCGGGGTGTGCGCGGGACGAGGCGCCCTCCGGCCGCTAGGCTCCTGCCATGAATGCCGATGCCACGGACTGGGCCGGGACGGTCTACCTCATGGGAGAGGCGAAGGCGCCCAGCAACAACCCGATCACCGCGCAGTGGGGCCAGTTCTTCATCGGCCTCGTCATCGACACCCGCGATCACACCATCAGGGCCGCCGACTGCACAGCGGCGCTGCCGCTCACCGCCGAGTTCGTGCGGAGACTCCTCGTGGGCCGTTCGATCCTCGACGATGATAGCCTCGTGACGTCCATCACCGTCAGGTACCACGGTTCCTCGCAGCGCGCGCTCGCCGCAGCGGTGCGGAATGCGGCTGCGAAGTACCGCGACTTGGCGGCGGACACGATGACATAGACGCACAGCCGCGCTCCGACCGCCCGGGACCTCACCGAACCGGTACCAGCCGGAAGCGCGGTAACCCCGCCACAAACCCCCAAGGGCGGGGACAGCCCATACGGCGTTGTCTGTTGTGAGGGCCGGGGCCGCGGAGGCCCCGT
>NZ_JALAHB010000064.1 GCF_022712115.1 Brevibacterium sp. | reverse complement strand
GCGGTCCCGGAGGCCGAGACAGCGGCGCTCGCCGGCTGGAGGAGAAGCGGGGAAGGGGCGTGGGATGCGGGAAGGGCCATACCGCACGGAAGGCCCATTGTCAGGTGATCACTTCGCCCAGCCACCGCCGGCTGGTTGGCTGGGCAAAGCGATCACACGAGATCGTAGCCGGGGTCCGGGGCCGGTTCGGTGCCCGAGGCCGGGCAGAGGTCCGGGTCCGGCGCACGATGCCGGGCAGAGGTCCGGAGCAGAGCCCGAGGCAGGGGCAGGGGTGTGCGGGATGGGAGAGCGGAGGTACGAATGTGCGTGGCGGGCGTATGTGAGGCAGAGGTGCAGGGTCTCACGTAGATTGGGGAGAGGAACGGCAGTTCCGTGCGGGGTCATGACAGGTGCGTGACCCTGGCGCACACTTCCCCCTCCGTCCCGATGAGCAGGAGTCACAGCCATGTCCTCAGCGCGCAGATGGACCGGCGGCATCGTCGCCGCGATCGCAGGCATCACCCTGGTGATGGGCGCGGCGCCCGCACAGGCGCAGGAGAAGCCCGGCGCATTGACCGCCCGGGTCACGGATCTGCAGCCGGGCGCGGCAGACCTGAGCTCTGACGCGGGCGGCGCGGGGAACGACGGCTCGGGGAATGGGAACTCGGGGAACGGCGACGGCTCGGAGAGCGAGGCGGCCGGGAAGGACAGCACGGGGGCTGGAAGCGAGTCTGCACAGGTGGGCAGTGCGAAGGCCGGACTGGGCGCTTCGGATCCCGCCCCCACGCAGACGCCCAAGAAGACACAGCCCAAGAAGAAGACCCTCTACTGCTCGTACCTGGACGGCAGGAAGGGTGTGAAGGCTCAGCAGGTCATCGAAGTGCGCCAGACCTCCACCTCCAGGGCAGACGTCTACCTCTGCAGCAGGAAGGGGGATCGCTACGTGCGCGACAACACCTCCTACACCGGCCACCTCGGCTACAACGGCGTCACGTCCAAGAAGCGCGAAGGCGATGGGAAGACCCCCGCCGGCGTCTTCTGGATGCGTGGCGGATTCGGCACCAGCAAGAACCCCGGTCTCGACCACCAGAAGTGGACGACGGTGACCAAGGACCACGTGTGGGTGGACGGCAAGGCCTCCAAGGCGCAGGGCTACAACACCATGCAGCGCAGGTCGAAGGGATACCGGGGTGAGGCCCTCCACCAGACCGGCCCGTACAAGTACGCGCAGGTGATCGGCTACAACGAGGAGCGCACCCCGGGCAAGGGCTCGGCCATATTCCTCCACAAGCACACCGCTTCCGGCACCACCGCGGGATGTGTCTCGCTCAGTGAGAAGAGTCTGGTGAAGACGCTGAAGTGGCAGAAGTCCGCCGATGTGCAGATGGTCATCCACTGACCGTCGGCCACCCGCCGTGCCTCATCCTCGTGCTTCACGTGGAACATCCGCCCGGCCTGCGCCTCCACGGGACAGCTCTCGCATGCCGGACGCCCCTCGCTTCTGCCCCATGACGACCGAGCTGAATGCCCACCGGAGAGAAGCAGCCGGAGAGCGCTGAGGACAGGTCCCGATGCCGCCTTCCCCGTGGGCGGCGTCTGCGAGGCGTTCTGCTGTGAGCAGATGCGCTGGTCCTGCGATGACCGGCCTGCCTAGGCTGACGGCATGGAGGAGACAGCACTGCTTCGAGAGACACTCGGCCGAGTCATGCGTCTGCGCCGCATCTCTCTGGGCCTCACCCTCCGGGAGGTCGCGGCCCTGGCCGGAGTCTCCGTCCAGTACCTCTCCGAGGTGGAGCGCGGGCTCAAGGATGCCTCCTCGGAGATGGTGGCGGCGATCGCGGGAGCGCTCCGGCTGACGCTCCCGGAGGTGCTGGTGCTCAGCGCCCAGCTCGCCTCGGCCCATGAGCCGGCTGTCCCGCACACCCCTGCCGTCCCACACGCTGCGCACTCCGCGCACGGCATCACGCACAGTGCGGGCGGTACTGGTGCATACAGCGGAGCAGCTCAGGCCACACTCGCGCTCGCCGCCTGAGCGCGCCAGGCCGGACTCGGCCGCCACGCTTGAGCCCCCGGGCGGATCCCGCCTGCCTCACCTATCCGGCCCTCCTCAGCTGTCCCGCCTGCCCCACCCCTCCGGCCTGACCTGCCGGTCCGGCCCATGCGCCCATCTCACATGTCCCGCTGCTCCACGACGGCGTCCGCCATGCCGAACTCCACCGCCTGCCGGGCCGTGAGCACGAGGTCCCGGTCCAGGTCTCGGCGGAGCTGGTCCACACTGCGCCCCGAATGCCGGTGCAGGATCTCCTCGACGGCGCTGCGCTGGCGCACCACCTCGTCCGCGGCGACGATGAGGTCCGGGATCGCGGCCCGGCCTCCCTCCACCTGCGGCTGCCGGAGCACCAGACGCGCATGCGGGAGCATGGTGCGGTGACCGTGGGCTCCGGCGGCCAGCAGCACCGCGGCATCCGCGGCGGCCTGGCCCACGCAGATGGTGGCGACCGGAGCGGAGATGTACTGCAGGGTGTCGTAGATGCCCAGCATCGCCGTGAGCGAGCCGCCCGGCGAGTTGATGTAGAGGCTGATCGGCAGCTCCTGCGACTCCGCGTCCAGGTGCAGCAGCTGGGCGATGACGGTGGTCGCCACGCCGTCGTCGATGCCGGTGCCTATGCTGACGATCCGGCTGCTCAGCAGCCGCGAGTAGATGTCGACGATGCGCTCGCCCCCGGAATCGCGGGTCACGACATTGGGGATCGTGTACTGGCTCATGCGTGCTGTCCTTCCATTGAGATCCCAGCCGCCTGCGGCCTGGGCGCGAGCAGCTGTCCGGGCGCTGTCACCACGGCGTCCGCGAGGCCGTAGTCGATGGCCTGCTGCGCGGAGAACCAGCGGTCGCGCAGCGAGTCCTCGAACACCTGCGCGTAGGTTCTGCCGGTGAGGGCGGCGATGCGGCCCAGGACGGTGTCGCGAACCTGGCGGAGGTCGTCGGCCTGCAGCTCCACGTCTGCCGCCGTGCCGCCGATCCCGGAGGAGCCCTGGTGGAGGAGGACCTTGGCGTGGGGCAGTACGAGGCGTTTGCCCGGTGTGCCTGCGGAGAGGACGAACTGTCCCGCCGAGGCCGCCCAGCCGAAGGCGATGGTGGCCACGTCGCACGGGATCACCTCGATGGTGTCTGCGATGGCGAGCATCATGGGCACCGAGCCGCCGGGGGAGTTGATCCACACGTGGATGTCCTGGTGCGGGTCCTCGTCCGCGAGCAGGTGCAGCGCGGCGATGATCTCCATGCCGAAGTCGTCGTCGAGTTCGCCGTTGAACAGCACGGCCCGTCGCTGCCGCAGGAGGTGGGGGAGAAG
>NZ_JALAHB010000063.1 GCF_022712115.1 Brevibacterium sp. | reverse complement strand
CCCCGGCCCCGCCCCCGGGCGGCGCCCGCCCCCGCACCCTCGGCGGGCGCCGGCCGGGTCCGCCCCGGCCCGCCGCCGTCGCCTTTCCCCGCCTCCGGGATCGTTCAGAGATCGGCGACCGTGAAGCGCTCGCCCGCATGGGCCGGGCGCTCGACCTCGTCGAGGATCGCGACCGCGAAGGTCTCCGCGGAGATCCGGCCGCCCGCCGGGGAGTCCGCACCCGAGGCGTACTCGGCCGCACGCTCCCCCGGGCCGATCTCCGGCGCCGGGGAGACCACGGTCCAGTCGGCGCGCTCGGCTCCGCGCAGCAGGGAGAGCGCCTCTGCCTGAGTGACCGCCTCGGCGTGATAGGCAGCGGGGAAGTCCGGGGCGTCGAGAAGTCGCACCCCGTCCACCTCCAGAGTCCCCGCACCGCCCACGACGAGCAGGCGCGTCCCCACCGCCCGCCGCACGAGGCACTCCACGGCGTGCAGCCAATCCTCATGCGGCCGGCCGGTCCGGCTGGGCCCGGTCGCCGAGATGACGACGTCCGCATCGGCAGCCGCCGCGGCCACGTCCTCGGCGTCGGCCATGTCCGCCCTGCGAGCCGCCCTCGCACCCGGAACATCGTCACCGGAGCGCGAGAGCGCGATGACGTCGTGGCCGCGACGTGCCCCCTCGGCGACGATCCGCGAGCCGATCATTCCCGTCGCCCCGAACACTGCGATCCTCATGTTCTCCTCCATTCTGCGTGCCGTGATGCACCGAGTTGATAGTATCCTTAGGATATCGAGTACCTCAAGGATACTATCGGAGGCGCACATGGAAGACCCCTGGACCGGCGACGCGTTCAACCCCGCGTGCCCCACCCGAACGGTGCTGGACAGGGTCGGCGACCGGTGGACCGTCCTCATCATCGAAGCTCTGGCCGCCGGCCCCCTGCGCTTCGGCCAGTTGAGGGAGAGAGTGGGAGCGATCACACCCAAGGTCCTCACCGCCTCCCTGCGGTCGCTCCAGCGAGACGGCCTCATCGACCGCACCGCCTATGCGGAGGTGCCGCCGCGCGTCGAGTACGCGCTCACCGACCTCGGCCTCTCGCTGCGCACCCCCGTCGCGGCCCTGCGCACCTGGGCGGAGCAGAACGTCGCCGCGATCGTCGCGCACCGCACGCGGGATTTGGACGAGGCACAGGGCATCGGGCATGTTTGACCCCATGTCTCGCATCACAGATCCCGTTCTCGCTTCCAAGGTCACCACTCCGGAAAGGGCCGCGGAGCTCATCCGACCGGGTGACACGGTGGGGATGAGCGGCTTCACCGGTGCGGGATACCCCAAGGCGGTGCCCTCCGCCCTCGCTGAGCGCATCGAGGCTGCGCATGACGCCGGCGAGGACTTCCGGATCAACCTGCTCACCGGCGCCTCCACCGGCGACGAGGTGGACGGCGTGCTCGCCCGCGCCCACGGCATCGCCAAGCGCGCCCCCTTCCTCTCCGACCCCACCCTCCGCCGGCAGGTCAACGCCGGTGAGGTCGAGTACACGGACACCCACCTCTCCCACCTGGCCCAGCAGGTCTGGTTCGGCTTCCACGGAAAGCTGGACGTGGCCGTCGTGGAGGTCGCGGCGATCCTGCCCAACGGGCTCCTGGTTCCGTCCAGCTCCGTCGGCAACAACAAGACCTGGCTGGACCTCGCGGACAGGGTCATCCTCGAGGTCAACGAGTGGCAGCCTCGGGCCTACGAGGGCTTCCACGACGTCTACTACGGCACCCGCCGCCCGCCCTACCGCATGCCCATCGAGCTGCGGGATCCGCTTCAGCGAATCGGCGATCCGTATCTCCGGGTGGATCCCGCCAAGGTCGCCGCGGTGGTGCGCACGAACGCACCGGACCGGGACAACTCCTTCTCCCCTGTGGACCAGACCTCCCAGGACATGGCCGGTCACCTCATCGACTTCCTCCGCCACGAGGTGCGCGCCGGCCGCCTGCCGGAGAACCTGCTGCCGCTGCAGGCGGGGGTGGGCAATGTCGCCAACGCCGTTCTCGCCGGCCTCGCGGAGGCGGAGTTCGAGCACATGACCAGCTACACCGAGGTCATCCAGGACAACCTGCTCGCACTCCTGGACTCCGGGAAGCTCGACTCGATCTCCGCGACGAGCTTCAGCCTCAGCCGCGAGCGCGCGAAGCAGTTCAACGCGGAGATCGAGAAGTACAAGGGCCGCATCCTGCTGCGCACCCAGGAGATGTCGAACCACCCGGAGATCGTCCGCCGCCTGGGCGTCATCGCGATCAACGGCATGGTCGAGGCCGACATCTACGGCCACGTGAACTCCACCGAGGTGAATGGCTCGACGATGATCAACGGGATCGGCGGCTCCGGCGACTTCGCCCGGAACGCCTACCTCAACTTCTTCGTCTCCCCGTCCACCGCCAAGGGCGGATCGCTGTCCTCGATCGTGCCGATGGTCCCCCACGTCGACCACACGGAGCACGACGTCCAGGTCCTCGTCACGGAGCAGGGCATCGCGGACCTCCGCGCCACCGCGCCCAATGAGCGCGCCCGCCGGATCATCTCCCACTGCGCACATCCGGACTTCCGCGACCGCCTGCTCGACTACCACGACCGCGCCTGGCGGGAGAACCCCACCGCCCGCCACGCCCCGCACATCCTCGCCGAGGCCCTGAGCTGGCACCAGCGCGCTCAGGCCGGCCGGCCCATGTGAGCCGCAGGCACACCCACCCCCGTGCGGCTCCTTCTTGATCGAACGATCAGACAGTCGTAGGCTCCAAGTCGATTCGCAACGGAGGGACGACCATGACAGCTGAGATGGCCTCGGGCAGCGCCGGCGCAGATGCCGCCGCACCCGCCGCCGCAGGCACAGACGCCACTGCGGCAGGCACGTACTACCCCGCGGGAATGCCCCGCACGCTCGACTACCCCGAGGCGGCGGTGCCGGAACTGCTGCTCTCCTCCGCCCGCCGCTGGCCGGAGAGCGTCGCGGTGGTCGACGGCGAGGAACAGCTCACCTTCGCCCAGCTGCTCGCCGAGGCCCGCTCCCTGGCGTCCGCTCTGGCCGCCGGTGGTGTGGGGCTGGGCGACGTCGTGGGCATCCAGCTGCCCAACTCCCGCCACTTCGACGTCGCCTACTGGGGAGTCCTCCTCACCGGCGCGGCGGTCACCCTGGTGAACCCCCTGCAGCCGGCGCACGCGCTCGCGCGGCAGCTGCGCGAGGTGGGCGCACAGGTGCTCATCACGCACCCCGCGCACCTGGAGGCCGCGGTCGAGGCCGCAACGGCATCCTCAGACGCGCAGGCATCCGGCGACGTCCACGCAGATGAGCCCGCCGGATTCGATGCCCGCCGCGTCCTCGTCGCAGAACCCACGTGGGCGGCCCCGGCCTCAGCAGAGCAGAATGAGCGCGCCGCAGCCCTCATCGAGGATGCCGCGCAGCCGCTCTTCGAGTCCTTCGCCGCTGCGCTCGAACACTCGGACGAGGGGTTCGAACCGCGTCTGGCGGCACCGGACACAGTGGCGCACTTTCAGTTCACCGGCGGCACCACCGGACGTTCCAAGGCCGTGCGCGTCCTGCACCGCAACGTCGTCTCCAACGCCGTGCAGATGGCGGCCTGGCGCTACTTCTCCCGCGTGGAGCGCGCCGAGGACGGCTTCCTCGTGCTCACCCCCATCTCCGAGCTGGGCGAGCCCTTCCTGCATCCCGGCTCCGGGGTGGCCGCACAGGTGCCGCCGCTGTTCCACGCGCAGGGGATCGCGAGCCTCGCGCTCTTCACCCTGGGCGGCGTCACCACCGTGCTCACCGGCCGCTTCCGCCCGGAGGTCTTCTTCGACCTGTGCGACCGCTGGCAGGTGTCCTACACCTCGGGCAATCCGCCCATGTACCTGGCGCTGGCGGACTACGCCCGGAAGACTGGCCGCACCATCGAGTCGATGACCGTCGCCGGCTCCGGCGCCGCACCCCTGGACGCCCACGGGCTGGAGACGATCAAGGGAGTCCTCCCCAACGCCGCGGTGGCGGAGAGCTACGGCCTCACGGAGGGCACCTGCGTGGTGCTCGCCTCCGACATGTCCCCGCAGGGCTTCCGGAAGGCGGGCAGCGTGGGCGTGACGATCCCGGACACCCGCGCGGAGATCCGTGCCGCGGACGGGCGCACCGTCCTGCCCACCGGTGACGAGGGCGTGCTGTGGATCTCCGGACCGCAGGTCACCGATGGCTACTACGGCGCGCCGGAGCTCACCGCGGAGCAGTACGTCGACGGCTGGCTCTGCACCGGCGACATCGCCTCCGTGGACGCGGAGGGCTTCTACCGCATCCACGACCGCGCCAAGGACATGCTGCTGTACAAGGGCTACAACGTGTACCCGCGCGAGCTCGAGGACACACTCGCGGCGCACCCCGCCGTCCTGCGCTGCGCCGTGGTGGGCCGCCCGGACGAGGAGGTGGGCGAGCTGCCCGTCGCCTTCGTCGTGCCCGACCGCGCCGCGAGCGAATCCGGCCTCGATGCCACCGACGAGGAGCTCCGCGAGGAGCTGACCTCCTGGTTCGCCACCCGCGTGCTGCCGTACCAGAAGATCCGCGAGCTGCACTTCACGGATGAGCTGCCGGTCTCCGCCGCCGGCAAGGTGCTCAAGACGGAGCTGCGCACGCGGCTGTGAGGCGTGGGTGCGTGCCCGCGGGAGAGCCTCCCCTCGTCCCGAATCCGCAGACGAGAGGAGGCCTCCCCCGGGGGCGGCGGCCGCACGTGCAACGACTCCGGGTCACGGCGCCGTTCTGAGAATGGCTGCGCCGGAGCCCGGCCGCGTTGCGCATTCGGCACAGTGCGGCCCTGACGCGAGACCTGCGTGCTCGTAGAATCGCAGGCATGGACATTCCCAGCACCGCAGTCACAGAGATCCCCGAAGGAGCCCCCATCCTCGACGTCCGCGAGGACGACGAATGGGAGGCCGGACACATCGAGGGCGCCCAGCACATCCCGCTGGGCGAGCTCCCCGTCCGCTACGGCGAACTCCCGCTCGACGATGACATCTACGTCGTCTGCCGCACCGGCGGCCGCTCCCGCCAGGCCGTGGCCTGGCTCAACCAGAACGGCTTCGACGGGATCAACGTCAACGGCGGCATGGGCGCCTGGAACCTCGACCACGGTCTGCCGATCGTCTCCGAGACCGGCGAGGAGCCGTGGGTCAAGTGACGCCTCCCGCCTCGGCTCCGCCTGCGCCCGACGCGCCTTCCACGCACGTGCGCAGGCACGGCGCCCTCCGGCATCCCCGGCTCGCACGCACCTCGCCCGCCGCGGCTGCCGCCTTCGCACTGCTGGCTCTGGCCGGGTGCTCCGGCTCCGGCGAGCCGGCCGCGGAAGCACCCGCACCGGCCTCCGCGGAACCCGCCGCGGAGACGCAGGCGCCCGAGGCCGAGGCACCCGCCGCGATCACCCGCGACTCGCAGGTGCAGTTCGGCGGCGGCACCTTCACCGCCTTCCCCGCCTGCATGCACGAGGGACCGGTCGACTTCTCCAGCGGCGAGGCCACGATCGACCCGAGCGCGCCCACCGCAGACCTCCCGGACGGAGCGCAGGTGCGGATCCGCATCACCGGAGATGCGAACTACGTGGAGATCGGACCGGACGGACGCGCCTATGCCTCCGTGCCCTTCGAGTGCGACGCCGTGGGCGGCGAGGCACCCTCCGGGGACGCCGCCCGGATCGATTCCGGACACATGATCGTCGGCGGAACCCAGGACGCCCTCACCGTGGTGGGCCTGGTGACGGCCGGTGCGCCGGCGGACGGGGCGGATGCCCCCACCGGCGCCGCGCAGGACACGGCCTCCGGGGTGGACGGCGGCGGAGCAGGTGCCGAGGCGGCGACCGGCACCTCGGCGGCACAGGTCCCCCACCGCGCACCTGCGGACAGCGGCCAGACGTTCCTCCACTCCAGCCTGCGCAACGGCGACGGCTACCGCTACCTCCTCCGCCCCGAACAGGAGGGGGACGAACCCGGCGCTCCCAGCGGCCGCGTGTGGGCCAACTACCAGTGGGACCCGGAGCTGGGCGCCGTCGCGGAAGTCACCCGCAGCGAGGACATCCTCGACACCGTCCCACGGCCCGAGGAGACCGTGGTGGTAGGCGCTGACGGCGACCGCGCCGTGCTCACCGGCGAAGAGGACCTCAGCCCGGAGGAGGCCTTCGACCGGCTCAGCGAGAGGCTGGGCGAACCGGACGAGGAGGAGACGGACACCGTCGAGGACACGGACTACGCCGGCTACGAACGGCGGACCCGCACCTGGGACGAGTTCACGGCCTCGCTCGTCACTCCCCCGGAGAACACGGACTGGGCCACCTGCCTCGCCTGGGAGGCGGAGCTGGGCGGCATCCCGGACGAGATCACCCTCGACTCCGCCCTGCGCTGGGGCTCCTCGCTCGAGGAGATGGGCCTGACCTCCGCCGACGTGCGCGAGGACATCGGCGAGACCGCCGCAGTCGTGGACGATGACGGCGACCGGTTCGTCACGGAGACGCTGGGCGGTGACGCGACCACCGGCATGATCACGAAGATCGGCTCCGGCACCGGCTGCCGGGACACCCCGGAGGGCTGAGCGGGCCTCCCCTGAGCGGGCCTCCCCATCCGTGTGTGCCGCTGCGCGGGTCCTGCCAAGGGCCCACGCAACGGCACGCGTCCGCTTCTGTGCTGAGCACCGCGGTGGGAGGCTCGGGCCGGCGCTGCAGCAGGCGCGCACCACGGCTGCCCCCGCTGCGCGCACCCGCGGTTCCGCTCAGGGAACGTTGGGGGCCGCATGGCGAGAACACCGCGACACCGCCGCGCGGATTGGGCATCATGTCCTCATGCGCACACGAGCCGGTCATCCCGCAGAGGAGCAGGACCTTGCGGACATCCCCGCGGTCCTCGACGCCTACCACGACATCGTCCCGGACCCCGCCGAGGCCGCTCAGCGGGTGAGCTTCGGCACCTCCGGCCACCGCGGCTCCAGCCTGCGGGCCTCGTTCAACGAGGCGCACATCGCCGCCATCACCCAGGCGATCGTGGACTACCGCAGGGCGCAGGGCATCACGGGACCCGTGTACGTGGGCCGCGACACCCATGCGCTCTCCGAACCCGCGTTCCTCACCGCGATCGAGGTCCTGGCCGCCCATGACGTGCCCGCCATGATCGACTCCCGGGACGGCTACACCCCCACTCCCGCGATCTCGCACGCCATCCTCACGCACAACCGGGACCGCGCCGGCGCACAGGGCCTCGCCGACGGGATCGTCATCACCCCCAGCCACAACCCTCCGGAGGACGGCGGCTTCAAGTACAACCCGCCCCACGGCGGGCCGGCGGACTCCGCGACGACCGGCTGGATCCAGGACCGCGCGAACGCCCTGCTGGAGGCCGGATGGGAGAAGATCCCGCGCACACTGTTCCAGCGGGCCTTCCACCTCGACTCCACCCACAACTTCGACTACGCGGAGTCCTACGTCTCCGACCTCACCTCGGTCGTGGACATCGCAGCCATCCGCGATGCGGGCCTGCGCGTGGGTGCCGATCCCATGGGAGGCGCCTCCATCGACTACTGGGTGGAGATCAGCGAGCGCTTCGACCTCGACCTCACGGTGGTGAACCCGGACGTGGATCCGGCCTGGGGCTTCATGACCCTGGACTGGGACGAGCGCATCCGCATGGACTGCTCCTCCCCCTTCGCCATGGCCTCGTTGATCGGGGCGAAGGACCGCTACGACATCGCCACCGGCAACGACGCGGACGCGGACCGGCACGGGATCGTCACCCCGGACGCCGGTCTCATGAACCCCAATCACTACCTCGCCGTCGCGATCGACTACCTGTTCACGCACCGCCCGGAGTGGCCGGCCGCCGCCGGGGTGGGCAAGACCCTCGTGAGTTCGGCGCTCCTCGACCGGGTCGCGGCCGCCGCCGGGCGGAATCTGTACGAGGTGCCGGTGGGCTTCAAGTGGTTCGTCGAGGGCCTGGGTGACGGCACGCTGGGATTCGGCGGTGAGGAGTCCGCCGGAGCCTCATTCCTCCGGCGCGACGGCTCCGCCTGGTCCACCGACAAGGACGGCATCGCGATGGCTCTGCTCGCCTCGGAGATCACGGCGGTCACGGGGAAGACGCCCTCCCAGCGATACGCAGAGCTCGCAGAGCAGCACGGTGCCACCGCCTATGCGCGCGTGGACGCCCCCGCCAGCCGGGAGCAGAAGGCCGCGCTGTCCGCGCTCAGCGCGGCGGACGTCACCAGTGCACAGCTGGGCGGTGACGAGGTCACGGAGATCCGCACCACGGCCGCCGGCAACGACGCACCCATCGGCGGCATCAAGGTGAGCACCGAGAACGCCTGGTTCGCCGCGCGTCCCTCCGGCACGGAGGACGTCTACAAGATCTACGCGGAGTCCTTCCGCGGCGAGGACCACCTCGCCCAGGTCCAAGACGAGGCCCGCGCACTGGTGGACGCCGTCATCGGCTGACCCGGCCTCGGGCACGGGCGAGGCCCAGAACCCGGCGCTGGAACCGGCCCGGGCCCCGCGCTCTCTCCCCGCGCTCCTTCCCCTCCGCAAGTTACGTCTGCGTAGCGGCCGCCCAACACGGCCGGTACGCAGACGTAACCTCCGCGGAGGGGGCGCTCGGGCGCGGTCTTCTGAGATTCGCGGCACATTCCCCCGCGGACCTCCGGATCCGGCGGAATCCGAGGGTCCGCGCCGCTTAGACTCTGGCCCATGCTGAGCAAGTACTCCGAGATCTTCGGCCTGCCGGGAGCGCTGAGGTTCTCCCTCGCGGGACTCGTGGCGCGCCTGCCCATCGCAGTGCTGGGGATCGGGATCGTGCTGTTCATCCAGGGGGAGACCGGGTCGTACGAGCTCGCGGGGCTCGTGACCAGCTGCTACATGGTGGTGCAGGCGCTCACCACGCCCGTCATCGCGCGACTCGTGGACGTCTTCGGCCAGTCCCGGGTGATGGTGCCCGTGGTCTGCGTGCACATGCTCTCCCTGCTCCTCATGCTCCTCTCCGTGTACATGGGCTGGTGGTTCGGCTGGGTGTTCGTGTTCGCCGGCCTCACTGGTGCGAGTGTGGGCAGCCTGGGTTCGCTGGTGCGCGCCCGGTGGAACGCGATCGTGGAGAACAGCAGGCAGCTCGACACCGCCTTCAGCTGGGAGGCCGTGGCGGACGAGTTCCTCTTCGTCACCGGCCCCGTCCTCGTCACCGCCCTGGCCACCGCCTGGTTCTCGCCCGCCGGCGTGATCCTCTCCGGCTGCGCCACCCTGGCCGGCTCCCTGCTCTTCTATCCGCAGAAGGCCACCGAGCCCACCCCGCGCGGCCGGAAGGCAGGAGGCGGCGGCCGCGTCCTGTCCCACCCCGGCATCCTGCTGGCCGTGTTCTGCCAGGTGTTCCTGGGCATCCTGTTCGGCGCGGTGGATGTGACCGCCGTGGGATTCGGCGACGAGCAGGACGCCAAGGCCTTCGCCGGCATCGCGCTCAGCGCCTTCGCCGCCGGTTCCCTCCTCGCGGGCACCGTCTACGGGGCGATGGACTGGAAGATCCCGGTCCGCCGGCGCTTCGCCTACATGCTGACGCTGCTGAGCGTGGGCACGTGGGTCCTCCTCCTGCTGGCCACGGACATGGTCGCCTTCTCCGTCCTCCTGTTCGTGGTGGGCGGGGCGATCGCACCCAGCCTCATCGCGGTCAGCTCCGTCATCCAGGCCCTCGCACCGCCGCAGCGCCTCACGGAGTCGCTCGCGTGGATCTCCACCGCCCTGGGCTTCGGCGTGGCCATCGGCTCCGCCCTCTCCGGCAGCGTCATCGACCGGCTGGGCGCGCACGAGGCGCTGTGGATCATCGCGGTCTGCGCCACGCTCGCATGCCTCCTCTCCTTCGCCGGGCAGCGGCTCATGGACCCGGAGCGGGTGCCCGGCAGCCGGCGACGGCCCCGGCGGGAGACCGTGGACACCTCCTCGATCCCCGTCGTCGCCGAGGACTGAGAACGTCCGTTACACTGTTCGCACCGTGGCGGTCAGGCTGAGAAACGTGTGGCCGTCATGGCTCTGACTTCCGCCGCCTCCCATACCGCAGCTGCACATCGTCCTGCGGCCGCGCACAGCCCTGCAGCCGCACACCGCGCTCCCGGTCGCCGCTGCCCGCAGGGGCCGGCTGGCGCTAGGCTCTGATGCCATGCGCATCCTCCTCGCCTGCGACAAATTCAAGGGAACCCTCACCTCCGCCCAGGTCGCCCGCACCCTGGCCGCACCGCTGAGCTCCGCCGGTCACACCACCGTGTCTGTGCCCGTCGCAGACGGCGGCGACGGCACCGTGGCCGCCGCCCTCGCCGCCGGCTTCTCCGCCCGCACCACGGAGGTCACGGGCCCTCTGGGCACCCCCGCGCAGGCGACGTGGGCGGTGCGGGAGGACACCGCGATCGTCGAACTCGCAGAGGCCAGCGGCATCGCGCTGCTGCAGCCCACCCGGGAGACGGCGTACGCGGCGGACACCCGCGGCACCGGCGAACTCATCGCCGCCGCGCTCGACGCGGGCTGCTCCCGCATCGTCCTGGGAGTGGGCGGCTCGTCCTCGACCGACGGCGGAGCGGGGATGCTCACCGCGCTCGGCGCCCGCTTCCTCACGGCGGACGGGGAACCCGTGGCTCCGGGCGGAGGCGGGCTCCAGCAGCTCTCCCGGGCGGATCTGTCCGGTATGGATCCCCGCCTGGCCGCGGCCGAGGTGGTGCTCGCCTCCGACGTGGACAATCCCCTGCTGGGGCCCCGGGGCGCGGCCGCCGTCTACGGCCCGCAGAAGGGTGCGGCGCCGGAGGACGTCGCACGGCTCGATGCCGCCCTCGCCCGCTTCTCCGCGACGCTGCAGGAGACGACCGGTGCGGATCGGCAGGCCGTGATCCGCGCGGCGGAGACCCCGGGCGCCGGTGCCGCGGGCGGCACCGGGTTCGGTGCGCTCGTGGGGCTGAGCGCGCGGCTCATGCCCGGCGCGGAGTACATCATGGAGCTCGTGGGCTTCGACGCAGAGCTCGCACGGGCGGACCTGGTGGTGACCGGCGAGGGCCGCTTCGACCGGCAGACGCTCAGCGGGAAGGGCCCCGGCGAGGTCATCGCGCGCGCCGCCGCCCGCGGCCTGCCCGTCTGGGTGGTCTGCGGTGCCTCGGAGCTGGAGGCCTCCGCGCTGCAGGGCACCGGGGTCGCCGGAATGGTCGAGATGCGCGAGTTCGCACCCGTGGAGACGTGCCTGCGCGAACCGGAGAGGGTCCTCGCCGAGGCCGCGGGGGCGCTGGCGGACCGTCTCGCCTGATCGAAGGGGACCGCCCCAGGCCGCCGCGCGCGAGGAGCCCTGGACCTGCGGCGCTCGCCGCGGCAGGGTTCGGCCCACGGGGAGCCCGCCTCTACGAGCCCTCTTCGGCCGGGCTGTACCCGCCCGGACAGCACGATGCCGCCCCGCTGACGAGCGGGGCGGCATCGCACTGTCCGCGAGAGCGAGTCAGCTCAGGGGGCGGGCCCTCAGCCCTTCGCGCCGTCCTCGGGATTGCCCGGTGTGCCCGGCAGCCCCTTCTGCTTGCGCATGAGCAGGAGCACCACGAGCACCACCACGGCCAGACCGCCCACGGAGAGCAGGATGATCATGGGCGTGGACATGCCGGAGCCGGAGGCGTCCTCGCTGAGCGTGCCCTGGTCCTGGGCGCCGTCCTCGGGCTGATCCACTGCCGCACCGCCGAGCTGCGCGCCGTCCCCGTCGCCCTCGGCCGCCGCACCGTCCTGGCCGGCCGCGCCGTCGTCGCCG
Organism: Brevibacterium sp.; assembly: GCF_022712115.1. Lineage (GTDB taxonomy): Bacteria > Actinomycetota > Actinomycetes > Actinomycetales > Brevibacteriaceae > Brevibacterium > Brevibacterium salitolerans. The sequence continues at coordinate 6,297 of NZ_JALAHB010000063.1, read as the reverse complement.
ATCGTGAAGGAGAAGGAGCCGTCGATGGGGTGGGAGTCCTCGGAGACCACGCGCCACTGCACGGTGTACTCGCCCGGCCCGAGGTTGTCCGGCAGTGCGCTGGAGAGCGTGCGGCCCTCGATGGTGATCTCACCGGCGGAGACGTCGGCGTCGTCCGGGCCGATCACGCGGATCTCGCTGCCGATCTCCTGCACGTTGCCGGAGAACTCCAGCTCGAGCCACTCCGGCTGGGAGGCGAGCTCGTCACCGTCCGCCGGCGAGGAGGACACGAGCTGGTCGTGCGCAGAAGCCGCGGTGCTGAGTGTGAGACCGAACAGCATGAGGAACAGGGCGGCGAGCGCTGCTCCGGCCGGTCGCAGGCGTGAGATCACTGGGGTCCTCCTCGGAAGTGCGTCTGTCCGCGCCACGTCCGGCGGACCCGCCGGCACGACCCGTCCCCGGACGCAGCACCCTCCCGATTGTCCCTGATGCGCCTGGGAATCTCCTCCTCACGCGCCCATCGGCCCCGCGTGGTCATGCGGATCACAGCGCCGTAGGGTGGGCGCATGACGACTCACCAGGACTCACCCGCTCAGGGCGCCTCCGCCCAGGACACCGCTGGTCAGCGCACTCGCCCCCAGGACGACCTCTACCGGTACGTGAACGGCGCCTGGATCGACACCCACGTGATCCCGGACGACCGCTCCGCCGACGGGGAGATGCGCCGTCTCTTCGACGCCGCGGAGGAGAAGGTCCGCACCATCATCGAGCACGCCGAGGACCCCAAGGTCGCGGACCTGTTCGCCTCCTTCATGGACACGGACACGATCGCGGCCCGGGGGCTCGACCCCCTCGAGGAGTCCTTCGCCGCGATCGAGGCCGCCTCCGACCGCGATGCGCTCGTCTCCGTGCTCGCCCGCCTGGAGCAGGAGGGCACGGGCGGCGCCCTCGCGGCCTATGTCTCCGCGGACGCGGCGGATCCGGAGCACTACGCCCTCTACGTCCACCAGGGCGGGCTCAGCCTTCCGGACGAGTCCTACTACCGCGAGGAGGCGCACGCCCCCATCCGTGAGGCGTTCCTCGCCCACGCCGCGCGGCTGCTCGCCCTCACCGGGATCTCCGCCCGCACCGGGCGTGAGGCGGAGAGCCTCGCCGAGGCGGTGTTCGCCTTCGAGACCGCGCTCGCCGCACACCACTGGGACGTCGTCGCCAGCAGGGACGCGGAGAAGACCTACAACGCGCTCGCCGTCGCCGAGGCCGCCGAACGCGCCGGCGGGTTCGACCTCCGCGGCTGGCTGACGGGCACGGACATCGATGCGGAGCGGCTCTCCCACCTCGTCGTCGCCCAGCCCAGCTTCCTCACCGGCCTGGGCGAGGTCTGGGAGCAGACGCCGCTCGAGGATCTGCAGACCTGGGCGATGCTGAACGTGGCGCACGCGTTCGCCCCGTACCTCACGGACGAGATCGTCGAGGAGAACTTCGCGTTCTACGGCCGCGCCCTCTCCGGCACGCCCACCATGCGGGAGCGGTGGAAGCGCGGCGTGAGCCTGGTGGAGGGGCTGCTCGGCGAGGCCGTGGGACGGATCTACGTGGCGCAGGAGTTCCCGCCGGAGTCCAAGCAGGCGATCGGCGAACTCGTGGACGCCCTCATCGCCGCCTACGACTCCTCCATCCGCGGCCTCGACTGGATGGGTGAGGAGACGAAGGAGCGGGCGCTGGAGAAGCTCTCCCTCTTCACCCCCAAGGTGGGCTACCCGGACCGCTGGCGCGAGTACCCGGCGGAGATCCGCGCCGACGACCTCGTGGGCAACGTCCGCCGCTCCGTCGCGGCGGAGCACGCACGGCAGGTGGGCCGGATCGGGCAGCCGATCGACCGCACGGAGTGGCTCATGACGCCGCAGACCGTCAACGCCTACTACCACCCCGTCATGAACGAGATCGTCTTCCCCGCCGCCATCCTGCAGCCGCCGTTCTTCGACCCGGAGGCCTCGGACGCGGAGAACTTCGGGGCGATCGGCGCCGTGATCGGGCATGAGGTGGGCCACGGCTTCGACGACCAGGGCTCCCGCTACGACGGGCGCGGAAAGCTCACGAACTGGTGGACCGAGGCCGACCGCGAGAGGTTCGAGCAGCGCACCTCCGCCCTCATCGAGCAGTACGAGGCGCTCGTGCCCGCCGGCCTCTCAGACGACGAGCACGTCAACGGCGCGCTCACGATCGGCGAGAACATCGGCGATCTGGGCGGCCTGTCGATCGCCTGGAAGGCGCTGGGCATCCGCCGCGCGCAGCAGGGCCGCGAGGTCACTCAGGAGGACGCACGCGCGTTCTTCACCCAGTGGGCACGTGCCTGGCGCTCGACGATGCGCGCGGAGGAGCGCCGGCGGCGGCTCACGATCGATCCGCACTCCCCCGAGGAGTTCCGCTGCAACCAGGTGGTGAAGAACATGGACGCCTTCGCGGAGGCGTTCGGGGTGCAGCCGGGCGACGGCATGTGGCTGACCCCGGAGAACCGCGTCACCATCTGGTGAGCTGAGGGCTCGCCTTCAGCTCGTGTCTCACTGCTCTTCGCCGGAAGCGGCCTCCGGCGAAGCGCAGTGAGACACGCGCGCGAACGGAGACCTCAGCGCGTGAGCACGAGGCGGGCGAAGCGGTCGATGAGCTCGAACCAGACGCGGCGGCGGTCCTGCACCGGCTCCCCGGACCCGCGCTCGCCTCGGGACCGGGCGCTCGTGCCGTTCGCGGCCTCGGCGAGCACGTCCACCTCGATGATCCCCAGGCCCGTGGCCTCGTCCCTGCGCACATAGGGCCGCAGCAGACGGTCACCGGCCAGGTCCGGACTCACCACGAGGGACGGAGAGGTGCCGCGCCCGCGCCCGTTCGCACCGGCGCCGTCCGCCGGACCGTGGACGCCACCGGCCCCGGCAGCGGTCTCCGTGCCGTCGCACGTCAGCGCCGCCCTGCGGAGCAGCGCGGCTCCCGAGCTGCCGATCCCCACCATGGGCGTGCCCACGGCGAGTGCGTCCTCCGCGAACTCGCGGACCTGGGCCACGACCTCCTCGCCGGCGTGGTCGTCCGCACCGGTCACACCCGCGACGATGAAGGCGTCCGCGGCGATGGGCCCCGGCATCGGGACCCCCGCGTGCACGCGGAAGCGGATGACGTCCGCCCCGGCCTCCTCCAGCCAGGCGAGCGCCTCCGGCATGTCGAATCCGCGGGAGAGGTCGATGATGCCCACGGGATGGTTGATGCCCGACTCCCCGATGGTGCGCAGCGGCTTGAGCTCCCCCGCGGTCACCGCCAGCGGCAGGATGTTCTCCGGCACCGGCGCGGGGCAGGTGGCCCAGGGCAGGAACGCGAACGGGTAGACGACGGCGCGGTTGAAGTCGAGGATCACCTTGCCCGCGGCATCCGGCACGCCCAGACTCAGCGTCCTCCAGGACGGGGTCGACTCGCCGTTGGTGTAGTCGTGGAAGTCCGCCCGGAGGCCGGTCTGCGGGCTGCCGGTGACGGTGAGGCGGTGCGTGTGCCCGCCCAGCTCGAAGGAGACCTCGCCCACCGTGACCGCGTCGGCCTCGAGCCCGGGCAGTGCGGTGGCGATGCGCACCGTGCGCGGCTCCGGGAACGGGGTGAAGGTGCCGGTCACGGTCCAGGCGACGTCGAGCGGGAAGGTCGGCACCTCGACGAAGTTCTGCAGCAGCGCGGATCTGGAGCTGCGGATGCGCACCCCCAGCCGTCCGTCGCGCTCGATCACCTCGAAGACGGTGTGGTCGGCCAGCAGCCAGGGGTGCGAGCAACCGGGGGCGAGCACGCGCATCCAGGGTGTGCCGTCCGCCTCCCGCCCGAACTCCGCGACGGGCTCGCCGGCAGCTCCAGGGCGCGCGTCCTGGCCCTGCGACTCCTGCTGTCGCGCCTCCCGCTCCGCGGCCTCCCGCTGCGCGTCCATCGTCGCGGCCGTGGGTCCCACACTCCGGCCGGGCTCCACGAGGAAGCGGATGAGACTGCCCCGGCGCTCGAACACGCCGGGGGCGGAGTCCCAGGTGTTGGCACCCTCCTCCAGCCAGTGCAGGCCGGTGACGCTCAGGAACCCGAAGGGCGTCGCCAGCGCGGCGAGGCGCTCGTCATGCCAGGCATGCCATTCTGATTCGAACTGTTCCACTGGAGACCTCGAACGTCGGATGCTGCGGGACGCCTCACATCCTAGGACACACGCTTGCGAGTCCCCCGGGCGTCAGGGGTGAAAAGATGGGTGATTCCCGCGCCCAGGAGGAGCAGCGTCGCCGCCAGCGGGCCCAGCAGACCGGCCTGCAGCCCCAGCGTGTCCAGCACCGCTCCGCCCACGGCCGAGGCCCCGGACTGTCCCACGACCACACCGGTCGTCATGGTCGCCATCACCGTGGTCATGCGGCCGCGTGGCGCGTTGGCGGACGCGATCGAGAAGAGGGTGACGAGGCTCGGCCCCACGCCCGTCCCCATGAGCAGCAGGGCACCCACGAACACCGGCAGCGTCTGCGCCTGTGAGTAGACGACGCAGCCTGCCACCGCGACCGAGGCGAAGACCAGCCAGCGGACGTTGAGCCGGAACCGGTCCGGCAGCGCCACGACACCCAGGGCGAAGACCGCCGAACCCACGCCCATGACGCCGTAGAGGATGCCCGTGGCATCGGCGCGGTCCTGCGTCTCCATGAATGCGGTGAGGCTCGTGAGGCTGAATCCGAAGAACAGGCCGATGCTCACCATTCCCAGCACCGGCAGCAGCACCGCCGCGCGGAGCAGCGAGGACACCGGATCCGGCGCAGCGGCGGGCGCGCCGGGTGCCGCAGCGCCCCCGGCGGAGGGCGCGGCAGCGGCGTGCGCTCCGGAGCCCCCGGCCGCGGCAGAGCGGGGAGCCTCCGAGGCCGCTCCCCGTGTGCCACCCGCCCTGTGGCCGCGCGCGTAGTCCGCCGAGCGGTGCAGGGCGAAGGCCGTGACCCCTCCGGCGGTGAGCACGGCCGCGCCCACGACCGGGGAGACGGTGCCCCAGGCCACGGCGGCCAGTCCCACGATCACTGGACCGAACACGAACATGAGCTCGTCCATCATCGACTCGTAGGAGAGCACCGCGGAGGTGGCCCTCGACCGGCGGTCCCCGGGCACCTCGGCATCGATGGCGAGCAGCCAGCGCGTCCGGACCATGGAGGAGGCCTGCGGAGCCGTCAGTCCGATCGCCAGGCCGCACGCCATGATCGCGCCCGAGGGAGCCACGGCGACGAGAGCCCAGGCCAGTCCCAGCAGCGCAGCGCAGTTGGCGACGCCCAGGGCCAGGAGCACGCCGCGCTGGCCCCACCGGTCAGCCGCCGCGCCCATGAGCGGACCGGAGACCGCGGTGCCCAGCCCCACCAGGGCTGCGGTGGTGCCGGCCTCGGTGTAGGAGCCGCGCAGGGCGGACACGGAGGTCATGACGGCGACGACGGACATCGCGAAGGGCAGCTTCGCCACGAGGGAGATGGGCAGGTAGGTCCAGCCCAGCAGACGGATGAGAGACGTGAACACCTCTCGAGGCTATCGGCAGGCGCGGACGTACACCGCCGCCCCCGGCTCGGACGCGCACCGCCGCCCCCGGCTTAGGCTGGAGGCCATGAGCATGCATTCCGCGCAGACCCGCACCGGCAGCCACAGCAGCGCCCCTCACTCCGCAGCCACGGCGGCCACCGCCGCCGCGCATGCGGCCGAACTCTCCGACTTCGTCATGGCCGCGCCCTCGTCGTATCACGCCGCCTACGCCGTGAGGGAGCGGATGGCCGCGGTGGGGTTCGAGGAGCTGAGCGAGGAGGAGGCATGGGTCCTGGCCCCGGGCGGACGCTACGTGGTCGTGCGCGACGGGGCCGTCATCGCCTTCGCCGTGCCCGCGGATGCGAGCGCTGCCACCGGGGCCGGCTCCGGGGATGAGCCCGAGGCCGGGGACGCGGACGGCGCGGCCGCGGAGGCGACCGCTCCGGCCGCCGGGGCCTCGGCCTCTCCGCTCCCGCCCTTCCGCGTGCTGGGTGCGCACACGGACTCCCCCGCCTTCAAGCTCGGGCCGCGCCCGGAGTTCACCGCCGAGGGCGCGCTGCAGGCCGGTGTGGAGATCTACGGCGGTCCGCTGCTCAACTCCTGGCTGGACCGCGAGCTGTGCTTCGCCGGCCGCCTGGTGCTGCGCGACGGTTCGACGGTGCTGGCGCGCACCGGGCCCATCGCCCGCATCCCGCAGCTGGCGCTCCATCTGGCCCGCAAGGCCAATGAGGGGCTCACGCTGGACCGGCCGCGTCACACTCAGCCGGTGATCGGTCTGGCGGACATGGT
>NZ_JALAHB010000062.1 GCF_022712115.1 Brevibacterium sp. | reverse complement strand
CCGCCTCGGCGAAGCCTCGCTCGTAGGCGTCGCGCAGGGCCTCCCAGCCCACCGCCATCGCGTCCTCACCCACCACGCGCTCCACCTCACGCCCCTCCATGAGCAGGGACAGCACCGCGAGGCACACGTGCCAGCCGGCGGCGGTGGGCGGTACGAGGTCGCGGCGGGTGAAGGTCTGGGTGACGGTGAGGACGCAGGCGGCGCCCACTTCCGCAGCGGCAGACTCGTCGAGCGGGACGGCGGTGATCTCCCACAGCACCTCGCCCTCGCCGCCCCAGGCGTGGCGGAGCACCTGACCGGGCGCGACCTCGATGACCCGTGCGTCGACCGCGGGGCCCTCGGACGTCTCCCGGGAGACCGCCGGGCCCATCTCCGTGAGCGGGCGGTCGGGGACGATCGGCGACCAGCGGGCCAGCAGCTCCGGCTGCGTGAGGTGGTCCCACACCGTCTGCGCATCGGCGGCGAGCGGCACGCCCATGCGCAGCAGGGTGGTGCCGTGCGAGAGGGACTGGGCCTCGGCGGTGACGGAGGCCTCGGCGAGGGCCTGGGTGACGGCGGAGACGGTCGACTCGGACAGCGGCATGCGCACTCCTGTGATGTGGGGCTGGCGGACTCGCCCTCCACCCTACTGACTGCGCGCCCCGGCGGTCTGTCTCCTTCTCCCGTGCTCGCGCTTGCTCGTGTCCTCGTCCGGGGGAGCCTGAGCCCGGGGCGTCCTCACCGGCACGACCGCCTCCGGGGAACCGGAAGCACTGGGCCGCAGGGCCGCAAGGCCGCAAGGCCGCAAGGCCGCAGGGCCGCAGGGCCGCAGGGCCGCAGGGCCGCAGGGACAGCCTGACCTGACGAGGCCGTCAATTCCGTTGACTCGCCCGCGCGGATGTGACAGATTTCTAAACGATCGATCAGTCGTGCGCCCCGGCGTGCACACCGCCTCGCCCGCGCAGTCTCGCGCAGGGGAGATGCGGCCACCACGTCGCGGCCCGGCTGCCCCGGCAGAACCCAGACTCGAAGGAGAGCACATGTCCGCACGCTTCACAGGCAAGGTCGCGATCGTCACTGGCGCCTCGCGCGGGATCGGGCTGGGCATCGCCCAGCGTCTGGTGGATGAGGGAGCCCGCGTCGTCATCACCGCACGCGGCGAGGAAGCGCTGGCCGCGGCCGTGGAGCAGCTGGGCGGCCCGGAGAAGGCGCTCGCGGTCGCGGGCAAGGCCGATGACCCGGCACACCAGGACGAGACGATCGCCAAGGCGCTGGACACCTTCGGCTCCGTCGACGTGCTGGTCAACAACACCGGCATCAACCCCGTCTACGGCCCCCTCATCGAGCTCGACGACGCGGCGATCCAGAAGATCTTCACGGTCAACGTCCACTCCACCATGCAGTGGACCCGCAAGGTCTACGAGGCCGCCATGAAGGAGAACGGAGGCTCCATCGTCAACCTCTCCTCCGTGGCGGCCGTGCGCCAGCCGCACATGATCGGCTTCTACGGCGCCACCAAGTCGATGATCACGCACATCACCAAGCAGTACGCGATGGAGCTGGGGCCGGACATCCGCGTGAATGCGATCGCGCCCGCCGTCGTGAAGACGAGGTTCGCGGAGAAGCTCTACGAGGCCGGCGAGGAGAAGGTCGCGGCGGCCTATCCGCTCAAGCGCCTGGGCGAGCCGGAGGACATCGCCGCGCTGGCAGCCTTCCTCCTCTCCGACGAGGCCTCCTGGATCACCGGCGAGCTCGTCGTGGCCGACGGCGGAGTCACCCTGGGCGGCGGCGCCTGACCGCTCACCCTCGCCTGCGCCCGGCGCGTGCCCGAAAGCCTCGGGCACGCGCCGTGTGCATCCTCTGCCGAGGCCGTTCGGGCGCACCGGAGCCGTCCCTCCCCCGCACGCCCGCCTCGGCCGCATCCACGGCGCGCACACGCACGGCCACTATGCTCGGCCCATGACAGCAGCCCACTACAGCGGCTCCGCACAGTCCGCCGCAGACGTCGCCTATGCCGTCACACAGGCCGGATACGAGGTCGTGGCCTCCTCCCCCGGCACCTCACCGCGCGCCGCGACGGCGTTCTGGACGCAGGCGCGCGCCGCCTTCGCACCCGAGGCTCTGGAACAGGGCCTCCCCCGCGACTACCGCGCGCTGCTCCGCGACCCGCAGGGGACTCTCCGCCTGCTGCACGTGCGCCAGGGCGGCACCCTCCATGCGGAGAGCAGCGGGGCGGTCTCGATCGCCGATCCTCCCGGCCCCCAGCAGCCGCCCGGCGTGAGCATGTGGCAGAGCCTGCACACCGGAGACGCGCACCCCGTGTTCGTCTGGGACGGCACCGAGCTGGGGTTCTGCGGCCTGGTGGACTTCTTCCAGCTGCACAGGAACCTGCTGAGCTCACTCGCCCCGACCCAGGGCGGCCAGGGCCTCCCGACGCTGCGCGGCACCGCTGTGCTGCTGCGGACGGAGCACGTCTACGAGTTCGAGATGAACCGCCGGTCGCGCTTCCTCGTGAGCGACACCGGCGCCCTGCACACCCTCACCCCGGACGAGCTGCACGCCGGCTTCCGCCCGGTGTGGTGAAGGAGGAACACACGCATGACCCATGGACCCGGCGAAGAGGGCACCGGCCCGCGCAGAGGCTCGAGCGGCGCGGACGAGGAGACGGTCCGGTACACGGAGGACGACAGCACCCGCGTGCTGCCGCGGGCCGAGTCGCCCCGCATCCGCCGCGCGGCCTCGCAGCAGGAGTCCCAGCAGGGCCCGATCCTCGGCAGGCGCCGGGGCCACCCGCGGTCTCCCGCCGCCGGTGAGGCACAGGCAGCCCCGCCGTCCACCCGCGTGATGCCGTCCGCGGCGGCCCCGGCCGGAACGGCGGGCGCGACGGGAGCAGCGGGTGCGGCCGGAGCCGCGGGAGCAGCCGACGACGGCACACGTCTCTACCCGCAGGCCGGCTCCGGCGGTGCGACGCCCGGACAGGGCACAGGCGCCGCCGGGCAGGACGACGGGGGCACGCGCCTGTACCCGCAGGCCGGCGCGAACTGGGCCGGTGGAGCCGGGGCCGGCGGGTTCGGTGCGGGCGGCGGAGATTCCGGCGGCCCCGGCACTCCCGGCGGCTTCGGGGCGGAAGGGGGACCGGGCGAGCCCGAGTTCCAGGACACCGCGTTCTCGCGAGCCGTGTTCGCGCAGGGCATCGACCTCGCTCCCGTACCCGGGGCCTCTGCCTCCGGGCCCGCCCCGGAGGAGCCCGAGGAGCCCACGCCCTGGTACCGGCGGGCCTCCTCCTGGGTGATCATCGTCCTCCTCGCACTGCTGGTCGCTGCGGCGGCGCTGCTGTTCTGGCCGCGGGACGACGAGGCCGCGGACGACCCCGCGCCCGCGGCCACGGAGGAGGTGGAGGAGACGGAACCCGCCGAGGAGCCCACGCCCGAGGACGACTCCGGCCCGCGCTTCCCCTGGTCCGACGGCGGCTCCGAGGAGGAATCGCCCTCCGGCGACGACTCCGGGAACGACTCCCCCGAGGAGGAGAGCCCTGCGCCCGAGGACGACGGCGGAGGACCGTTCGACGACTGGCGGCCGCCGTGGGACGACGGCGAGGGTTCCGGCGGCTCGGACAGCGGCAACGGTGGCGACGGCTCCGGCAGCGGCGAGGGCTCGGACGGGGGCTCCCCGGACGAGGGCAGCGGGAACTCCGGGAACGACGGCGGTTCCGGAAGCGACGGGGGCTCCGGAGACGGCGGCTTCACCTGGCCCTGGGAGGATCCCGACTTCACCTGGCCGTGGGAGAACGCTCTGCCCTCCCGGAGCTGAGCCCTCACGTCCGCGGGGCGGGGTACGGACTGCCGGGTGCCGGAAGGTCAGCTGAGCGCTCGCACCCGCGGGGCCGGGCCTCTTCGCTCCTCTGCGAACGCACCGCTCACGCCCCGGGCGGAGCTCACGGGTGCAGAGCGCTCACTCCTGCGCCGGCAGCGGTCCCCCGCGCAGGACGAGCAGCAGCGAGACGGCCACCGCGACGGCCGCACCGCTGCCCACCAGCAGCATCGAGCCCAGCGGATAGGTGAGCGCCGTCCAGGCGAAGCCCACCGCGAGGCCGGCGAACCGCCCGGTGTTGTGCAGGCCGAACGCCAGCGGGTTGCGCCCGCCCGCCGTCTGCGAGACGGAGAATGCGGCGAGGCCCTGGCTGGCGTTGAGGGCGGCCCCGAGCACCGCCAGGAGGACGACGATCACCAGCGCCTGCACGACCGGGGCCGGGACCGCGGCACCCGGCTGGGCCTCGGCGACACCCGCCTGGGCTGCGGCACGTCCCGCAGCCTCGGCGACGGTGTGCGTGCCCACCGGGCCCCAGTCGAGCCAGGCGCCCAGCGCCAGCGTCACCGCCAGCAGCGCGGACAGTGCGGACACGACCGCGAGCCACCCGCCCAGCCGCTTCTGCAGCACGGAGGTGAGCGGCGCGGCCAGCGCCATCGCGGCGGCGGTCGTGAACACGACGAGGCCCACGAACCCCGGTTCCAGCCCCAGCACCTGCGCGAGCCACAGCGGCAGGGAGGACAGCGTGATCCCCGTGACGACCATTGCGGACATCGCGATCGCCGTCGCCCTCATGTACCGGGCCTCCATCAGCAGTCGGGGCGGCACGAGCTCGTCCGGGTGCCGGGAGGCGAGCACCATGAAGACCACCCCGCAGACCACGGCGGCAGCGCCCACGAGGAGCTCCACGGGCCAGGGTCCGCGCTGGCCCACCAGCGTCACCGTCGCGATCGCGAAGCCCACAGCGGCCATGAGGAACCCCATGCCCGGCGCGTGCAGGGGCACTCTGCGGCCCGCCGTGCGCGGCACGGTGAGGACCACGACGGCGAACAGCAGGCCGGAGAAGGCCGCGGAGAAGCAGAACACGCCGCGCCAGCCCACGGCCTGCGTGATCAGCCCGCCCAGGGGAGGTCCCATCGCCTGTCCCACGCCTATGGCAGCCGCCCACGCCGCGAGGGCCGCTGACCCCTTCTCCGGCCAGAGGATCACGAGGGAGCGCTGCACTCCCGGCGGGAACGCCGCGCAGGCCGCCCCCTGCACGGCCCGCAGGACGATGAGCATCTCGAGGCTGGGGGCGAACACTGCCAGCAGCTGGGCGAGCGCCAGCAGCGCCAGGCCCGCGAGCACCACGCGGATGGCCCCGAACCGGTCGCACAGCCATCCCGCCAGCGGGACGGAGACCGCCATCGCGACGGTGTAGGCGGCGACCGCGAGGACCACGCGCGCGTCGGTCGAGTGGAACTCCTCGCGGATCCAGTCGAGCGGCGCGTTGATGACGGTGCCGCCGAGCGTGCCCGCCGCGGTGACACCCAGCATCGCCAGGTATGCCAGCCTGCCCGGCGGGCGGGTGCCGGTCACTGTGCGGAGCCCTCCCCCGCCGGGGGAGCGCTCAGCCAGGCGCGCACGAGGTCCGAGTCCTCCCCCAGCCGCGGCGGGGCGAGGTCGTAGGCGACCGGCGTGCGCGAGAGGCGCAGGGGGCTGGCCACGGTGGGGACGACGCGGTCGCCGGAGCCCACCTCGGCGACCGGGTCCAGACCCATCTGCTCCGCGAGCTGCACTCCCTGCGCCACCGAGTTGATGGGCGCGCACGGCAGCCCGCGCTCCGTGAGGAGGGCGTACCACTCCTGTGCGGACCGGTGGGAGAGCGCCTCCAGCAGCAGCGGCTCCAGCTCCTTGCGGTGCCGGTTCCGGGGAACGGCGGTGGCGAAGCGCTCGTCCTCGAGCCACTCCGGACGCTCCACCGCCTCCGCGAGCACCGCGAACTGGCGGTCGTTGCCGCAGGCGATGATGAGCTCCCCCTCACCCGTCGCCATCGGCTGGTACGGGTAGAGGCTGGGGTGCTCGTTGCCCATGCGCGTGGGCACGTTGCCCGCCGCCACGTAGCCGGAGGTCTGGTTGACCATGCCGGAGAGCGCGGAGGAGAGCAGGTTCGTCTCCACCTGCTGGCCCTCCCCCGTCGCCGTGCGGTGACGGAGCGCGGCGAGGATGCCGATGGTGGTGTGCAGGCCCGTCATCACGTCGAAGATCGCCACTCCGCCGCGGAAGGGCGGGCCGTCCGGAGCGCCGGTGAGGCTCATGAAGCCGGAGAGGCCCTGGACGAGCAGGTCGTAGCCGGGCTGCGGATTGTGCCCGCCGAACCCCGTGACCGAGGCGTAGACGACGCTGGGGTTGCCGGCCCGGACGGTCTCGTAGTCGAGCCCGAACTTCGCGAGCCCACCGGGCTTGAAGTTCTCCACCACCACGTCCGCGCGCCGGGCGAGCTCCTGGGCGAGCGCCAGGTCCTCGGGCACGCCGAAGTCGAGCACCACGTCGCGCTTGTTGCGGTTGACGGAGAGGTAGTAGGTGGCGTCGTCGCCGCGCACCGGCGGCTTCCAGCTGCGGGTGTCGTCACCGCCGGGGCCCTCCACCTTGATGACGGTGGCACCCAGGTCCGCCAGCATCATCGTGGCGTAGGGGCCCGCGAGCACCCGTGAGAAGTCCGCGACGACCACGCCCGCCAGCGGGCCCTCCCCGGACCGCTCGAACAGGCTCTCCGTGGTCACGTTCTCCGAGCTCATCGGCTGACTCTCCTCTTCCGTTCTCATCGAATCTCCAGTGCCGGCCGTGCTCGTCGCAGGCGCAGTCAGCGCAGGCACAGTCAGCGCAGGTACAGGCGGACGGTGTCGATCTCGTCCCGGAGCAGGCGCACCTGCTCCGCCGTGGGCTCCGAGGTGACCGCGACCTCGTCCGCGACGGCCAGGTCCCAGCCGGTGGCCTCGCGCACCTGCTCCACCGTCACTCCCGGGTGCGTGTGCGTGAGCACGAGCTCGCCGTACGGGTCCTCACGCCGCAGCACGCCCAGCGGGGTGATGACGGTGCTCACGCCGTGGCCCTGCGGCATGATGCCGCGGCCGCTGGCGCGTGCGGCCACCGGCGAGGGCGAGGTGACGAAGTCCAGCTGCGCGGGGAACGAGGCGTGGTCGTGCCGGCGGATGATGACGAACACCTCTCCGGCGTTGGCCATGATGTCCGTCGCCCCGCCGGAGCCGGGCAGCCGCACGGTGGGCTTCTCCCAGTCGCCGATCACGGAGGTGTTGAGCGAGCCGTGCCGGTCGATCTGCGCCGCACCCAGGAAGCCCACATCCACGTTGCCGCCCTGCAGCACGTAGCCGAACAGCGCCTGCATGCTCACCACGGACTCCGCGCCGGAGACCACCACGGAGTCCGCGATGCCCTCCGCCATGGCCTCGGGGTGCGCTCCGGCCACGCCGGATTCGTAGATGAGCTCGATGCCCCGGTTGATGGTCCGGTGCGCCAGGTCCACCGCCAGGGTGGGCAGTCCGATGCCCGCGAACACCGTCCGCTTGCCGGCCAGCAGCGCAGCCGCCGCGCAGACGATGAGCTCCGTCTGCGAGTAGTCCTGAGCCACCGCCGCCTGTCCTGCGTCCACCGCTGCCGTTCCCTCCACAGTGCGTGCTTCCGTGCGTGCTCCGTCCACCGCGCTCATGCGTCCGTCCTCCTTCTGCCGTAGTCCACCGGCTGCGAGGGCCGCGAGGCCACCTCCAGCGAGCGCAGGTGCTCCTCGCCCACCTGCGCCAGGTACTCCTCGTGCGTGCGGGTCCCCCGCACGTGGGTGTCCAGCCACTCCTGGAGCTTCGCGGGGTCCTTGGCGAGCGGCGGCCACATCCGGTAGAAGGCGTTGTCGCGGTCGTAGGAACCCTGCACATACGAGGGGTGCGCGCCGCGGGGCACCACGCACACGGCGTCCACGGCGTGTGCGGGGATGAGGGTGCGGTTGGGATCGGAGCGGACCACCTCGTCGTCCACGATCTCCTCGACCGTAACGATCACGCGCTGCGCGGCGTAGACGGCCTCCTGCTGCACCCCCGTGATGCCCCAGATCTGCGCGTTGCCGCGGGAGTCCGCGCGCTGTGCGTGGATGATCGTCACATCCGGGTTGAGCGGCGGCACCACGTAGACGGTGCCCTCGCCGTAGGGGTCGTCCACCTCGCGGATGTCCGGGTTGATGCGGGGGATGTCCGAGCCGGCGAACGAGCGGATGGGGACGAAGGGGAGGCGGCTGGCACCCGCGTGGTAGCGCAGGACCATCGCGTGGTGGCTGTACTCCTCCACCGCGAGGGGTTCCGGGTCGTGCTTCTCCAGACGCCTGCGGATCTCGTAGAGGCTGCCGGCGGAGCCGGAGGCGAAGAACGAGCACACCAGCCGGTCGACACAGCCCGCGGCGATCAGCATGTCCGCGATGAGATCCGGGGTCATGCGGCAGAATGTGAGGTGCTTCCTCCCCTGCCGGATGATCTCGTGGCCTGCGGCGAAGGGGATGAGGTGCGAGAAGCCCTCGAGTGCGATGGTGTCCCCGTCGTGCACAAGCTCCGCGATCGCCTCGCCGAGGTCTCTGACCTTGTCCGAGCGCCGGTCCGGCGCCCCCTGCTCCTCTGCCACTGGCAGCTCCCTCTCTCACAGCTTCATCGCTCCGCTCCGGAGCGTCCTGCTCACCGAGCGTCCCGCGTCACAGCAGGACCCCGCCAGATTATGTCAACAGCCAGAGAGAATCCACCTTCTTTCTTTATATTTGAGCATTAATCATGCGATACTGCCGTTCATGGAACTGCAACAGATCCGCGCCTTCCTCGCCGTGGCGGAAGAGCTGCACTTCGGTCGCGCGGCGGAACGGCTGGGCATGGCGCAGCCACCGCTCAGCCGCACCATCCGCCAGTTCGAGAAGGAGCTGGGCGCCGAACTCTTCCACCGCACCACCCGCCAGGTCGCCCTCGCCCCCGCGGGCGAGGCCCTCGTGGGCCCGGCACGCGCACTGCTGGAGGCCTCGGAGACCGCGGAGCAGGCCGTGCACTTCGCCGCCGCCGGCGACACGGGCCGGGTCCGCCTCGGATTCGGCGGCTACTCCTCCGCCCTGCTCGCGGCACGGCTCACACGCGCCGTCCGCCACCGCAAGCCCGGCATCACGATGGAGCTCGAGTCCAGCATCTACACCAAGGAGGCCCTGGACCGGCTGCGCGACGGCACGATCGACCTCGCACTCGTGCGCTGGCAGACCCAGCCGCCGCACATCTACGGCCGGCCGGTCATGATCGACCAGCCCGTCGTCGCCGTCTACGGCTCCCACCGCTTCGCCCGGCGCACCTCCGTCAGGGTCGAGGAGCTCGCGGACGAGAGCTTCATCCTCCTGCCCTCGGACTCCGGCTCGACGATGCGCGAACTCATCTCCCGCTGGTGCCATCGCGCGGGCTTCGAACCCCGCGTCGTCCAGGAGGTCGCGGACTCGTGGATCATCGGCGCCCTCATCTCCACGGAGATGGGCATCACCATCTCCTACGACTCCGTCACCGCCGGGTTCAACCACCCCGGAGTGGTGAGCGTGCCCCTGGAGGTGGGCCACGACGACCCCATCGTCGTCTACCTCGCCCACCGGGAGCCGCCCAGCAGCCCGGCGCTGCGCGAGGTCCTCACCACCGCCGCGACCGCCCTGCCCACCATCGAGGTGCCCACCGGCTGAGCCGGCGCCTCGGGCGCACACGCCGCGTCCGTCCGCCCCCGCAGATCCGGCTGCCGCACCACGCGCACCCGGCCGGAGATCACACCTCCGCCCTCCGCGTCCGCGTCCGCGTGTGATTCTGGAGAGACCTCCTCGCCGCGGCCGCCTTCAGGGCCGCCGTCCGCGTGAGAATCTTGACCCATGAACGGTCAGGTCCTCTCGGCAGCGGTCGCGATCGGCGTGGGCATCCTCATCGCCGTCGCGCTGTTCGTCCCCTTCGTGTACGCGAACTACCGGCGACGCGGACATCTCACGCTGCTGCGCACCCTCCTCTGGACGGCGTTCCTCATCTACGCGATGGCGCTGTGGACCTACACCCTGCTGCCGCTGCCGGACCCCGCGCAGATCCGCTGTGCGCCCGCCCAGCTCACCCCCTTCCAGTTCCTCGCGGACATCCGGACGTTCGACACCTCGGGCCCGCGCGCGCTCCTGCACAATCCCGCCGTCCTCCAGGTGGCCTTCAACATCCTGCTGTTCCTGCCACTGGGCATCCTGCTGCGCTGGCTGTGGGGACGCGGGATCATCTGGTCCACCGTGCTCGGCTTCGCCGTCTCGCTCTGCATCGAGACGACGCAGCTCACCGGACTGTGGGGGCTCTATCCCTGCGCCTACCGGCTCTTCGACGTCGACGACCTCATGGCGAACACCGTCGGCGCACTCCTGGGCGGAGTCCTCGCGGCCGCCTTCGCACTGCTGCGGCGGCTGGCCGCAGGCACTGCCGCAGGTGAGGCCGGCATGAGCACCGCGCCCGAGGCCGGGGCCGGCGCGGGCCCATCCCCAGTCACGGCCGACGCGGGCACGTCTGCGCACGCGGCCGGCGGGGACAGGTCTGCACTCGAGTCGAGCGCGGGCACCGCAAGAAGGCCCCGTCCGGTCTCCAAGCGGCGACGCGTCCTGGGCGCGGTCTGCGATCTCCTCTTCGCCACCCTGCTCTCCACGACGATCACGGTGACGATCAATCTCCTCGAGTACGCGCTCACGGGCGAACTGCGGGCGGACTCCTCCGGAGACCTCGGCACCGCCCTGGGAATCTGGGGAACGGTCGCGGTCACAGGTCTCCTCACCCTCTTCACCGGCCGCACACCGGGCGACCACACCGTCGCGATCCGCTATGCCTCCGCAGCACCCGCGGACAGCAGGACTGCGACCTCCGGGGCTGCAGGCTCCGGGACAGCAAGCTCCGGGACAGCAGGCTCCGGAACTGCAGGTTCCGGGACCGCGGCCTCGGCCTCCTCCTGGGACCCCGCCTCCGGGACGGGCTCCGCCTCAGCCCTCGGTCCTGCCCCGGACGCACCCGCGGGCATGATCACCGATCCGACTGCAAGCGCACACGCCCTGTCCGCGCCCGGCCGCATCCTGCGCTGGCTGGGCGGGATCGGCGGCTATCAGCTCATCTCCGCCACCGGCAGCCTCGGATTCCTGTTCCTCCTGGTGGGGGCGGTGTTCGTGCTCGCGACGGAGCGCGGCCGGGGGCTCCCGGGCATCCTCTCCCGGAGTGAGCCCCAGGACGCCGTGCCCACCTCGCGCACCTGAGCGCCACCCACCTCCGCCTACGCCTTCATCCCTGCGCCAGTCCCCCACACTCACCCATGCCCCAGAGCTGGACTGATCACTTCACCCAGCCATCTCCGCGACGTCGGCCGGGGAAAACGAGCAATCCAGAATCGGAATATGCGGCTGGGGGGCGAGCGTCGGGAGGGGGGCCGCGAGGCGACAGGCGAGGCCACCGGGACACGAGCAGGCGTATTCGGATGGACCATGCGCACCCAGGGGTCCCGCCCGCACACCTCAGACCCCGCACGCGCAGCCACAATCTCGACCGAATGCCCCAGTCTTCGGTTCGCACGCCCCCGACTGTTCCACCTGTGCGCATCAATTCGATGCCACTATCAACTAGACAGGTATAGATGCGCGTGGGACAGTAGGAGCCACACCACACTCATCGAGGAGAGATCGTGTCGAACGCACCTGCATCTGCATCTGACATCGTCATCTGCGAACCGCTGCGCACCGCAGTGGGCGCCTACGGCGGCCAGTTCAAGGACATCGCGCCGGAGGCGCTGGGCACCACCGTCGTCTCCGCGCTGATCGAGCGCACCGGACTGGATCCCGAGGTCATCGACGACGTCATCTTCGGGCAGTGCTACCCGCAGGTCGAGGCCCCGGCCATCGGCCGTGTCGTCGCGCTCGATGCAGGCCTGCCCGTCACGGTCCCCGGCCGCCAGGTGGACCGCCGCTGCGGCTCCGGCCTGCAGGCCGTCATCGACGCCATGGGCGCGATCTCGACCGGCGGCGCGGAGCTCATCATCGCCGGCGGCGCGGAGACCATGTCCCGCGCGCCGTTCTTCAACGAGGAGATCCGCTGGGGAGTCCGCGGCGGCAACATCGAGCTCAAGGACAGCCTGGTCCGCGGCCGCCTCACGGCCGGCGGCAGGAACTACCCGGTGGAGGGCGGCATGATCGAGACCGCCGAGAACCTCCGTGAGGAGTACTCGATCTCCCGCGAGGAGCAGGACGAGCTCGCCGCGGAATCGCACCGCCGCGCAGCCGCGGCGGCGGAGAACGGCACCTTCGCGGAGGAGATCGTGCCCGTCACGATCGCCGCCACCCGCAAGACCCCGGAGACGCAGATCACGACGGACGAGCACATCCGCCCCGGCACCACGGTGGAGAAGCTCGCCAAGCTCAAGCCGATGCGCCTGGGACTGGACCCCGCCTCCACCGTCACGGCAGGCAACGCCTCCGGCCAGAACGACGGCGCCGCGGCCACCATCGTCACCACCCGCGCGAAGGCCGAGGCCCTGGGCCTCAAGCCCCTCGTCCGCATCGTGAGCTGGGGACTGGCGGGCGTCCCGCCGCGCACCATGGGCATCGGCCCGGTCCCGGCCACCGCCGCGGCACTGCAGCGCGCAGGCCTGGAGCTCAAGAACATCGACCTCATCGAGCTCAACGAGGCCTTCGCCGCCCAGGCTCTGGCCTGCACCCGCGAGTGGGGATTCGGCAAGGACGACTTCGCCCGCACCAACGTCAACGGCTCCGGCATCTCCCTGGGCCACCCCGTGGGCGCCACCGGCGTGCGCATCCTCACCACCCTCTCCCGTGAGATGGAGCGCCGCGGGGCCCGCTACGGCCTCGAGACCATGTGCATCGGCGGCGGCCAGGGCCTCGCCGCGGTCTTCGAGCGGGTGGACGCCTGATGGCGGAGACCTCCGGCACCACCCCCGCGCCCGAGGCCGGCACGGGCACAGCAGCGGAAGCCGCCACGGCCTCGGGCACGGCCCAGGCCCCGGCGCGCCCGCTCGCGGGCATCACCGTCGTCGAGCAGGACTCCTTCGTCGCCGGCCCCTCCTCCTGCCTGGGCCTGGCCCAGCTGGGCGCGGAGATCATCAAGATCGACCCCCTCAAGGGCGGGCCGGACATCGATCGCTGGCCGCTCAATGCCGAGGGCCGCTCCATCTACTGGGGCACCCTCAACCGCGGCAAGCAGTCCGTCGCGCTGGATCTCCGCAGCCCGGAGGGCCAGGAGCTCGCGCAGGCGCTCATCACGGCCGGCGGCGACGACCCCTCGAAGAACGGCATCTTCGTGTCCAACAACGTGGGCCGCCCCTTCCTGGGCGACGAGGCCCTGCGCGCCAGGCGCGCGGACCTCATCCACGTGAAGGTCCAGGGCTCGCCCAGCGGCGGCCCCGGCGTGGACTACACCGTCAACGCGGAGACCGGCATCCCCGGCATCACGGGCCCCGTGGGCTCCTCAGCGCCGGTCAACCACGCCCTGCCCGCCTGGGACCTGCTCTGCGGTCAGGCCGCGACCACCGCGGTCGTCACCGGTCTGCTCCAGCGCCAGGCCACCGGCAGGGGCGCGTACTCGGAGATCTCGCTGGCGGACATCGCCTTCGCCGCCGTCGCGAACCTGGGCTGGTACACGGAGGCGCTGAGCAGCCAGCGCGCCAAGCACGGCAACCACATCTTCGGCAGCTTCGGCACGGACTTCGCCACGGCGGACGGCCGCTCCGTCATGGTCACCGCCATCACCCGCCGCCAGTGGGCCGGCCTCGTGGAGGCCACCGGGATGACCGCGGTCGTCGAGGCCCTGCAGAGCGCACTGGGCGTGGACCTCGCGGACGAGTCCGAGCGCTACGGACTGCGGGAGACCCTCGAGTCCCTGCTCAAGCCGTGGTTCGCCGCGCGCACGCTCGCGCAGGTGACCGAGGCCTTCGACGGCACCGCCGTGCTGTGGGCCCCCTACCGCACCACCGCCGAGGTCGCCGCGAGCGTCGCGGCCGCACACGGTGTGGGCACGGACGGCGGTATGGGCCAGGGCGGCACGGCGGCCGCGAACACCGCTCCGGCCTCGGGCCCGGCGGACTCCGGCACCGGCGCGGCGGCACCGCAGAACGGTACCCCGGCCGGCCTCGGCGGCAGGGTGCTGCGCACCCTCGAGTCCCCGGAACTGGGCACGATGCTGGTGGGGGCGAACCCCATCCGCTTCGACGGCGAGTACCTGGGCGACGAGAGCCCGACCGTGTTCGGAGGCGCCACGCAGCAGGTGCTGAGCGCCCGTCTGGGTCTGAGCCATGCCGAGCTGGGCAGACTCTGTGACGCAGGTATCATTCACAGTTGATAACGTTAGAGAACCCGACCCTGCAGCGGTGCGTACGTCGCCGCGTCCCCGGGCCAGCGGTTCCCCAGGAAGGATGAATCACCCACATGCGGATTGTCACTTTTGTCAAGTACGTGCCGGATGCCGCCGGCGATCGCTCCTTCGAGTCCGACAACACCGTCGACCGTGAGACCGACGGCCTGCTGTCGGAGCTCGACGAGTACGCGATCGAAGAGGCTCTCAACCTCACCGACAAGGACAAGGGCTCGGAGACCATCGCCCTCACCGTCGGTCCCGCGGAGGCCAAGGACGCCGTTCGCAAGTCCCTGCAGATGGGTGCGGACAAGGGCGTGCACGTGCTCGACGACGCCATCTCCGGCGCCGATGCCGTGGGCACCGCCAAGATCCTCGCCGCCGCCGTGCGCAAGGTGGAGGCCGACGAGGGCCCGGTGGATCTCATCATCACGGGCCTCGCCTCCACGGACGGACAGATGTCCGTCGTCCCCGTCATGGTCGCGGAGCTGCTGGGCCGCCCCGCCGCCACGCAGGGCTCCGCACTCGAGGTGACCGACACCACCGCGACGATCCGCCGTGACGGCGACGTCGCCTCCCAGCACGTCGAGGTCGCGCTGCCCGCCCTGGTCTCCGTCACGGACCAGATCAACGAGCCGCGCTACCCCTCCTTCAAGGGCATCATGAAGGCGAAGAAGAAGCCCGTCGCCCAGTACGACCTGGCCGACCTGGGTCTGGATGCGGCCGAGGTGGGCGGCGCCGGCGCGCTGGTCCAGCTCGTCGAGCTCTCCGCGGCTCCTCCGCGCAGCGCGGGCGAGATCGTCACGGACGAGGGCGACGGCGGCACCAAGCTCGTCGAGTGGCTCGCGAACAAGAAGCTCGTCTGAGCTGCGCCCAGAGCGCCCGTCACCCCCAGCCCCTCCTCGCGTAAGGAATAGAACCCTATGTCTGAAGTTCTCGTTCTCGTCGATCACGCGGACGGCAGCGTCCGCAAGTCCACCTTCGAGCTGCTGACCGCCGCCGCGCGGATCGGCGAGCCCGTCGCCGTGTTCGTGGGCGATGCCGCCGCCGGCGAGGCCGCCGCCCCCACGCTGGGTGAGTACGGTGCCGCGAAGGTCCTCGTGGCCTCGGACGCGGCCTACTCCGAGTACCTCGTGGCCCCGGCCGCCGAGCTGCTCGCACACCTCGTCACGGAGCGCCAGCCGGCCGCCGTGCTCGTCCCGGCCTCCGCCGACGGCCGCGAGATCGCCGCCCGTGCCGCGATCAAGACCGGCTCCGGCCTCATCACGGACGCCGTGGACGTGGCCGCCGACGCCACCGCCTCGAAGTCCGTGTTCGCCGCCGCCTACAACTCGACGGCCAAGGTCACCGCCGGCACGCCGTTCATCGCCGTGAAGCCCAACTCCGTCTCCGCCGAGCCGGCCTCCGGCGCCGCGGCCGTGGAGTCCGTCTCCTTCGCGCCCTCCGACGCCTCCAAGACCGCCCGCGTGGTCCGCGTCGAGGAGAAGCCCGCCTCCGGCCGGCCCAACCTCACCGAGGCCGCGATCGTGGTCTCCGGCGGACGCGGCACCGGCGGGGACTTCTCCCCCGTCGAGGCCCTGGCGGACGCCCTGGGCGCAGCCGTGGGCGCCTCCCGTGCAGCTGTGGATGCAGGCTGGTACCCGCACTCGCACCAGGTGGGCCAGACCGGCAAGGCCGTCTCCCCGCAGCTGTACGTGGCCGCCGGCATCTCCGGTGCCATCCAGCACCGCGCCGGCATGCAGACCTCGAAGAACATCGTCGCCATCAACAAGGACGACGAGGCTCCCATCTTCGAGCTCGCCGACTACGGCGTCGTGGGCGACCTCTTCTCGGTCCTCCCCCAGGCCACCGAGGCGGTCAACGCACGCAAGTGAGCGTGAGCGCGGCGGCGCTTCGGTGCCGTGGCGCGTCAGCGTGAATGCCTAGGTTCGCAGCGGCGCTTTTGGCGCAAGACGTGAGCGCCCAGGCGTCGCGTGAACGCCGCATCAGCGCAAGCACCGTGAAGGGGCTCTCCCACCCACATATATGTGGGTGGGAGAGCCCCTTCGCTTTGTGTGAAGCGCTGCGATCCGTGCGGGCCGCGTCAGCAACGAAGGTGCGCGCCTCTCCGCATGCCGCCGCGGCCTCGGAGGTCTGTCGCCGCGCTCCACGTGCATGCCGCGCAACATCCTGCGCACCCGCCTCTTCTGCCGCGCGCCCCATACCCGTCCTGGGCACCCGCTTCGCGTCAGCATGACACCCGCTTCTCGTCTCGGATACCCACTTCTTCACGCGAATTCGCGGGTGTCTGGGCGAGAAGCGGGTGTCATCCCCGCGGATGCTCATGAGGGGACACGCGGGGCCATTGCCCGCGGCCTCGGTGGCTGGGCGGCTTGGTGACTCGGTGACTCGGTGACTCGGTGACTCGGCTCAGTGTACGAGCGGCGTGATCGTGTGTTCGCGGCCCAAGGCCTCGAAACCCACGCGGGCGCAGGAGCGCAGTCCGGCCTCGGCAGCCGGCAGGAGGACGACCGGAACCCCGAGCTCAGCCTCGAGGACCGTCCGCACGGCCGCCGAACGCACCACTCCCCCGGTGGCCGGCAGCACCTCCGGCGCGGCATCGAGGCGGACGAGAAGCTCGCGCACCTCTCCGGCAAGAGCACGCACTGCGGCGAGGTAAGCACGATCGGCGTCCGTGGTGCCTTCCCCCGCCGCCTCCACACCGCTGGCGTCCGGCACTTCGCCGTTCTCTGCGCTCACCCCTGCGCTGCCCGCTGCGCCTGAACCACCAGGGCCCCTTGCCTTGCCGGCAGCACTGCTGCCACCCATCGCCGCGCCGCTCTCTGCACTGCTCTCCGCAGCGCCACCCGTCGCAGCGCCACCCGTCTCCGCATCACTCTCTGCCGCGCCGCTCGCCGCACTGCTCTCCGCGCCACTCTCCGCAGCGCCACCCGTCGCCGCACCGCGCGCCGCCGCACCGCGCGCCGCCGCACCGCGCACCACCGCGCCGCTCTCTGCCGCGCCGCTCCCTACCGCATCATTCCGCGCCGCTCCCCGCTCCGTGGCCGTACCTCCGCCCGTTCCCGCTTCCGCGGCGAGCGCACGGAGGAGAGCGGCCTCCGCGGCAGCATGTGCGGCCTCGGAGTGCGGGTCTTCGAGACCGAGCTCCCTGCGACGCACCCGCTCCAGGGCCTCCCCGGCCTCGGGCATACGTGCGAGCGCGAGGTGCCCGGCCGGATGGGTGAGGCGGTGGTGTGTGCCGGGCTCACCGGTCTCAGACGGCAGCGGCAGCGCCGAGGCCGGCCGTGGATGCACGTGCGCGGCCCAGCCCGTCGTGCCCAGGTGCAGGTAGAGGCTTCCCGGCATGCTGCCGACCATGCCGTCCGTCGCCGCGCCCGCGTCGCCGAGTGCCATGACCACCGGCAGCCCCGCAGGCAGTCCGAACTGCGCTGCGGCCTCGGGCGTCACCTCGCCGATCGTTCCCGGGTCCGTCAGCTCCGGGAAGGCCAGCGGCTCGAACACGGGACCGAACGGGAACCAGTCATCGGTCCGCGTGAAGTAGGCCGAGGTGGTGCTGGCCGTCAGCCTGTCGCAGACGCTCCTGCCCGTGAGCGCGAAGCCCAGCCAGCCGGCGGCGGAGAAGAGGACCCGCCGGGAGCGCTGCATCGCCTCGGGCTCCGTGCGGGCAAGACGCAGCAGCTTGGGCGGGAGCGCATCGGGGCCGGGAGCCAGCAGGAGGCGGGCCGCCCAGTCCGGGCGCGCCGCGAGGAGCTCCGCGAGTTCCGGTTCCGCCTCCGTGTCCGAGTAGAGGACAACCGGGTGTGTGGGTTCGCCGGCGGCACCGAGCAGCACGAGGTCCTGCATCTGACCGGTCACCGCGAGGGCGAGGAGCGGCGGGATGGGCGCGGCCGACGGAGCGGGCTCTCCCGGCGGGACGGAACCCTCGGGCTGACCGGGATCTCCGGGCTGGGCGGAAGCACCGAGCGAAGCGAGCGCATCCTCCTCGGCCGACGGTCCCTCTGCGGCAGAAGGGCCCTCCCCCGAGAGCAGGCCCAGAAGCTCCCCCAGCACCGCACGGACGGCGGTCTGCCGGTCCAACACATGCTGATGCATCCGCCCGTGCGGTCCGCGCTCGGTGGGCAGCGGTGCGGCGGCCTCGGCGAGGGTTCGGCCCGAGGCGTCGACGAGCGCGGCCTTCACGTGGCTGGTGCCGAGGTCGAGGGCGGCGATGCACCCGGGCGCCGGATCCGGAGACGGCTCCGTGTCCGGACGTGCGGAGGGGCGAGGGGTGGAGGAGCACGAGGTCACCCGACCATCGTAGTGAGCGCACTCGCGCGTGCCGAAAGTCCGGCCGCGTCTCCCCCGCACCCGGAAGGGGTGGTGACCGGCGTCACGAACGGCGATAGGTTGGTGCCGTACACCCGTTCCGGCAGGAGGAGACCGAGGAGACCATGAAGAAGCGATTGATACTGCTCGCAGGCGTGGGGATCGGGTTCGTGATCGGCTCGTACTCCGGACGATCGAGCTACGAGAAGCTCCGCGCCCGGTTCGACGAGCTCGTCTCCGACCCGCGGGTCCGGGAACAGGTCGGACGAGCCGGCGAGGCGGTGAAGGACAAGGCGCCGGAGGTGGCGGCGGGCGTGAAGCACGCGGCCGCCGCGGCCGCGGAGAAGGCCGGAGAGCTCAAGGAGGCCGTGGAGCACCGGACCGCCTCGGACACCGGGGACGCGGCCTCGGCCCCCGATTCCGCCGAGGAGCAGACGGAGGCGGACCTCGATCTGGAACCCGAGCACATCCCGCCCCTGGGCGACGGGGAGATCGCGCTCGATCCGGATTCCGAGTCCGATCCCGAGACGCCCATGGAGGACGAGGGACCGCTGCACGAACGCTGAGCTGCAGGACGTCTGTGCCCCGTACGGAGCCGGCGGGGTACAGACGCACGCACTGCGCTCACACGCGAAGAGGATTCACCGGCGCACCTCCCACCGCCTCGGACGGGGCACAGACGCGCTCAGAGCAGCGATGAGGTCAGCCGGCAGACGTTCTCGATGTATTTGC
The DNA here is from genome assembly GCF_022712115.1 of Brevibacterium sp. Classification (GTDB taxonomy): domain Bacteria; phylum Actinomycetota; class Actinomycetes; order Actinomycetales; family Brevibacteriaceae; genus Brevibacterium; species Brevibacterium salitolerans. Next base: position 12,899 of record NZ_JALAHB010000062.1, on the reverse strand, counting down.
GCATCATCGACCGCTGCCGCCAGACCTTGGGATTGAGCTGCGCGGAGTGGGCGCGGTAGTCCTGCTCCTCCAGCTCGTACATCTGCGCGGCGAAGTCCCGGTCGATGACGAACAGGGACACCTCGTGGTTCATGGAGAACGAACGCTGGTCCATGTTCGAGGAGCCGATGACGGTGACCTGGTCGTCCACGATCATGAACTTCGAGTGCAGCACCGTGGGGGCGTGGTACTGGTAGATCTCCACCCCGGCCTCCACCAGCTCGTCGTAGTAGGACTCCTGTGCCTTGGCGGTGACCCAGTGATCGCTGGTCGCACCCACGTACAGCCTGACCGCCACGCCGGACTGCGACTCCGTCTTCAGCGCGGTGAGCAGGGCGGTGTCCGGCACGAAGTACGGCGAGCACACCACGACGCTCTCATTGGCGTTGTAGATGAGGTGGGTGAAGAGCTGGATGTTGTTCTCCTGCTCGAACCCCGGCCCCGAGGGCACCACCTGGGCGAGCATGCCCCCGTCGTCGGGCAGGTCGAGCTGCCGCTCGAACTCGTCGAAGAGGATGTCGTCCGTCTCCGAGTACCAGTCCGAGGCGAAGACCGCGTTGAGCTCGTCGACGACCGGCCCGCGGCACTCCACCATGAGGTCCTTCCACCGCAGCCCGCGCCGGAGGTTGGCCCGCTTGTTGTAGGACGGGTGGATGACGTTCTGGGAGCCCGTATAGGCCACCTCCCCGTCGACCACGAAGATCTTGCGGTGATTGCGCAGATCCGGCCGCTGGTACTCGCCTCTCCACGGGCGGATGGGCAGGCTCCGGCGCCAGGGAACGCCTGACTCGTCCAGCATCCGCACGAGCTGCTTGTACCCGGGATACCCCAGCGACCCGACGTGATCGACGAGGATCCGCACGCGCACACCCCTGCGGTGCGCGGCCAGCATCGCCTCGATGAGTCCCTGCGTGTCCTGGTCGAGCGCCACGATGTAGAACTCGAAGTGGACGTAGTCCACAGCGCGTTCCGCAGCCTCCTTCATGAGCCGGATGCACTCGGAGGAGTCCTGCAGGAGGGTGAAGTCGTTCCCGTGGACCATCGGCAGCGCGCCCAGCTCGTAGTTGAGCTGGGCCGAGGTGGACAGCGGGAGCGGCAGATGGTCGTGCTTCCCGACGATCGCCTGGTGGCCTGCCTCCTCCTTCACCAGCTGGTTGATCTCGTGCTGCTTCTCCCGCCGGCGCAGCGGCAGCTTGGGCGAGCCGAGGAAGAGGTAGACCAGCAGCCCCAGGAAGGGGAACAGGAAGATGAGCATGAGCCACCCCAGCGCCACCTCCGGCTTGCGGCGGTAGGGGATGGTGCCGAGGGCGATCACCCGGATCGCGAGATCCAGGCCCAGGACCACGAACGCCGTCCACCCGGGCAGCTGCGACTGCGCCCACTGCACGAGCCCGGCGGTGTCCATGGCAGCTCCTAGTCGCAGGCGCATCTGCGGAGGTGGGAAGTGTGTACGCCATGAGCCTATCGTCCGGGCCGGACACGGCGGACGTCTGCACCCGGCCCCGACTGGCGAGGACCCACGCACTCCCTTCGCCACTCAGCTGCGATGGGGTGGTGAAGGGAACCTCCTGGGCTCCAGAGGCGATACCCCGATCCGGCCTCAGGAACGTAGATGCTCCAGCAGCGCGCCGCGGAAGAGTTCCGCTGCGGGACTGAGCCCGATACCTGCCCTGTGCACTACCGCGAGGGTCCTCTCCACCTGTTCCTCCAGAGGGATGATGACGATGCCCGAGAGCTGCATGAGCGGGACTACCAAACGCGGCACCGCAGTCATGCCCATCCCCGCGGCGACGAGACCGCCCACCGCCGCGATGCTCCCTGCACTCACCATCTCCGAGACGCGCACCCGCTGCTGGGCCAGTGCTCTTCGCACCAGAGGGCCGATGCTGGTGATCGCGTCGAACGCAACGAACGGCTGCGCCTGGAAATCCGTCCACCGCAGCAGTTCCCTGTCTGCGTACTCGTGTCCCGACGGCACCGCTGCCACGAACCCGTCGCGGATCGCGACCTCTGCCCGGATCCCAGCAGGCAGAGCCTCGTCTACTGCCACAAGACCCAGCTCAGCACCGCCTTCGGCGACGAGCGCCATCGCTGTGTCCTGTTGACCGTCCTCGAGCACAAGCTGCACGTCCGGGTACGTATCGCGGAATCCCGCCACCACTGCGGGGAGCACGGTGGCCGCGACCGACGGCAGACATGCCAGGCGCACGGACCCGACCGAGCCTGCGGAATACGCCGAGGCGAAGCCCACTGCGTCCTCGAACGCTCGCACGGCAGTCGCCGCACGTTCGGCAACGGCAGTCCCCGCATCCGTAGGAACAGCCCCCTGCGAGGTCCGCACGAACAGTCTGATGCCGATGCGCCTCTCCGCCTCTGCGACAGTCCGGCTCAGCGCAGGCTGGCTCACGCCCATCTCCGCGGCCGCAAGCGTGAAGCTGCGCAGGCGGTGCAGCGAGACGACGGAGGTCAAGTGCCTCATCCCCAAGTTCATGCGTTCAGGTTATGTCCTCAGAGAGAACCGGTATTGGACGCTTTTCCTGGGTTGTCGGAGCATGGACGGGACACCGAGAAGGGAATCGACGATGCTTTCGCTCATCGGCTATGCCACCATGCTCATCATCCTCGCGCTGCTGCTGACGCAGCGCGTCTCCCCCGTCGTCGCGCTGGCGGGTGTGCCCATAGTCGCAGCTCTCATCGCCGGCAACCCACCCGGAGAGGTGAGCGGTTTCCTCAGCACGGGAGTCGCCGGGGTCGTCGACGTCGTGGTGATGTTCGTCTTCGCCATCGTCTTCTTCGGGATCCTGAGGAACGCAGGCTTCTTCGATCCCGTCATCGACGCCCTCGTGCGATTCGGTGGCGGCTCTCCCCGAACAGTCACCGTGGCCACCACCGCACTCGCATGTGTCGCCCATCTCGACGGCGCAGGAGCGACGACCTTCCTCGTGACCATTCCGGCCATGCTCCCCCTCTACCAGCGCCTCGGGATGAGCAGGCTCACGCTGACGGCATGTGTGGGACTGGGAGCAGGAGTGATGAACATCCTGCCCTGGGGCGGCCCCAGCGCACGCGCAGCAGTGACCGTGGGGGTGGATGCGAACGAGCTCTGGGTCCCCCTCATCCCTGCCCAGATCGTGGGGATCGCGGCGGCTCTCGCTATCGCATTCCTCCTCGGACATCGTGAAGCCCGCCGCCTGGCCCGCGGCGGTGCGGCGGATTTCACCGACGGCCACGGTGAGGGAGAGCCCGCGAGTACGGATGCAGCCCACCCGACCGCACCCGTGCCGCGGAGCGCTCTCCGCCAGTGGACAAACGGCCTCCTGCTCCTCGCCGCCCTGGGTGTGCTCATGTCCGGCATCGTCTCCCCGGCGATGGTGTTCATGGTCGCAACTATCCTCGCCCTGCTCCTCAACCACCGCGGCATGAAGAGCCAGGTCGCACAGTTCGACCACAGCGCGCAGTCCGCCATGCTCATGGCGAGTACGCTCCTCGCCGCGGGTGTTCTCCTCGGGGTGCTCGAGGAGAGCGGCATGATCGCGGCGATGGCCAAGAGCGCCGCCGGCGTCCTCCCCACGGGGCTCATGCCCGTCCTGCCTCTGCTCGTCGGGATTCTGGGCGTTCCGATGAGCCTTCTCTTCGGCCCCGATGCCTACTACTTCGGTGTGCTGCCGGTCCTGACCGCGGTGGGAGCGGAACACGGCATCGATCCGGTGGTGCTCGCACAGGCCTCGATCATCGGCCAGGAGACCGTCGGCTTCCCGATCAGCCCGCTCACCGGGGCGTTCTACCTCCTCGTGGGCCTTGGCGGGGTGTCGATCGGCAGGCATATCCTCAATCTGATCGGATGGGCGTGGATCGTCAGCGTCGTCATGCTCGTCGTCGCCGTACTGATGGGAGTGATCCCCGCATGGACCGCCTGACACCCGCGCTCCGTCCGCGTCCCAAGGATCCCGGGCACATCCGCCTCGGCGCCGGTGCCGGATACGCCGGTGACCGGATCGACCCTGCTGTAGAGCTGGCCCAGTTCGGAATGCTGGACTACCTCGTCTTCGAACTCCTGGGCGAGCGGACTGTTGCAGCAGCCCAGCTCAGGCGGCTCCACGACCCCGACACCGGTTACGACCCCATGCTGCTCGAACGCATCGACGCCGTAGCTGCGCACTGCGCGGCCAATGGAACGACGGTCATCACCAACGGCGGCGCGGCGAATCCCCTTGCGGCCGCCCGTGCAGTGGCAGAGTTGCTCGCCCAGCGGGGCATACCTCTGACAGTGGCAGCCGTGACCGGTGACGACGTACAGGCAGCCGTTGCGGCTGCGGACCCGGTGCTCTGGGAGACAGGAAGACCCGTCTCATCTGCCGGGTCGGCGCTGATCTCGGCGAACGCCTACGCGGGCAGCAGCGGAATCATAAGTGCGCTGGCTCGGGGAGCTGACATCGTCATCACCGGGAGGGTCGCGGATCCTTCCCTCTACGTGGCGCCGCTGTGCCACAGCTTCGGCTGGGCTCCCGACGACTGGCACCGCCTGGGAGGGGGCACCCTCATCGGCCATCTCCTCGAATGCGCAGGGCAGGTGACCGGGGGATACTTCGCGGACCCCGTCACGAAGCCGGTGGACGGCCTCGACCGCCTCGGCTTCCCGTTCGCAGACGTGGCCGCCGATGCCTCTGCCGTCCTTTCCAAGCTGCAGGGGACGGGCGGCACTGTCACCACGGCCACCTGCACGGAGCAGCTCCTCTACGAGGTGAACGATCTCCGCAGCTACCTCACGCCCGATGTGATCGCCGACTTCTCGCGGGCACAGTTCGAGCAGCTCGCCCCCGACGAGGTACGGGTGAGCGGCGGCACCGGCCGCGCCAGACCGGCAGAGCTCAAAGCGACACTCGGCTTCCACGGCGGCTGGGAGGGCGAGGGCCAGATCAGCTATGCGGGTCCGCGCGCCCTCGACCGCGCTCAGCTCGCCGCGGAGGTCGTGCTGAGCAGACTCGACCGCGTCCATGGCATCGTCCCGGAGGACGTGGGCGTCGAGTTCATCGGCACGGGCGCAGCCCTCAGACGTCCGCCCTCCGCGGTTCCCGAGGAAGTGCGACTGAGGATGGCGGCCGTCCTGCCCGAACGGCGCGCGGCGCTGGCGGTCGGCCGGGAGGTCGAGTCCCTCTACACCAACGGCCCGGCAGGGGGAGGCGGCGCACGGCACTCCATCCGTGAGGTCATCGCCGTGAAGTCCGCAAGCATTTCCAGGGACGCCGTCTCCTCCGAAGTGATCCTGCACCGGCCCGCGACGGGCGAAGGGACTGCGGCGCCAGGGGATTGCACCATCGACGAGGAGGCCTGATATGACCCGTGTCGACGAGCTGGCGGACGCCCGCACAGGAGACAAGGGAGACTCGCTGATTCTCGCCGTCGTCGCCCGCAGCGAGGACGGCTTCGAAATGCTCGCGGAGAAGCTCACACCGCGAGCGGTGGCCGAGCACTACGGCTCCCCGGTGGAGCGGGTCTCCCGCACCGAGCTGCCGCACCTCCGGGCCCTCACCTTCACTCTCGCTGGATATCTGGGCGGAGGGGTGACCGGTTCGTCCCTCCTCGACGGACACGGGAAGGCGCTCAGCTACCATCTGCTCGACCTCGACCTGGAGTGAGCAGCCCCGAAGGAACAAGTGCCCGCATATTCCATTCGCCGCCCCGCCGAGGCGGGCAGGCGAAGGAGATGAGAGGACCCTCGGGCCGAACACGGCGATCCCCCGCACCGAGGCGGTGCGGGGGATCGCGGAGGAAGCCGGCCGGAGCTCCACACAGATGCGGCAACTGCGCGCTGCTCACCTGCGGCAGCTGCACGCTGCTCAGATGTGGCGGCCGCCGGCGATCTCCTGCACAGTGCCGGTCATGTACGAGGACATGTCGGAGGCGAGGAACAGCACCACGGACGCGACCTCGGAGGGCTCACCGGGGCGGCCCATCGGGATCTCCGCGAGCTTGGAGTCGATGACGTGCTGCGGCATGGCGGCGGTCATGGCGGTGTTGATGAAGCCGGGCTGGATCGCGTTGACGCGGACGTTCTTGAAGCCCACCTCCTTGGCGGCGGCCTTGGTCATGCCCACGATGCCTGCCTTGGCGGCGGAGTAGTTCGTCTGGCCCAGCATGCCGACCTTGCCGGAGATCGAGGAGACGTTGATGATCGAGCCGCCGTTCTCCTGCTCGCGCATGATGCCGGAGGCCGTCTTGAGGCCGTTCCAGGTGCCGCGCAGGTGCACGGCGATGACCTGGTCGAATTGCTCCTCGGTCATCTTGCGCATGGTGGCGTCACGCGTGATGCCGGCGTTGTTGACCATGACGTCCAGGCTGCCGAACGTCTCCACCGCGGTGCGGCAGAGCGCCTCGACCGCCTCGAGCGAGACGACGTTGCAGGCCACGCCCACAGCGCGGTCGCCCACACCCAGCTTGGCGGCGGCCTCGACGACCGCCTCCTCATTCAGATCGCCCAGCACGACGTTCGCGCCCTCGGCAACGAACGCCTCCGCGATCGCGAAGCCCAGTCCCTGCGCGGCTCCCGTGACGACTGCTGTACGGCCTTCGAGAAGTGCCATGTCCATTCTCCTTCAGAGATTCGTGTGGTGAGGATTCGTGTGGTGGAGCAGACCCGTGCCCGAGGCCGGCTCGCCCCGCGCGGGGAGCTCAGCCGGCCTCGGGCGCGGTGTGCCCTCAGTTCTTGTGTGCGCCCTTGAGCACCTGCCGGGCGATGACGAGGCGCTGGATCTCCGAGGTGCCCTCGTAGATGCGGAAGAGGCGCGCGTGGCGGTAGAAACGCTCCACGCTCGTCTCGCGCATGTAGCCCATGCCGCCGTGCACCTGCACGCCGCGGTCGGCCACGCGGGCCAGCATCTCCGAGGCGAAGAGCTTCGACGAGCTGGGGCCCAGCTTCCGGTCCGAGCCATCGTCCCAGCGGCGGGCGGAGTCCAGCACGAGGGCGCGTGCGGCGGCGAGCTCGGTGTAGCAGTCCGCGAGCTGGGCCTGCACGAGCTGGAAGTCCGCGATGGGCCGGCCGCCCTGCTTGGCGTTCTTGGCGTGCTCCACCGTGTCGTCGAGGATGCGGGTCGCCTGGCCCACGCACATGGCGCCGATGTGGAGGCGGCCCTTGTTGAGCGAGGCCATCGCCGCGCGGAAGCCCTCCTCCTCGCCGCCGATCATGTTCGCCGCGGGCACGCGCACGTCGTCGAAGAAGATCTCCGAGGTCCAGGCACCGGCCTGGCCCATCTTCTTGTCGTGCGGGCCCACCGTGACGCCCGCCGAGGCCGTGGGCACGAGGAAGACGCTGATGCCCTTGGTGCCGGTGGCGTCGGGGTCCGTCCGCGCGAAGACCATGAGGACCGTGGAGAGCTGCGCATTGGTGATGAAGCGCTTGGAGCCGTTGATGACGTAGTCGTCGCCGTCGCGCACGGCCTTGGTGGTCAGCCCGGACGGGTCCGAACCCGCGTCCGCCTCCGTGAGGGCGAAGGAGGCGATGGCCTCACCCGAGGCGATCTTGGGCAGCCACTCCTGCTTCTGCTCCTCCGTGCCGTAGTTCACGAGCACCTGGCCGGCGATGCCGTTGTTGGTGCCGAACAGCGAGCGGAAGGACGGGGTGGTGTAGCCCAGCTCGAACGCCAGGCGCGCGTCCTGCTCCGCATTGAGGCCGAGGCCGCCGTACTCCTCCGGGATGGCCCAGCCGAACAGGCCCATCTCCGCGGACTCCTCACGGATGGACTGCGGGATCTCGTCGGTCTCCTCGATCTCCAGCTCGCGGGGCACGACCTGCTCGCGGACGTACTCGCGCACCGTGGCGAGCACCTCCTGGAAGGTCTCCTCGTCCATGCCGGGGTTGCCGGGGTAGGGGTTCTGGGTGCTCATCTGCTCCTCGATTCTGTGATGCGACCGCACTGCGAAGCGGGTTGCCGGGCGGGTCGTCGGCCGTCCGGTGCTGCGGATGACAGCGGACGGCCGCGGCGTGCCCGGGCGGCTGCCTCAGCCGCGAACAGCCGGTTCAGACGCCGGGCGGAGACACGCATCCGCGCTCCCCGCACACGCCTGAACCGGCCGCACACGGATGGTTCAGTCCTCTTCGACCATGAGGGTGACGGCCTCTGCGATGCAGGCCGGGCGGTCCTGGCCCTCGATCTCGATGACGTGGTCCATGACGACCTGGACGCCGGAGGACTTGCGGACCACCTCCTTGAGCGTGACGACGTCGCGCACCTTGGAGCCCACCTTCACCGGGTTGGGGAAGCGGACCTTGTTGAGGCCGTAGTTGATCTTCATCTTCATGCCGGTGACGTCCGTGACCTGGGCGCCCAGGACAGGCAGGAGGCTCAGGGTGAGGAAGCCGTGGGCGATGGTGCCGCCGAACGGACCGGCCGCGGCCTTCTCCTCGTCGATGTGGATCCACTGGTGGTCGCCGGTGGCGTCCGCGAAGAGGTTGACGCGGTCCTGGTCGACCGTGAACCAGTCGCTGGAGCCCAGCTCCTGGCCGACGAGCTGTTCGAGTTCTGCGATTCCGTTGATGGTGCGCACCATTGCGGTCTCCTTCTATCAGTACAGATTTACTATCAATGAACCGTGACTGCTTACACTCTCAGCAACAGTGTAGACGCGCAGGTGCCACAGGAACAGCCCATCGGCGCATCCGCGGACGGGGCACGCGCACCGCACAGGCCTCGACCGCGCCTCCACCGGACGCTCGCACGCTGCTTAACGAGTGATCAGTCACACTGGGGATACTATCGATCAGGACGGTCCCCGCCGATGCGGACCGCCAGGCGGAACCAAAGGAGCACGGATGAGCACCGGAAAGCCAGTCGACCTCGAAGCCCTCGTGATGGGCGACGACCGCGCGGATCTGTCACAGGCCACGGACCCGCTGACACAGCGCGGAGCAGACGCACGCGACCTCACCGCCGACCTCAACGCAGCCCGCGAGTACGCCGCTGCGCGGGCCGCCTCCCATGAGAAGAGCGCGACACGGGGAGCCCCCGCCGCCGGGACCTCGGCACAGGGTCCGGCCGCGCAGGGCTCATCCGCGCAGGGAGGGTCCGTCGACTCCCGGGGCCGCCCCACGCATTCGTCCACCGGCGTGCCACTGGACTATTCGCGGGAGGTCCCGGTGCGACCGGCCACCAGCGTCATCATGCTCCGGGAGGGCCGCGGGTCCACGCCGCTGGAGGTGTTCGTGCAGCACCGGGTGAAGACGATGGACTTCGCCGCGGGCGTGGTGGTGTTCCCCGGCGGGCGCGTGGACCCCGCGGACCATGAGACGGCCTCCACGCTTCCCCTGGACCCCGCCGCCGAGGCCGCCCACACCCGTGCCTGGGAGCGCACCGACGCCGAGGCAGCCGGCGGCGTGCGCTCCCTCCTCGCCTGCGCGGTGCGCGAGGTGGAGGAGGAGACCGGCCAGCGGATCGCGCCCGCCGCGCTGAATCCCTGGGCGAACCTCGTCACACCCCCGGGACGCTCCAAGCGCTTCGACACCTACTTCTACGTGACCGGCGGCGCGGAGCTCTCCGCCCTCACGCATCAGACGACGGAGGCCACGAACTCGGAGTGGCTGGGCGTCCGCGAACTGCTCGACGGCGAGCGCGCCGAACGGTTCCGGCTCATGCGCCCCACGCTCGCGCTCCTCACCGAACTCGATGCGCTGGGCGACCTGAGCGCCGTCATGGACCTTGCGACGGGCGGCGAACGCGTCATCGAGTCGATCCGCCCCAAGATCCCCGGCGTCCACTGAGCCCTCCGGGCGCTCGCACCACAGCCCGGGAAGCGGTTCAGCCCCCCACTCATATGTGGGCGGCTGAACCGATAGGCGGTGTGTTCGGTTGCCCGCAGCGCGGGCGCGTCGCGGCGCCGCGTCACCCGCAGCGCAGTGTCACCCGCAGCGCAGTGTCACCCGCAGCGCCGCGTCACCCATAGCGCAGTGTCACCCGCGGCGCGGGCGCGTCGCGGCGCACCGCCTCAGGCCAGGGTGTACCGCCCCTCCGCGTCCGGGCCTCGGACCACTCCGCGCTCCGCGAGATCGGCCAGGTGCTTCTCGCATGTGCGCAGCTCCACGCCGTCCGCGAAGCTGGGGCGCTTGCCCGGACGGTAGACGACGCCCTTCCCCACCATCTCCTCCGGCGTGGCGGCTCCCGCGCGCACGAGGTCGAGGACGGCCTGCTCACGCGCATCGAGGACACGGGAGAAGGCCTCGAGAGCGGCGAGGTACTCCTCGCGGTCCCGGTACGGTCCCTTGTGATGGGCGCCCGTGAAGACCTGCGCCTCGATCTGTGCGCAGCGGGCCAGCGCGGCGCGGAAGTCCGCGATGCCGGATTCCTCGTCGCTGTAGAGCGGGCCGAACGACGAGAGGTCCACGTCGCCCAGGAACAGCACGCCGTCCGGCTCGACGAGGAACCCGCAGTGCCCCGGGGTGTGTCCGGGAAGATGGACCGCGGTGATGCGCACGCCTCCGCCCAGGTCGAAGACATCGCCGTCCGCAAAGCCCTGCGCGTGCGGGACCGGCGACCACGCGAAGTCCCGGCGGACCGAGGCGACCGCGTCCTCGGACATGCCCATCGCCTCGGCGAAGGCGTCCTCCGCGCGCACGGCGTCGAGATCGCGCTCATGCACCCGCACCTCGCCCCGGAAGCTCCCCAGCCCCACCGTGTGGTCCTCGTGGTAGTGGCTGATGAGCAGCAGGTCCGCGTCCTCGGGCACCGCCTCCAGGCACGAGTCGAGCATCGCGGTGCGCTCCGTGCCCGTCACCAGCAGCGGCGAGCCGTACGGGTACTTCCCGCCCCCGGCACGCAGCTGCACCGTGTGCGGCCCCAGCCTCTCGGCCTCGGCGGCACCTCTGTACGCCCGGCCCGTGTCCTTGCCTTCCACCGTCATCCCCGCTTCTTCTCCTTGCGCGCCTGCAGGTGGGCCATCCGCTTCGCGATCGCGGCCTTCTGCTCGTCCGTCCCCTTGAGCTTCGCGAGCTCCTCCTGCTCCGCCGCGAGGCCCTCCTCCAGCGAGGCCGTCGCGGAGAGGTCCACGAGCTTCTTCGCCGCCACCAGCGAGGACCGCGACTGGTCCGCGATCTGCACCGCGAGCGCATGCGCGCGCTCCAGCGGCTCCGCGGCGACCTCGTCGACCACGCCCCACTCCAGCGCCTTCTCACCGCTGATCATGTCGCACGTGAAGATGAGGTGCTTGGCCTTCGACGGCCCCGCGAGGCGCGGCAGCAGCTGCGTGCCCATCATGTCCGGCACGATCCCCCAGACGACCTCCATGAGCCCGAGGCGCGCATCGGGTGCGCTCACGCGGATGTCGGCCCCCAGCGCGTACTGAAAGCCCGCGCCCAGCACGGGACCGTGCAGGCACGCGATCACCGGCACCGGCACGTGCGAGAACATCTCGACCGACTGCTGGGCGAGCGCCTTCGCGGCGGTGGGGAGGTCCAGCGGGGTGCCGGCCGCGCCGCCCTCGGCCAGCCGCTTGAACTGGCCCATGTCCAGCCCGGCGCAGAACGCGCGTCCCTCGCCGCGGAGCACCACGGCGTTCACCGTGCCGTCCTCACGCAGCTCCAGGGCCGCGGCGATGAGGTCGCGCATGACGTCCGGCGTCACGGAGTTCATGGTGTCCGGGCGGTCGAGGACCACATGCGCGACGGGTCCGTAGGTCTCGATCCGCACGGTGCCTGCGGGCATGGCGTGCACCGCATCCGGCGCGGGGAGCACGGCCGTGCCCGAGGCCTCGGGCGGGGTCTGCGGTGAGGGAGCGGCAGGTGCCGGTGCGGTGGCACCCGCGGCGGCCTGGGCGGGCGCGGCAGCGGCGGAGTCCCGGTCAGGCGCGGCAGCCTGGGCTGGGGCCACGGCCTGGGCGGGCGTCTCAGTCTGTGCGGGCGTCCCGCTCTGTGCGTGGGACGCGGATGGGGGTGTGGTCGTCATCGTCCTCCTCGGGCAGGGCCGGCGGGTCCGGGAGCCTGGGGCGCCCGGCTGCGGCCGGCATGTCGCCTCTCACCGTACCTGCCCGGCGCCGCGCCTCCTCTCCCCGCCCGCGCCCAGGCGGTCCGGCACCGCTCAGCCGAGGAGCGAGAACAGACCCCGTGCCAGCGCCACCAGCGCACCCGTGCCGGCGAGCACGATCGCCACGGTGCGGGCGGCCTCGGCGGAGACCCTGCGGGAGAGCCATGTGCCCGCGCCGATCCCGCCCACCACTGCGACGGCGATCACGGGGAACAGCCACAGCGGCGGGAGCTGCGCGACCGTCGTCGCACCCACGGAGAGCTTGGCGCCCACGGACACGAGCCCCATTGTCATGAACGTGGGCTGCATGGTGGCGGCGAAGCGGCGCTGCTCCCAGCGGGCGAGCTTGGAGTAGATGACCATCGCAGGGGCCGCCACACCCGCAGCGGTGTTGAGGAAGCCGCACACCATGCCCGCGGCCGCGGTGACGGGCGGCAGACCGCGGCCGCTCACGTGCGGCACCCGCGGCAGGCTGAAGGTCATGACGAGCGCCAGCAGCACCACGGCGCCGATCACGATGTTGAGCCACCCGTCCCCCAGCTCCCGCACCAGCAGCGCCGCCGGGACGCCGCCCACCACCGCCATGGGGGCGAACACCAGCCACCGCTTCCAGTCCACGTCGCGGAGGACGGAGAGCATGATGAGGAAGCCGGAGACCACGGTCGTGGCGTTGGTGACGAACACGCCCAGGCCCGGCCCCATCGCCAGGGCGAGGGTGGGAGCGACGACGAGGCCCACGCCGGTGCCGGAGAGACGCTGCAGCGCGGCACCCACGAGCACCGCGGCGATCACGAGGGCGAGGAGCGAGGCGGACACGCTCCGAGGCTACTCCCGGGGAGGTCGTTCGGGCGCGGG
>NZ_JALAHB010000061.1 GCF_022712115.1 Brevibacterium sp. | reverse complement strand
TCGCTAGACTGGGCGGCACTATGACGTTCTACATCACCACCGCGATCGCGTACCCCAACGGCACCCCTCATATCGGCCACGCATACGAGTACATCGCAGCGGACACGATGGCGCGCTTCCACCGCCTCGACGGTGAGGACGTCTACTTCATGACCGGCACGGACGAGCACGGCCTGAAGATGCAGCAGACCGCGGAGAAGGAGGGCATCACTGCCCGCCAGCTCGCGGACCGCAACGCCGCCGCCTTCCGCGCGCTGCAGGACTTCCTGGGCTCCTCCTACGACCGGTTCATCCGCACCACGGACGAGGACCACTACGCCACATGCCAGGCGATCTGGCGGCGCATGGAGGAGGCAGGGGACATCTACCTCGACTCCTACTCCGGCTGGTACTCCGTCCGCGACGAGGCCTACTACCAGGAGGACGAGACCGAGGTCCGCGAGGACGGCGTCCGCTGCTCCGTGGGCACCGGCACCCCGGTGGAGTGGACGGAGGAGGAGTCCTACTTCTTCCGCCTGTCCAAGTACCAGGAGCCGTTGCTGGAGCTCTACCGCGAGCACCCGGAGTTCGTGGGCCCGGACTCCCGCCGCAACGAGGTCGCCTCCTTCGTGGCCTCCGGGCTCAAGGACCTCTCGAGCTCTCGCACCACCTTCGACTGGGGCGTGCCCGTCCCCGGGGACGAGCGCCACGTCATGTATGTGTGGGTGGACGCCCTCACGAACTACCTCACCGGTGCCGGCTACCCGGACGTCGACTCCGAGGAGTTCCGCACGCGCTGGCCGGCGAACGTCCACGTGATCGGGAAGGACATCCTCCGGTTCCACGCCGTCTACTGGCCGGCCTTCCTCATGAGCGCCGGCCTCGAGCTGCCCGGCCGCGTCCACGCGCACGGCTTCCTCTTCAACAGGGGCGAGAAGATGTCCAAGTCCGTGGGCAACGTCGTCGACCCCTACGACCTCGTCAACTCGTTCGGCCTCGACACCGTCCGCTACTTCGTGCTCCGCGAGATCCCCTACGGCCAGGACGGCTCCTACTCCGCCGAGGGCATCGTCACCCGCAAGAACGCGGACCTCGCCAACGAGTACGGCAACCTCGCCCAGCGCTCCCTGTCGATGGTGCGCAAGAACCTGGACGGCGTGATGCCGGCGCTCGCGGACCTCACCGCGGAGGACGAGGAGATCCTCGCCGCCGCCCGTGATCTGCACGCGACCGCGCGGGCCCACGTGGAGGTCCAGAGCCTGCACCTCTACCTCGAGGCGGCCTGGAAGGTGCTGTCCGCGGCCAACCGCTACTTCAGCGCCCAGGAGCCCTGGAAGCTGAAGAAGACGGATCCCGCGCGCATGGCGACCGTCCTCGCCGTCACCCTCGAGGTGGTCCGCCGGGTCACGCTCCTGCTCCAGCCGGTCATGCCGGGATCCACGGCGCAGATCCTCGACCAGCTGGGTGTGGACGCGGACGCGCGGACCTTCGCCGGCCTCGGCACACCGGTTCCCGCCGGCACGCAGCTGCCCGCGCCCGCGCCGGTGTTCCCCAAGCACGTGGAGCCGGCGGAGGGGGAGACCGCCTGATGGCCTCCCGCGCGGCCGGCGACTACCCGCCGGTGCCGGAGCCCTTGCCGCATCCGGTGATCGACTCGCACACGCACCTGGACATCTGCACCGGCGCCCGAGGCCCGCTCAAGGCCGGCGAGCCCGCTCCGGAGGTCGTCCCGGCGGAGGACGAGAGCTTCCCGCCGCTCTCCTTCTTCCGCGAAACCGCGCTTCAGGCCGGGGTGAGCCGGATCGTGCAGATCGGGTGTGAGATGGGAGCCGCCCGGTGGACGGCGCAGGTCGTGGCCGCCGAGGCCGCTGCCGGTCGCGACTGGATGCTCGGCGGGGCGGCTATCCACCCCAACGAGGCGCCGCGCCTGGCCGCCGCCGGTCTGCTCGAGGACTCGCTCACGGAGATCGAGCAGCTGTGCCGTGCGGACCGCATGCGCGTGGTGGGGGAGACCGGGCTGGACTGGTTCCGCCTGGAGGAGGCCCAGGTGGGCGGAGTGCCCGTCCCGCCGGAGCAGGCGAGGCGGTGGCAGGAGGAGTCCTTCCGCGCCCACATCGAGATCGCCAAGCGGCTGGACCTCGCGCTGGAGATCCACGACCGGGAGGCGCACGCGGACGTCCTGCGGATCCTGCGCGAGGCCGGAGCACCGGAGCGCACCGTGTTCCACTGCTTCTCCGGGGACGTCGCCATGGCGCGGGAGTGTGCGGAGCACGGCTACTTCATGTCGTTCGCCGGCAACATCACGTTCAAGAACGCGGCCGGTCTGCGCGAGGCCGCCGCGCTGGTGCCGGCGGAGCTGCTGCTGACGGAGACGGACGCCCCGTTCCTCACCCCGCACCCGCACCGGGGGAAGCCGGGCGGTCCGTATCTCACTGCGGTCACGGTCCGGAAACTGGCCGAGGTGCGCGAGGCGGACCTGCACGACCTCTGCGCCCAGCTCACGACCAACGCAGAACAGGTGTTCGGGCGCTGGGGGTTGTAGGAAAATGGGGCAAGGCGCGGGCTGGGCCCTGCGCGCGCTGGGCCCGGCGATTGAGTCTTCGCTCACAACCTTTGTAACGGAGGTAGCGGTTAGATAACGAACCGGTTACACTCGTTGCAGTCGTTCCTTCCCTCCCGTCTTCTGATTGGACAAACACGTGATCTCAGCTCTGCGCAACCGAAAGGTGCAGATCGCCGGTCAGGCCGTCGTCATCACCGCTCTGGTGGGCGGCACGGCTGCCTTCGTGGGACTCAACAAGCAGGTCAACCTCGTGGTCGACGGCCAGTCGGAGCAGGTGCGCACCTTCTCCGGCAGCGTCTCGGACTTCCTCGAGTCCCAGGAGATCGAGGTCTCGGCCGGCGACCAGGTGCAGCCCGGCGCCGATGCGGACATCACCCGTGGGATGGATGTCGTCGTCAACACGGCCAAGGACGTGAACCTCACCCTCGACGGCGTCTCCAGCCAGGAGACCACCACCGCCAACACCGTGGGCCAGGCGCTCGCGGAGCTGGGCGTGGACCCGGAGGGCGCGGACATCTCCACGGATCTGGAGGCCAGCCTCGCCGACGGGCAGAACCAGGACGTCTCCGTCGTCACGCCCAAGACGGTCACCGTCGTGGCCGACGGCAAGAGCAAGCCCGTCGAGATCACCGCCGCCACCGCGCAGGAGGTCATCGACGAGGCCGGCGTGAAGCTCGGCAAGACCGACACCCTCTCCCTTCCTGCCTCCGCCCCCGTGACGGACGGCGGGGTCGTCGAGGTGCTGCGCACCAAGACGGAGGACAAGAAGGAGACCGAGACCGTCAAGAAGAAGGTCACGGAGAAGAAGGACGACTCGCTGGAGCGCGGCAAGCGCGAGGTGGAGACGAAGGGCAAGGACGGCTCCAAGGAGATCGTCTTCTCCGTCACCACCGTCAACGGCGAAGTGGTCGTCAAGGACAAGAAGTCCGAGAAGGTCGTGGAGAAGCCGGTCGACGAGGTGGTCCGCGTGGGCACCAAGGCGCCGGAGCCCGCACCCGCTCCCAAGGAGGACGAGGGCAGCGGTTCCGGTGACGGCGGATCCGACGGCGGCTCGGACGAGGGCAGCTCCGGCGGAGGCGGCGACTACTCCGGCGACCTGAGCAAGGCGGAGATCGAGGAGATGCTGGGCGGCCCCGGCAGCCGCTGGCACAAGATCGCCAAGTGCGAATCCGAGTTCAACCCGCGCGCGGTGAACCCGAACGGGCACTACGGCCTGTTCCAGTTCAAGCTCGCCACCTGGCAGTCCGTGGGCGGCTCCGGCAACCCGATCGATGCCAGCCCGCAGGAGCAGTTCAAGCGCGCGAAGATCCTGCAGCAGAAGGCCGGCTGGGGCCAGTGGGCATGCGCCTGAGGCTCTGCACCGTACCGATCCGCTGACCATCCGCGAACGCCGCACTCACCGCCGTGTGAGGGCGGCGTTCGCGGCACCCGGCTCTCGGGTGTGACCGGCCGCACCGGGCCGGATCCACGCCACACCGCACGACCCGTACGCCACACCGCACCACCCGCACGACCGCAGCACCACCCGCTCGAGACCACGGCACCACCGGCCTCGGGCACCGCCCGCCTCACCGCGGACACAGCAGCACCCGCACCACCCACCACCACACCACGGGCACCACGAACAGCGCGGCAGACGCCGCAGGGGAGAAATGAAGCGCAAGGGCATCCACATCGCAGGGCAGGCCGTCGTCATCACCGCAATGGTGGGCGCCACTGCCGCATTCGTCGGCTTCAACAAGACCGTCGATCTGGTGGTCGACGGTGAGCATCAGCAGGTGCGCACCTTCTCCGATTCCGTGGAGGAGGTGCTCGCCGGACAGAACCTGGACCTCGCCCAGGACGACAGGGTCCAGCCCGGCACGGACGCGTCCGTGACCCGCGGCATGGACATCGTGGTGAACACGGAGAAGGACGTGGCGCTCACCCTCGATGGCGTGTCCTACGACGAGACCACGCACGCCAACACGGTGGACGAGGCGCTGGCGGATCTGGGTGTGGACCCCGCCGGCGCGGAGATCTCCGCCGCCGGTGATGCGCCCCTGGACTCCGCAGGAGCCACGGAGCTCACCGTGGTCACCCCCAAGACCGTCACCGTCCGCGCGGACGGTGAGACCGTTCCCGTGGAGGGAACCCCCGCCACCACGGGTGAGGCGCTCGAACTCGCCGGCGTCGCCGTCGACGAGACGGATGTCGTCTCCGCTCCGCTCACCGCGCCCATCGCCTCCGGACAGACCGTGGACGTCATGCGCACGGAGACCAAGACGGAGACCGTCGAGGAGACCGTGAAGAAGAAGGTCACGGAGAAGAAGACGGACAAGATGGTCGAGGGCGGGAAGAAGGTCGAGCAGAAGGGCCACAACGGCAAGCGCGAGGTGACCTACGAGGTCGGCCTGCTCGACGGCGAGGAGGTCTCCCGCGTCGAGAAGGACGAGAAGGTCCTCGAGAAGCCCAAGGAGGAGATCGTGCTCGTGGGCACTGGAGACCCCACGGACCCGGACAGCTACGAGATCTCCCCGGACGGTCAGGAGGGCGGCTCCATGTCCACCGCCGCCATCAAGGAGATGCTGGGCGGACCCTCGAGCCCCTGGTACAAGATCGCCCAGTGCGAGTCCGAGTTCAACCCCAAGGCGGTGAACCGGTCGAACAACAGGTACTTCGGCCTCTTCCAGTTCGGCATCCCCACCTGGGAGGGCGTGGGCGGCTCCGGCAACCCCGCGGACGCCAGCCCGCAGGAGCAGTTCATGCGCGCCAAGATGCTGCAGGAGCGCGCCGGCTGGAGCCAGTGGGAGTGCGCCGGCATGGTGGGCGTGGGCTGACCGCTCCCGGGAGGCTGATGCGGCAGCCGGGCGCTGCCGGATCAGCGGTGCGGAGAGCCCCCGGCCCCGGGGGGCCGGGGTGGCCCCCACGCCCCCCCGGGACCCGGGTGGTGGGGGGGTGGCGGGACCGGGGGGAGGGATGGGACGGCAGGTTGGGCGGGGAGACGGCCGGGCAGCGCGAGGG
>NZ_JALAHB010000060.1 GCF_022712115.1 Brevibacterium sp. | reverse complement strand
CGGCAGAGCCGCACGATCCCGCCGGCCCGGTAGTCAGGTCGTCTGCTCCCGGATGTGACCGGCGTGACAAGGCGTTGTGTCTTCCGTATGGTCGAGCCCGCACCTGCCCCCTACGACAGAACTGTTGGCTATGGACCTCACCTTCAAGATCATCGCCGTCGCGATCTACTTCGCGGCCATGATCGTCATCGGCCTCTACGCGTACCGCAAGACGACCGACGGCGACGACTACATGCTCGGTGGGAGGCAGCTGCACCCCTTCACCGCGGCCCTGTCCGCCGGTGCCTCCGACATGTCCGGCTGGCTCATGATGGGCCTCCCCGGCGCCCTCTACCTCTCCGGCATGGTCGAGGCGTGGATGGCCATCGGCCTCACGGTGGGCGCAGCGGTGAACTGGTGGCTGGTCGCACCGCGCCTGCGCCAGTACACGCAGATCGCACGGAACTCGATCACCGTGCCCAGCTTCTTCGAGAACCGCCTGTTCGACCGCACCCGCCTCCTGCGCATCGCCGCCGGTGTGGTCATCCTCGTGTTCTTCACGTTCTACGTCTCCTCCGGCATGGTGGCCGGCGGTGTCTTCTTCCAGTCCACCTTCGGCGGCTCCTACGTGGTGGGCATGCTGCTGGTGGGCGGCGTGACCGTGCTCTACACGCTGTTCGGCGGCTTCCTCGGCGCCAGCTACACGGACGTGGTGCAGGGACTCATCATGCTGGTGTCCCTCATCATCGTCCCCGTCGTCGCGTGCTTCGCCGTGGGCGGTCCGGCGGAGATGTTCGCCAGCGTCGCGCAGGTGAACCCGGACTTCGCGAGCATGACCACCGGCACCAGTGCCATCGCGATCATCTCCGGTCTGGCCTGGGGCGTGGGCTACTTCGGCCAGCCGCACATCATCGTGCGCTTCATGGCGCTGCGGTCCTCACGTGACGCCAAGTACGGTATGGGTGTGGGCGTGGGCTGGATGGCCCTGTGCGTGCTGGGCGCGATCTTCACCGCCATCGCCGGTGTGGCCTACTTCCAGCAGAACCCGGACATGTCGCTCTCCGATCCGGAGGCCGTGTTCCTCGACCTCGCGCAGATCATGTTCCACCCGCTGCTGGGCGGCTTCGTCCTCGCCGCGGTCCTGGCCGCGATCATGTCGACGGTGTCTTCCCAGCTCATCGTCACGAGCTCGGCGCTCGTGGAGGACCTGGTGGGCGTGTCCGGGAAGAAGTTCAGCGCGAACACCGAGCTGTGGCTGGGCCGCACCGGCGTCCTCGTCGTCGCAGTGGTCGCCGGTGCCCTCGCGGTGCAGCGCAATGACACGATCCTCGACCTCGTGGGCTTCGCGTGGGCCGGGTTCGGCGCCGCTTTCGGGCCCATCGTCCTGCTCTCGCTCTTCTGGCGCCGGCTCACCGCGATGGGTGCGCTCGTGGGCATGGTCGCGGGTGCGGTCGTCGCCTTCGTCTGGGGCCAGTGGCAGCCGGACGTGGCGCTGGGCTGGCTGCCCGAACACCTCTACGAGATCGTTCCCGGCTTCCTCGTCTGCCTGCTGCTCGCGGTGCTCGTCAGCCTCGTGACGCCGCAGCCGCCGGCGCAGGCGATGGAGGAGTTCGAGCGGACCGTCCGCGCCGTGAAGCACGGCGAGGAGACGGAGGAGGCGCCGGTCGCCTCAGGTACGGCAGGCACCGCCGGCGCTGCTCGGGGAGGAGCTGCCGCGCCCGAGGCCGGCTGAGGTTCCGGGGCGGCAAGGGCGCCGCGGCCGACTGGGCAGCGCACGAGGGCGGTACGGGAACTCCCGTACCGCCCTCGTGTGCTGGGTACAGTGACCGGCATGACGACTGAGCCTGCCGCCTTCGCCGACTGGGCCTCGGCCCGGACCCTCAGCGAGCACATCGCCGTGCTCGCCCGTGCGCTGTCCACCCGGAGCCTGGGCTGTGAGAGCGTGCCCGTGCAGGCGGCGCTGGGCCGTGTGCTCGCCTCCGACCTGCGCGCACCGCTGAGCCTGCCCGCGTTCGACAACTCGCAGATGGACGGGTTCGCCCTCGCGTCCGCACAGACCCCCGGGCGCTTCACCGTGGAGGGGATGATCCCGGCGGGTGCAGGTGCAGATGCTTCTCGTTCCCCCTCCGTGTCCTCGCCGAGCTCCTCCCTGCCTCGCGCCGTCCCGATCATGACGGGTGCCCCGGTGCCCCCGGGCGCGGATGCGGTGGTGCCCGTGGAGGAGACGGAGGGCTTCGACGCGCCCAGCATCACGGTGGACGCGGTGGAGGCCGGAAGGTTCGTGCGTCCGGCGGGCAGTGACATCGAGGCAGGTGAGACGGCGTTGCCGGCAGACACGGTCCTTCACCCGGCTGCTCTGGGGCTGGTCTCCGCGCTGGGTCTCACCGAGGTGAGGGTGCGCCGGCGGCCTCGCGTGCTGCTCGTGACCGGCGGCGATGAGGTGGTGGCACCGGGCGGCGAGTTGCGCGCCGGACAGATCTTCGACGCGAACACCACCCTGCTCCGCGCGGTCCTCGCGGAGAGCGGCGCACAGGAGGCCGGCAGCCTCACCGTGGACGACACGGTCGACGATTTCCGCACCGCGCTCGCCCGCGCCGTGCGCGAGTGCGCGCCGGATCTCATCCTCACGAGCGGGGGCATCAGCGCCGGCCGGTTCGAGGTGGTGCGTCAGGCCTTTGCACCTGGTGCGCAGGTGGGCGAGGGCGTCACTGCAGATGAGGGCATCGACGCACAGGTGGGCTTCGGTTCGGTGGCGATGCAGCCCGGCGGTCCGCAGGGTGTGGGCGTGGTGCATGCAGCGGATGCCGTCATCCCCGTGGTGTGCTTCCCCGGCAACCCCGTGAGCACGTGGACCAGCGCGCAGCTGCTGCTGCGCCGGGCTTTCAAGGACGCGTGGGGAGTGGGCCGGCCGCTGCCGCAGGTGCAGGCCATGCTCACCGAGGACATCCCCTCGCTGCCTGGCAAGACGCAGGTGCGCCGGGCGCGCCTGTCGCAGGAAGGTGCGCAGCTGCAGGTGCGGGCGCTGCCCGGGACCAGTTCCCACCTGCTGGCCCGTGCCGTGGACGCGAACGCCTTCCTCCTGGTCCCGGCCGGCCGCGGCACGATCCCCGCCGGTGAGGAGCTCACGGCAGTCGTACTGCAGGAGGAGTGACCCGCTGCGCTGCCGCGGCCATCGGGGAGGGGCGGCCCGCGGCCCACAACGACGACGCCCGCTTTCCGTCCTGGACACCCGTCTGTTCGCGGAGAGAAGCGGGTGTCCAGGAAGGAAAGCGGGCGTCATGCAGGCGGGACCCGGGGGAGAACCTCAGCCCGTGAAGAGGCCTGCGGCGGTGGTGGCGGTCTGGATGACGCCGTACGCCAGCGCTCCCACGACGATCACCGCGAGCACCACCGCGACGACGGTGTGCGCCCGCCCGGCGGCAGCGGCGGCCGTGCCGTTCTCGCGAGTCGCGGAGGCCTCGGCGGCGGATTCCCGGTCCGCTTCCGCCTTGGCGGCCACGACCTCCGGGTCCTCGAAGTGGTCCGGGTTCATCCTGCGGATGAGGAGGTTCGCGATGAGGCCCACCGCCAGCACTCCCACCATGATGAAGAGCGAGAGGCGATAGAGGTCGAAGCCCTCCTGCCCGGCAGCGCGCTGGGACTCCACCACGGAGTTGACGATGAGCGGACCGGCGATGCCCGCCGCGGACCAGGCGGTGAGGAGGCGACCGTGGATGGCACCCACCTGGTACACCCCGAACAGGTCCTTGAGGTAGGCCGGGATCGTGGCGAACCCGCCGCCGTAGAACGAGAGGATGACGAGGGCGGAGATCACGAACAGCGCCAGCGACTGCGAGCCCATCGTGGCCAGGAGCAGGTACAGGAGCAGGCCCACGCCCAGGTAGAGGATGTAGGTGTTCTTGCGGCCGATGTAGTCCGAGACCGTGGACCAGACGAAGCGCCCGCCCATGTTGAAGATGGAGAGCAGGCCCACGAACCCGCCTGCGGCCACGGCGGTGATGGCGAACGAGGACTGGATCATGGGCGAGGCGGACTCGAGGATGCCGATGCCGGCCGTGACATTGGTGAAGAGGACGACCCACAGCAGCCAGAACTGCGGTGTGCGCATGGCCTGCTTCACGGAGACGTCGCCCTTCGACTGCATGGGCTTGGCGGTGGCCTGGGCGGGATCGAAGCCGGCCGGGCGCCAGTCCGGGTGGGGGAGGCGGATGACGTAGGCGCCCAGCGCGATCACCACGAGGTAGATGACGGCGAGGGTGAGGAAGGTCTGCGAGACGCCGTCGGCCAGATTCTCCTCACCGCCGCCGAAGAACGCCATGAGCGCGTTCGAGGCCGGGCTGGCGATGAGCGCACCGCCGCCGAACCCCATGATCGCCAGACCCGTGGCCAGGCCCGGACGGTCCGGGAACCACTTCATGAGCGTGGAGACGGGGGAGATGTAGCCGATCCCCAGTCCGATGCCGCCGATGAAGCCGTAGCCGGCGTAGACCAGCCAGAGCTGGCCGGTCGCGATGCCGAGCGTGGCGACGAAGAAGCCCACGACCCAGAAGGCGCCGGCGGTCACCATCGACTTCCGCGGCCCCACCTTCTCCACCCAGGGACCTGCGATGGCGGACGAGATGCCGAGCATGGCGATGGCGAGCGAGAAGATCCAGCCGATCGCCACATCGCCTCCCTCGCCCATCCGGAAGTGCTCCGCCAGCGGGTTCTTGAAGACGGAGAACGCGTAGGCCTGGCCGATGCTGAGGTGGATCGCCAGGGCCGCCGGCGGGATGAGCCAGCGGTTGAATGTCACCGGTGCGATGATCGCGTCGCGGTCGAGAACGGACATGGAGGGTGGCTCCTCGGGTTCGGTGTGCGGGCTTCTCCGCGGATGTTCGGAATCGCGGAGGACTCTACCCGCACGTGTGCCGTTCGCCTAGGGGGCTCGGCCCGGCGGGATCCGAGGGCTGCGCTCCGCGGAATCCCAGGGCTCCGCCCGGCGGGGTCCGAGGGCTGCGCAGGACGGAATCGAGGGAACCCGCCTTGGGTCTCCCGCCGGACGCGCCCACCGGCGTGAGCATGCGCGGGCCCGCACGGCGGACCATGCGGATCCGCCGGGGGAATCCGTGCGGAGGATGGGGCTGATCGCGCCGCGGCCGTGGGCGGTGAGACTGCTAATCTGAGACGCATGGTGAGGTTCAGTCCTTTGGAGTGGCCGGTCTTCCGGCAGCTGCGCTCCGGCGACGTCACGGGCCGCGGCCCGGCGGTGACGTCCGCGAAGACGCGGGCGACGGCGCCGCGCACCACGACGGCGGACCGGGTCGTGCAGTCGGTGTGCCCGTACTGTGCAGTGGGATGCGGCCAGAACGTCTTCGTGCGCGACGAGAAGGTCGTGCAGATCGAGGGGGACAAGGACTCGCCCGTCTCGCGAGGCCGTCTCTGCCCCAAGGGCTCCGCGAGTGAGCAGCTCGTCAACGCCTCCGGCCGTGCCACGGAGATGCTCTACCGCGCGCCGCGGTCCACACAGTGGCAGAAGCTCGACCTCGACACCGCCATGGACATGATCGCGGAGCGCTTCGTCGAAGCTCGCCGGAAGCACTGGCAGGACACGGACGAGGCGGGGCGGAGGCTCAACCGCACCATGGGCATCGTGAGCCTGGGCGGCGCCACCATCGACAACGAGGAGAACTACCTCCTCAAGAAGCTCTTCACCGCAGCCGGCGCCATACAGATCGAGAACCAGGCGCGCATTTGACACTCCGCCACGGTTCCCAGTCTGGGAACCTCATTCGGGCGGGGCGGCGCGACGCAGTCCCTCCAGGACATGGCGAATGCGGACTGCATCGTCATCCAGGGCTCCAACATGGCCGAGTGCCACCCTGTGGGCTTCCAGTGGGTCACTGAGGCCAAGGCTCGGGGAGCTCGGGTCATCCACGTGGACCCCCGCTTCACGCGCACCACCGCGCTCGCGGACAAGCACGTCCCCATCCGGGCGGGCTCCGACGTGGTGCTCCTGGGCGCGCTCATCAGCCGTGTGCTGGACGAGGGCCTCTACTTCGAGGAGTACGTGCGCGCCTACACGAACGCCGCGACGCTCGTGAGCGAGGACTTCCTCGACTCCGAGGACCTCGACGGGCTGTTCTCCGGCTACGACCCGGAGACCCACAGCTACGACGATGCGACGTGGGGCTATCAGCGCGACGCGGACGGCAGGCCCGTGCGGGACGAGACGCTCACGCACCCGCGCTCGGTCTTCCAGATCCTCAAGCGGCACTACTCGCGCTACACGGCGGAGATGGTCGAGGAGGTCTGCGGGATCTCGCGTGAGGACTTCGAGTACCTGCTCGCCTCCATCACGGAGAACTCCGGCCGTGAGCGCACCACCTGCTGGGCCTACGCGGTGGGCTGGACCCAGCACACCCTGGGTGCCCAGTTCATCCGCACCTCGGCGATCCTGCAGCTGCTGCTGGGCAACATGGGACGGCCGGGCGGAGGCGTCATGGCCCTGCGCGGCCATGCGACGATCCAGGGCGCCTCGGACATCCCCACGCTGTTCAACCTGCTCCCGGGATACATCCCCATGCCGGTGGCCGGGAAGCACGACACCTACGAGCAGTGGATCCAGGCGGTGGGCACGCCGGAGCAGCACAAGGGCTACTGGGCCAACGGCGAGTCCTATGCGGTGAGCCTGCTCAAGGCCTGGTGGGGCGACGCCGCGACCCGGGAGAACGACTGGGCCTACGACTACCTGCCCCGGATCAACGGCGCGCACGGCACCTACCAGTCCATGATGCTCATGCTCGAGGACAAGGTGGACGGGTTCTTCGTGTTCGGGCAGAACCCGGCCGTGGGCAGTGCGAACGGCCGCATGCAGCGGCTGGCCATGAGCCATCTCAAGTGGCTGGTGGTGCGCGACTTCCAGCAGATCGAGACGGCGACCTGGTGGAAGGACGGCCCGGAGATCGAGTCCGGTGAGCTTCGCACGGAGGACATCGAGACCGAGGTCTTCTTCATGCCCGCGGCCAACCACACGGAGAAGGCCGGCAGCTTCACGCAGACGCAGCGGATGGTGCAGTGGCGCCACCAGGCCGTGCGGCCGCCCGGCGACGCGCGCAGCGATCTCGAGTTCCTCAACGACCTGGGTCTGCGCGTGCGCGCCCTGCTGCAGGACTCCGACGATCCGCGCGACCGTCCGCTGCTGGACCTCACCTGGGACTATCCGGTGGATGAGCACGGGGAGCCGGACGCCGAGGCCGTGCTCAAGGAGATCAACGGCTACCGCGTGCCCGAGGCCGGTGCGACAGCCGGATCTGAGGCCGGTCCCGCGGCCGGATCTGAGGCCGCTCGTGCAGATGACGCCGGTGCTGCGGAGAGCGCGGGTCCGTCCCGGAACGCACTGGTCGACGGTGAGCCGCTGAACGGCTTCACGGAGATGAGGGCGGACGGCAGCACTGCCGGCGGCTGCTGGATCTACTCCGGCGTGTACGCCGGCGGGGTGAACCAGGCCGCGCGCAGGAAGCCGGGCCAGGAGCAGGACGAGACGGCCGCCGAATGGGGCTGGGCCTGGCCGGCGAACCGCCGCATCCTCTACAACCGCGCCTCCGCGGACCTCGAGGGGAAGCCGTGGTCGGAGCGGAAGAAGCTCATCTGGTGGGACGAGGACGCCGGCCGCTGGGTGGGCAACGACGTGCCGGACTTCCCGGTCGACCGTGCGCCGTCCGCGCGTTCCGGTGCGGCCGCGGGCGGGCCTGCGAACCTCGACGGCGACGACCCGTTCATCATGCAGGCCGACGGCAAGGGATGGCTGTTCGCGCCCACCGGCATGGTCGACGGCCCGTTGCCCACGCACTACGAGCCGCAGGAGTCCGCGGTCCCCAACCTGCTGTACAAGCAGCAGAACAGCCCCTCCCGGCTGACCCTGCCCGCGCAGGACAACATGTCCGCACCGGGGCCGGGCGTCCCGGGCTCCGAGGTGTACCCCTACGTCTTCACGACGTACCGGCTCACCGAGCACCACACCGCCGGCGGCATGTCGCGGTGGCTGCCGTACCTGGCGGAGCTGCAGCCGGAGATGTTCTGCGAGGTCTCCCCGGAGCTCGCGGCGGAAGTGGGTCTCGAGCCCTACGGCTGGGCGACGATCGTCTCCCCGCGCGCCGCGATCGAGGCGCGGGTGCTGGTGACCCGGCGCATGACGCCCCTGACCATCGCGGGGCGGACCGTCCACCAGATCGGGCTGCCGTACCACTGGGGCGTGGGCGGAGAGGCAGTCGTCGAGGGCGACTCCACGAACGACCTGCTGGGCATCGCGATGGATCCCAACGTGAGCATCCAGGCGGCGAAGTACGTGGCCGGCACGATCATGCCCGGACGCCGGCCGCGCGGGCCGGAGCGGCTGGACCTCGTGGAGAAGCTGCGGAGCGAGGCGGGGCTCACGCTGGAGTCCGGCAACCGGCATGCGACGGTGCCCGTGGAGGATCTGGAGCGGTCCGCCGAGGGCCTCCGTGCGGGTCTTCGGACGGACGCGGGCGTCGACGAGGACCCGGCCTCGGGCGCGGGCTCCGGGGACGGTGCTTCCCAGGAGGCCGCCTCCCACGACTCCGCGGCGATGTCCGCAGCCGCCTCCGGGGTGAGCGCCGAGGGTCATGAGGGCGCCGCGCTCCACATGGACGCCCATGAGCGCAGCGGCGCGGCGGACATCAGACCGGGCCGCGGGGCGGAGAACGGTGAGGCCGAGGACAGCGCCGGAACCGGAGCTGAGACCGCGGGCGGCGCTGATGCCGGAGTCAGTTCCGGTGATGGTGCTGATCCCGGTGCCGAGGACGACGAGCAGGGAGAGGACGAGCGCGGATGACGGAGCAGCTGACGGCGGCACCCGCTGGCGCGACTGCGCGCGGTGGGGCGGTGAACGGGGGAGACGACCCCATCGCTGCTGTGCACTGGGGTGCGCAGGCGCAGGAGCGCAAGGGCTTCTTCACCGACACCTCCATCTGCATCGGCTGCAAGGCGTGCGAGGTCGCCTGCAAGGAGTGGAACCGGAACCCGCAGGACGGCACGTTCGAGCTGCTGGGCTCCTCCTACGACAACACCGGCGGTCTGGGCGCCAACACCTGGCGGCACGTCGCCTTCATCGAGCAGGACGGCGAGAGGATCGCCCAGGCGCGCGAGTCCGGCCGCAGGCTGGTGGGGCTCGGCATGCCGACGGTGCGGCCACCGGACGGCGCGGCTCCGGACGGCACTGCGGTGGGCGGCACGCCTGCGGCCGCTGCGCGTGCAGGCGGGTGCGGGTCGCATTCCGCGCAGGCCGCGGGCGGCTGCGGCTCCGGGACGGGCGGCTGCGCATGCGGCGGGCCCGCCGGTGCGGCCTCGGCGGCAGGCCCGGCAGCGAGTCCGGGCGTCTCCGGCGGCGCTGACCAGAACCTCGGCGGTCCCCTGGGCGAGCTGCTCGACGATTCCGGGGCGGGCCCCGTGGGCCTGGCGGGTTCGCTGGCCTCGAACGGGCTGGCGGCGCACTCACCGGCCTCGGACGGCTCACCCGCACCGGCCTCGGGCGGGGTGGATGTGCTGGATCCGGGTGGCGAGGGCTCCCTCGCCGGTGTGGACACGACCCCGCCGGACACGGCTGACTTCCGCTGGCTCATGTCCTCCGACGTGTGCAAGCACTGCACGCATGCCGGCTGCCTCGACGTCTGCCCCACGGGCGCGCTGTTCCGCACGGAGTTCGGCACTGTGGTGGTGCAGAACGACGTGTGCAACGGCTGCGGCACGTGCGTGGCCGGCTGCCCGTTCGGCGTGATCGAGCGGCGCGACGACGGCACCATCAACACGCCCACGCAGCGTGATCGCAAGGCCGCGGAGATGGACGTGCCGGACGCCGGGACGGCCAACAAGTGCACCCTCTGCTACGACCGCCTCGTGGACGGGCAGACGCCGGCCTGCGCGCAGACCTGCCCGACGACGTCGATCAAGTTCGGCGACCGTGACGACATGGTCGACAAGGCGCGCGCACGGGTGAAGCAGCTCCACGCGCAGGGGCTCACCGAGGCCCGTCTCTACGGTGCCAACCCGCACGACGGAGTGGGCGGCACGGGCTCCGTGTTCCTCCTGCTCGACGAGCCCGAGGTCTACGGTCTGCCGCCGGACCCGCGGGTCGCCACCAAGGATCTGCCGGGGATGTTCGCCACCGCCGGCATCGCCGCACTCGGCATGGTCGCAGCCGCCGGACTCGCTTTCCTGGGAGGGCGTCGCTGAATGAGCGTCTCCGAATTCGATGCGTACCGTCCGCCGGAGCCCGCCGGCGGGAGGAGGAAGCGCCGCCGAGGCGGGGGCCGGGGTCAGGGCTGGCGGAACCGCGGGGCCGAGGGCAACCGCGAGATGCCGATGGTCGAGGACGTCGAGTTCACCTCGTACTACGGCCGCCCCATCGTCAAGGCGCCGCCGTGGGGCGACGAGATCTCGACCTACCTGTTCCTGGGAGGCCTGGCCGGGGGGTCCACGCTGCTGGCGCTGGGCGCACAGCTCACGGACCGCCCCGTGATGCGGGTGTCCTCGCGGTTCATCGCGCTGGGAGCGACCGTGCTGGGCGGTCTGGCGCTCGTGGAGGACCTGGGCCGTCCTGAGCGCTTCCTCAACATGATGCGCACGGTGAAGGTCACCTCGCCCATGAGCCTGGGCACGTGGATCCTGTCCGGATTCGGCGTGGGTGCGGGGACGACCGCGGCGATCGAGGTGGACCGTCTCACGGGAGAGAGGCTCCCCCTGGGCCCGCTGCGCCCGGTGCTGCACGCGCTGGAGACCCCTGCCGCGGTGGAGTCCGCCGTGTTCGCGGCACCGCTGGCCGCCTACACGGGTGTGCTGCTGGGCGCGACGGCTGTGCCCACGTGGAACGCCGCTGGGCGGAACGGGCTGCCGCTCGTGTTCGTCTCCTCGGCCGCGATGGCCGCAGGAGGTGCTGCGCTGGTCGCCTCACCCGTGCGGGAGGCCGGCCCCGCCCGGCTCATGGCGCTCGCGGGCGCTGCCGGCGATGTCGCCGCGATGTCCGCGATGAAGAAGCGCATGCACCCGGCGGAGGTGGAGCCGATGGAGACCGGCGAGCCCGGCCGCAAGCTCCACCGTTCGGAGAAGCTGCTGGTGGCGGGTGCAGCGGGCGTCGCGGCCGTGGAGGCGGGAGTGCGGCTCCTGCGTCCGGGCCGGAAGACGCGTGCGGTGCTGCGCGCCGCGTCCGTGGTGAGCGGAGCGGCGCTGGCCGCGGCCTCGGCGTACACGCGGTTCGGGGTGCTGGAAGCGGGCCTCGAGTCCGTGAAGGATCCGCGTCACGTGGTCGAACCGCAGCGCGCCCGCCTGGAGGAGCGTCGTGCACGCGGCATCACGCACGACTCGATCACGACGGCGGAGTGACGAATGCGCCGTCGGCGGCGACCTCCACACCGCGCTTGAAGACCTTCCACCGCTGCGGCACCTGCGCGACGGCCTGTGCAGCGGACCGTGCATCGACGAGGGTGAGATCCGCCGCCGAGCCGGGGACCAGGCCATAGTCGTCGAGGCCGAGCAGTCGGGCCGCATTGGTCGTGACAGCATCGAGAGCCAGTTCGAGTTCGGCGTCGGCGCGGCCCTCGTTGCGGTAGGCCAGCAGCATGGCGCGCCGCAGCATGTCGCCGTCGCCGAAAGGCCCCCAGAGATCGTTGATGCCGTCCGTGCCGCCCGCCACGAGCACGCCGGCCTCGGCGCAGGCACGCAGGGGCGGGACGGGCGAGTCGTACACGGCGGCATTCACGAGGGCGATGCCGGCCTCCGCGAATCTCTGCAGCAGCGCCGCCTGTGTGGGGGCGTGATCGATGCCGAAGGCGTGGGAGATCGCCACTCGCCCCTGGAGGCCGAAGTCCTCCGTCATGGCAGCGATGAGCTTCATCTCCCACGCGCCCAGCGTTCCGTCGTCATGGAGGTGGATGTCGATCTTGGTGCCGGTGGAGGCGGCGAGGTCGAAGATCGCCTCGAGGTGGGCGTTGGGTGCGCTGTCGAATCCTGCCGGATCCAGTCCTCCCACCACGGCGGCACCGGCGTCCACGGCATCGCGGAGCAGATCGAGTGTGCCCGGGTTGGTGATGAGTCCGCCCTGCGGGAAGGCGACCTGTTCGATGGTCACCGCATGTGCGTACTTCTCCGCGACCTCGGACACGGCGGCGATGCCGCGGACGCCCACACCCGGATCCACGTCCGTGTGCGTGCGGATGTGGGACGTTCCTGCCGCGACCATCTTCTCGACGAGGTGCGAGATGTACTGCTGTGAGGGCAGACCGAGGGCATCGCGCTCCCGGCGTTCATGCGCAATCCGTTCTGCGACGGAATCCGCCTGGATCGCGGAGACCCACGGACCGCCGGAGAGCGTCTTGTCGATGTGCGCATGGGCGTTGATCAGCCCCGGCAGGAGGAGGCGACCCTCTGCGTCGATGGTCGTGTACGCGGCAGGGGCGGTGGACGACCGTGCGGAGTCGCTGTTCTCCACTGCTGCGATCAGGCTGTTCTCAATGGTGACCGTGTGAGTTCCGCTCCTGCCGGGCAGGACGACGTTGACGATTCTCGTACTCATGGGTTCTCCTTCGTCATGGTGGCCGAGCGCGTATGTCGGTGCGGCGCGTGCATCGGTATCCGCACTCACACGTCGATGAAGATCTCCGCGAGGGAGGCCGCTGCGACGATGGTGCAGGTGAAGGTCAGCACTGCCGCGACGACGACCTTCCAGCTGAGCTGTGTGAACGCCTTCCGGTCGCGGCCCATGTTCATGCCGATGAGGGCCAGTTGCGGCAGACCGACGAGGAGCACTTCGAGATCCTGCACCAGGTAGGCGATTCCGTCTGCGACGGGCGAGATCGGTGCGGTCGCCAGCGTGGCGAGAGTGAGCACCCAGACGGTGGCGGGAATTGCGCGCACCTTCTTCGAGAGGAGGATCGCGACCCACGTCAGGGCGAGCAGTACGACGATCCCGCCCACATCGCGCAGGTGGATGCCGCCGGTCCCCAGCCAGTTGAGGAGGAGCCCGGTGGTCCCCGCGAAGACGTACGCGGTGAGAGCGGGGCGCCACCCGGTGGGGACAGGCGGATCCTGCGGTGTGTCCGCCGGCTCGCCCTCCGCCTCGGGACCGCGCTCCTCCTTCGCCCCGGGTGCGGCCTCGGCGGCGGTCTTCTCCTGCCCGTGCTTCACCCGGACCGAGGCGTCTCCCGCGGGGACGAGGCCCTTGGCCACGAGGCGCGCTTCCTCGATCTCAACCTGTGGGCGGCGGAAGAGGCGGCACCAGAAGAGGTAGAGCTTCCTGGCGACGGGCAGTCCGATGAAGACGCCCGAGTAGAAGCCGACGATGTTCGTCACGAGGTTCGACAGCGCGGCGAGGGCCATGATCTCCCCGGCCATGTCCGGGTAGAGGAGGCTCAGGGCGCCCACCCCGCCGAGCATCATCGACGTCGAGCCGACGCCGAGGGCAAGGGCGAGGGAGAGCGGGTGGTACCAGTCCAGGCCGCCGAGCAGGCCGGTGATGAGCGACATGAAGACGGCGCCGAACATCGAGCCGATGAGCCACACGCCGAACACTCCGCGGTATTCGGGAGCGGAGGTTCCGAAGCGATCGATCGCATAGGCGAGGTAGGACTCGCGGTCGATGGCCCAGGTGGCGCCGATCGCGGCGCGTCCCATACCCATGAGGACGGCGATCGGCAGTGCGAGGATGATGGTGCCGAACAGCTGGCCGAGCTCCTGCATGAGGAGCGCGGGTCCCACCTCCTCGACCATGCCGAGGGAGGGGCCGATCCCCGTGCCCAGCAGGGCGAGGAAGAGCACCATGCCGACGGGGACCAGGGCCTCGCCGGCAGAGCGAGTGGCGCCGCTCAGCGGTTTCCAGGTCTGCAGGCCCACGATGGCGCCGAGGAGGACGACCCACACGACGGGGAAGAGCACGATGGCGGCGGGGCCTGCCTGGAAGGAATGCTCGCCGATCGCCACGGCGATGCCGCTCACGATGGTGCTGAGGAGGATCGCGGTGATCCAGTCCCGCGTGCCGACCGCGCCGGGGGCCGGTGATTCGGCGCGAGAGTCGGCCGGAGAACCTGTTTCACTCATCTGGGATACCAATCGTGATCCTGGACACTGTTCGTGGAACAGTATGGTTCCGCGCGGAAACGTGTCAAGGCAGTCTCATCGGGCGATCTGCGTGCTGATGTGTGAGCTGCTGCACGTTGCGCTGTTCGCAGCGTGGTATACAAGTTTCTATGGAGAGAGCAGTAAGAGCACGTTTCGTCCTGGCGCATGATTCCGGTTCCCACCAGTGGATCGAGAACGGGTGGGTCGCCTTCTCCAACGGCGTGGTCACCCGGGTGGGGGACGGCGAGCCTCCTGCGGGTGCGCAGGTGCTGGACCTCGGCGAGGCGGTCCTCACCCCGGGGCTCATCGACCTCGACGCCCTCGTGGACATCGACCACCTGATATTCGATTCCTACCACGCTCCGGAGCATGCGCGTGAGCTCGTAGGCGCTGCCGAGTACTGGAGGGAGAACCCGCGCGATGTGCTCGATGCCGAGCAGCGGAACACCCTCCGGAAGTTCGGGCTCGCGGAGCTCGCCCTGCACGGCATCACGACGTACATGCCCATCGCCTCCGAGATCCACCTCGGCTGGAACGAGTCTGCGGAGGAGATGCGCGCGCTGGCCGATCTCACGGAGGAGTGGGGCCTGCGGGGATACCTGGGACCCTCGTACCGATCCGCGGTGGGCGCGGTGGAGAACGGCGAGCGGACCTTCGTCGAACGCCCCGAGGAAGGCGAACGGGGCCTGGAACAGGCGCTCGCGTTCGCGGACGAGCTGCTCGTCCGCGACAGCGACCTGGTGCGCCCGGTGCTGCTGCCCTGTCGCATCGAGACGATCACTCCGGAACTCATGGAGCGCACCGCCGCCGAGTCGGCACGCCGCGGCATCCTTGTGCGACTCCACTCCCTGCAGCAGCCGTGGGAACGGAAGGTGATCCTCGAGCGCCACGGCATCACGCCCCTGGACCTCATCGAGCGCACGGGCCTTCTCAATGAGCGGCTCCTCATCCCGCACGCGCTGTGGACCGACAGGCATCCCGAGCTCTCCGGGCGGGACGGAGCGGACCTGGAACGCCTGGCCGCTGCCGGTGTCAGCGTCATCCACTGCCCGCTGACCACCTTCAGATACGGTGATGTGCTCACCACCTTCAACGACCTGCGCGATGCGGGCATCACGATGTCGCTGGGAACGGACTCCTTCCCCCCGGATCTCATCCGCGGCATGGACGTGGGCTTCCACTCGGCACGGGTGTGCCATGGTCACGGGACCTCGAGCCTCAGCGGCTACATGGAGGCTGCGACGACCGGTGGTGCAGCCGCCCTCGGGCGCCCGGACCTCGGGCGGCTCGAGGCGGGCGCGAGTGCCGACATGACCGCGTTCTCGCTCAGAGACTTCCGTGACGGCGTGACCGAGGACCCGCTGCGCACTCTTGTGCTGAACGGCACCGCACGAAACGTCACTGACACCTTCGTCGCCGGTCGCCATGTCGTCCAGAACGGTAGGATTCCAGGAGTGGACCTCGACGCGCTCCGGGAGGAGGCACAGGGGGTCTTCGCTCTCCTGCGCGAGGGATACACGATGCGGGACGCAGCCGGCCGCTCGGAGGAGGTGCTCTTCCCGCCGAGCTTCCCCGTCCGGCGGAGCGAGGATCATGCCGCGGCGCGGCGTACTGACTGAGAGGGCGGATTCGCATGGCGCAGGAGAGCGGCAGGGGCACGCCGCTGGCACAGGCGACCGAGGCTGCCATCCGCGAGGGGATCATCGAGGGCAGATACGCTCCGGGAGCCCGATTGCGCGAGCGCGAGCTCTCTGAGGAGCTGGGCGTCTCCCGGCTGCCCGTGCGCGAAGCTCTTCGGAACCTCCGCTACGACGGCTTCATCACGACCACCGCACACAAAGGCGCCACGGTCAGGACGATGTCCGTCGAGGCCGTCGATGAGCTGTTCGACCTCCGGATCAGGCTGGAGCCCTTCGCCGCGGAGGAGGCGGCCCGCCGGCATGCGCGCGGTGATCTCCACGAAGGCCTCGAGCAGGCGATCGCGGCGGCCGATGCGGCGACGCAGGAAGGATCTCTCGAAGGCATCCTGCTGAGTACGGCTCACTTCCACGCCCAGATCATTGACGCGGCGCGTCACGAGCTCCTCGCCGAGCTCATGGCACCGATTCTGGGCCGGACACGCTGGCTGTTCGCAATGACGACCTTCCGCGACCCCCATCCGGAGCTGCAGGCGCACTACGAGATCTATCACGCGATCCGTGACGGCGACCCGGCGTTGGCCGGGATGAGGATGGCGGCGCACATCGAAGCCGGACGCGGGCCGTCCCTCCGTGCGGGCGAAGCCTCGGGCACAGACGACTCCCCGGGTGAGGGCGGGGCCTCACCCCCGTGCG
>NZ_JALAHB010000059.1 GCF_022712115.1 Brevibacterium sp. | reverse complement strand
GGGAAACGCCCGGATCCTTTCCGAACCCGGTAGCTAAGCCTGCCAGCGCTGATGGTACTGCACTTTTGTGGGTGTGGGAGAGTAAGTCACTGCCGCAATATTCGTTGGTTGGGTTGAGGCCCTCATGTCATGTGCCCCCTGTTTGTGGGGGTGTGTGGTGTGGGGGCCTCCCCTCATTCACGGGGTCATCTGTGCTAGCCTCGGGAATCGTAGTCTGCGGGAGCCCGGACACCGGGCTGAGAGGGCATCGATGCCGACCGCGTGAACCTGATGCGGATCATGCCGCCGAAGGGAAGGCACATCGTGGGGGATGTCATCGTGGTGGGAGCCGGCGTCGTCGGTCTCACCACCGCGTGGGAGCTGTGCTGCAGGGGCATCTCCGTCGTCGTCATCGATCCTGCGCCGGCAATGGGAGCCTCCCGTGCGGCCGCAGGCATGCTCGCCCCGGCGGGGGAGGTGAAGTTCCAGCAGGCCGCTCTCTATCCCCTGATGAAGGCCTCGGCCGCGGAGTATTCCGAGTTCGTCGGGCGGCTCGAAGCCGCTGTCGGAATCGCAGCCGGCTACCGCAGGAGCGAGACCCTCCTCGTCGCCGCGGACCGCGCGGACCTGGCCGAGCTGGAAGCCCTGCAGACGGTGCAGGAAGCGCAGTCCATGCCTGTCGAACGCATGAGCACACGGGCCGCACGCGCACTGGAGCCGGCGCTGAGCCCTCGCATCAGCGGAGCTGTGCGCGCGCCGGGGGACCACCAGATCGATCCGCGCCGCCTGGCGACCGCTCTGCAGGTCGGTGTGGAGGCATCCGGATCGACGTTCGTGCGCGACTCCGTGCGTTCGGTCTCGGTGGCGAGCCGGGGCGACCACTCTGTGCAGACGGCTTCCGGCGAGGCGATCTCCGCTCCGGCGGTGGTGCTGGCCGCCGGCCTCGGACTCGCGGACATCGCCGGTTGCTCGTCGAGTCTTCAGCTGCCTCTGCGGCCCGTGTACGGCGACATTCTCCGGACGCAGCTGCCTGCGGATGCACCACAGCTGCTCGAACGGACCGTGCGCGGGGTGGTGAACGGAGCGCCGGTGTATCTGGTCCCTCGTGAAGACGGGGAGATCGTGATCGGTGCGACCTCACGCGAGGATTTCCGTCCCGCGCCCTCAGCCGGGGGAGTATGGCGCCTGCTCGACGACGCCCGCCGCTTGGTTCCCGGCGTGGCCGATCTGGAGTTCGTCGAGGCTCTGGCTCGTGCGCGTCCGGGCACGCCCGACGACCTGCCGTATGTGGGTCAGGTGCGCGCGCCCAGCGGCGAACCGGTGCGCGGCCTCTTCGTGTCCACCGGGCACTTCCGTCATGGCGTCCTGCTGGCACCGCTCGCCGCGCGGCTCGTTTCGTCGCTCATCGCCGGGGACCTGCCGGCAACGGGCGCGGACGCATCCCATCTCGCGGCCATGGACCCCCATCGCCACAGCGCGGTCGACAGCAGCGGCGCGGTAGCCCGCCCGCGTCACGAGAGGAGCAGCAGATGAGCATCGAGGACCTCAGCGGAGGCAGCGAGCGTCCGGGTGACGTCGAAGTGCAGGTGAACGGGCGGGTCCGCCGGGTCGGTGACTGCAGCACCCTCGTGGACCTCGTCGCGGAGATCACGGGAAAGGCGCTCGCTGAGGATGGAAGTCCGGTGGACGGAAGCAGGCTGGGCATCGCGGTAGCGGTGGACGGAGCCGTCGTACCGCGCAGCCGGTGGAGGAGCACGGCGGTCGCGACAGCCCAGGAGATCGAGATCGTCACAGCCATGCAGGGAGGATGAACGGTGAAGGACACGGGACGCATGGACGGCAGCCTCACCCGGGCACAGGGGACGTCGCAAGCGCGTGGCGGTGACCAGGGCGGAGGCGACGGCCCGCTCGAAGGAGATGCCCCGCTGACGATCGACGGCACCGAGCTGCGTTCGCGGCTGATCATGGGCACCGGGGGGATCAGCTCGCTGGAGATACTCGGTGACGCGCTCGACGCCTCGGGCACGGAGCTCACGACGGTGGCACTGCGGCGCTACGCACCGGAGAGCAGGGACACGCTCTTCGCCCTCCTCCAGGACCGCGGGATCCGGCTCCTCCCCAACACCGCAGGCTGTGCGACGGCCAGGGACGCGCTGCTGACCGCAGAGCTCGGGCGGGAAGCGCTGGAGACGGACTGGGTGAAGCTCGAGGTCATCGCGGACGAGGAGACGCTGCTGCCGGACGTCGTCGAACTGCTCGACGCCACCGAGCAGCTCGCCATGAAGGGCTTCACCGTGTTCGCCTACACCTCGGACGATCCGGCCGCGGCTCTCCGTCTCGAGGACGCGGGGGCTGCTGCGGTGATGCCGCTCGGAGCCCCGATCGGCACCGGCCTGGGCATCCTCAACCCCCACAACATCGAACTCATCGCCTCCCGGGCCGGCGTACCGGTGATCCTCGACGCGGGCGTGGGCACGGCCTCGGACGCGGCCCTGACGATGGAGCTCGGCTGTGACGCGGTGCTGCTGGCCAGCGCCGTCACCCGCGCACAGGACCCCGTGCGGATGGCACACGCGATGCGGGCGGGAGTGGAGGCCGGACGTCTGGCACGCGGAGCCGGCAGGATTCCCGCCCGCAGACATGCCCTGGCGTCCTCCCCACACTCCGGCCGCATCGGCACGGATCCTGAGCAGAACATTCCCCGGGGCGACTGGGGAACGCCGTGAGCGGCGGCGAGGCGGGCGTGCAGCCCCTCGTCGAGCCGGCGGACGACCTCAGCCGGGAAGAGCTCGCCCGGTACGCGCGGCATCTCACCCTCGCTGAGATCGGCCCGCTGGGACAGCGGCGTCTCAAGGCCGCGCGCGTCCTGGTGGTGGGAGCGGGCGGACTCGGCTCTCCGGCCCTGCAGTACCTCGCGGCCGCGGGAGTGGGCACTCTGGGCATCGTCGACGACGACGCCGTGGACCTCGGCAACCTGCAGCGGCAGGTGATCCACCGCGCGGCGGACATCGGCCGGCCCAAGGCGGAGTCGGCAGCAGACGCGGTGCGCGCGCTCAACCCGCTCGTCGAGGTCCGCGCCCACAGGGTGCGCCTGACCGCGGAGAACGCGCTGGAGCTGGTGCGCGGCTACGACCTCGTGCTCGACGGCGCGGACAACTTCGCCACCCGCTACCTGGTCTCCGATGCGTGCGCGCTCGCGGGAATCCCCTGCGTCTGGGGCTCGATCCTCCGCTTCGAAGGACGGGTGAGCGTGTTCTGGGCCGGCCGCGGACCCACCTACAGGGACCTCCACCCGGAACCGCCGCCGGCAGGCAAGATCCCTAGCTGCGCGGAGGGCGGCGTGCTCGGGATGCTGCCGGGGATGATCGGCACCGTCATGGTCGCCGAGGCGGTCAAACTCCTCACGGGTACGGGCAGTCCGCTGGTGGGCCGGGTGCTCATGCTGGACGCCCTCACGATGCGCTGGCGAGAGCTGCGGCTCGACCCCGACCCGCTGGCGCCCGAGATCACCGAGGTGGCCGGGCTGCCGGCCGAGGCCTGCGGCCCCACGGGACCCACCGCGGCGGAGACGGTCAGCCCGCAGGAGCTCTCCGCACTGCTGGACCTCCGGGAGTCCGGCGGCGCGTCCTTCGGCCTCGTGGACGTGCGCGAGGAGTGGGAACGCGCGCTCGTCTCGATCCCCGGCGCGGTGGGCGTGGAGCTGGCGGCGATCGAGGCCCGCGGCACGGACGCGCTGCCGGAGGAGCTGCGCAGAAGTCCGCTGGTGCTCCACTGCAAGTCCGGTGCCAGATCCGCCCGTGCACTGGAGCTGCTGCGGCCGCACTGGAGGGACAGGGAGGAGACGCTGCGCCATCTCTCCGGCGGGGTGCTCGCCTGGATCGACGAGGTGGACCCGGCGCTGCCGCGGTACTGAACGCGCTGCGGGCGCAGCCGTGTGGGTACAGTCGGGGCATGAAGCTCACGTTCCTCACCGGTGCAGGCATCTCCACCGCCGCCGGCATCCCGGACTTCCGGGGGCCGCAGGGCGTCTGGACGAAGGATCCCGAGGCTGAACGCACCTCCACCCTCTCCTGGTACCTCGCGGACGCGCAGGTGCGGGCCCGTGCGTGGTCTCAGCGCGCGGCCGCCGCCGTGTGGGAACGCGAGCCCACGGCCGCCCACCGCGCCATCGCCGCGAGCGCGGAGCGGCACGACGTGCAGATCATCACGCAGAACGTGGACGGGCTCCATCAGGCGGCCGGATCCCCGCCCGAGTCCGTGCTCGAGGTGCACGGGAGCGCGCGCCGGTGGCGCTGCGAGGACTGCCGGGACTCCGGCCCCATCGAGGACGCGATGGCACGCGTGGCGGCAGGGGAGGCGGATCCGCCCTGCCCGCGCTGCGGCGGGATCATCCGGGCGACCACGATCCTCTTCGAGGAGATGCTGGACCCGGACGTCATCGACAGGGCGGTGACGGCGGCTCAGGAGTGCGACCTCCTCCTCGCGGTGGGCACCGGCCTCACGGTGCAGCCGGTCGCCGGCCTCGTGCCCCTGGCGCACGAGAGCGGGGCGGAGATCCGGATCGTCAATGCCGAACCCACGCCCTGCGACGGCTGGGCGAGCGCAGTGGTCCGCGGCGACCTGCAGGAGACCCTGCCCCCGCTGCTCGCCGGACTCTGACCGGGGTGGACCCCTGCGGTCTGCGAGAACTCCCGGACCCGCTCAGAACTCCTCGTAGACGGCGGGATCCTGGTCCTTGAGCCTGCCGTCGGCCCGGCCCAGCGCCGTGAGGGAGGCGACCTCGTCCGCGGTGAGGGAGACCTCGGCTGCGGCGAGGTTCTCCCGCTGGCGCTCGGCATTCTGGGATTTGGGCAGCGGCACCACCCCGCGTGCCGCATGCCAGGCCAGCACGGCCTGGGTCGCGGAGATCCCGTGCGCCGCGGCGACGTCCAGAACCACCGGATCGTCCAGCACGGAGTCGGGGCCCGCACCCGGCCTGCCGATCGGGCTCCACGCCTGGGTGACGATCCCCCTCTCCCGGTGGTAGGCGAGCTGCTCCTCCTGCGGGAAGCGCGGATGCAGCTCGATCTGATTCACCTCAGCCGCGACTCCGGTGGCCTCCTCGATCTGCTCGAGGTGTGCGGGGAGGAAGTTCGAGACGCCGATGTGGCGCACGAGGCCCGCCTCGCGTGCGTCGACGAGGGCCTGCCAGGCCTCGACGAACAGGCCCTGACGGGGGTTGGGCCAGTGGATGAGCATGAGGTCGATGTGTCCGAGGCCGGTGCGGAGGACGGATTCCTGGATCGCCTCGTCGGCCAGTGGCCGGGAGTGGTGCCGGCCGGCGAGCTTGGAGGTGAAGAGGATCTCCTCACGGCCGATCCCGGACTGCCGGACGCCCTCGGCGACAGCGGCCTCGTTCTCGTAGTTGAAGGCGGAGTCCAGGAGCCGGTAACCGGATTCCACCGCCTGTGCGACCGCTCGCGCGCCGTCGAGGCCGCGCAGGCGGTAGGTGCCGAAGCCGATGGGCGGGAGCGAGAGTGCTGCCGTCTGCGTCATGGAGTGGCGTCTCCTCACGTGTGTGCGACTGCTGTCCCGTCCACGGTACAAGCCGCCGGGCCACCCCGCACCCGGCACAGCGCCGGGCAGGCGGACAGGACGATGCCCGCCTGCCCGGCGCCCGGCCCTCAGGCCTCGCCGCGGATGAGGTCCGAGGCCTTCTCGCCGATCATCATCGTCGAGATGTTGGGGTTGACGGTGACGATCTCCGGCATGACGGAGGCATCGGCCACCCGCAGGCCCGTTACCCCCTTGACCCGCAGCTGCGGGTCGAGCGGCGCCTCGGGGTCGTCGGCGGCACCCATGCGGACCGA
Organism: Brevibacterium sp.; assembly: GCF_022712115.1. GTDB lineage: Bacteria > Actinomycetota > Actinomycetes > Actinomycetales > Brevibacteriaceae > Brevibacterium > Brevibacterium salitolerans. The sequence goes on along the minus strand of NZ_JALAHB010000059.1, from coordinate 5,456 downwards.
GCCCGCAGGGTGGTAGACGGTGTTGTGCGTCTTGAGGACGTACTCGCCGATCTGCTCGTCCGTGACCGCGTCGACGCCGGGGGAGAGCTCACGGCCGGCCCACTCCTCCATCGCGGGCTGTGCGACGATCTTCCGCGCGAGCTTGATCCCCTCGACGGCGACGCGCAGGTCGTGGCCCTCCTCGTCCGTGAAGTACCGGGGATCCACCTTGGGCTTGTCCCGGTAGTCGCAGGAGCGCAGCCGGACGGTGCCGCGCGACTTCGCCCGGGTGACGTTGGGGGTGAGGCAGAACTCCTCGTCGGCACTGGGGTAGCCGTGGCGCAGCGTGTGCATGTCGAAGGGCACGGAGCCGTAGTGCATCATGAGGTCCGGGCGGTCCAGGCCGTCCACCGTGGAGTGGAAGATGCCGATCTCCCACCACTGGGTGGAGGTGCGCGGCATGGGCTTCTTCGACTCCCAGCGGATGACGGCCTCGGGGTGGTCCTGGAGGTTGGAGCCCACCCCGGGGGAGTCGACGCGGACCTCCACGCCCACTTCGCGCAGGTGCTCCGCCGGTCCGATCCCGGAGAGCATGAGGAGCTTGGGGGAGTCGATCGCCCCGGCGGAGACGATGATCTCCCTGGCGGCGGCGATGCGCGCCTGGCGCCCGTGGTTGTCCGCGACGACGTGGACGGCGACGGCCCGGTTCTCCGCGTCCAGCTCGACCTTCGTCACGCGCGTGTCCGTGAGGACCGTGAGGTTCTCCCGGTCCAGCACGGGGTGGAGGTAGGACACCGAGGCCGAGGCGCGGGTCCCGTCCTGCTTCCGGTTGATCTGGAAGAAGCTCGCCCCGTTCACCACCGTCGTGCCCGTGTTGAAGCGGGCCCGCGGGATGCCGGCCTGCTCACAGGCGTCGAGGAGGTTCACACCCGACTTGTCCTCGGGCGGGACATTCATGAGCTCCACGGGACCGTCCGTGCCGTGGAGGCCGTCCGTGTCCTCGTTGCTCTCCAGCCGGGTGTAGAGCGGCAGCGTGTGCTCCGAGCCCCACCCGGTGCAGCCGTACGTGTGCTCCCAGGCGTCGAGATCCTCGGACGGTGCCCAGAAGGCGATGCAGGAGTTGTGCGAGGAGCAGCCGCCCAGCACCTTGGCCCTCGCATGGCGCATGAAGGAGTTCCCCCGCTCCTGCGGTTCGATGGGGTAGTCCCAGTCGTAGCCGGACTCCAGGAGCGCGGGCCAGTCCTCGAGGTTGAGGACGGCGGGGTCGTCGACGTCCGAGGGGCCCGCCTCCAGGAGCCCCACCGTCACGGTGGGGTCCTCGCTCAGGCGTGCGGCCAGCGGCGCTCCCGCGCTGCCGCCGCCCACGACGATGTAGTCGAAGGTGTGGAGTGTCTCCATGTGTCTTAGCCTTTCCGTGCGGTGAGGATCCAGTGGGCGGGGCCGCGTGCGGGACGGGCCGTCGCAGTCCCGTGCCGCCTCAGTCCTCTGCGAACCAGCCGGTCACGGCCGGTTCCGTGTTCTGGTAGATGTGCTTGGCCTCGAGGTACTCGCCCAGTCCGGTGGGGCCCAGTTCCCGGCCGAATCCGGACTGCTTGAATCCGCCCCACTCCGCCTGCGGCAGGTAGGGGTGGAAGTCGTTGATCCAGATGGTGCCGTGCCGCAGCCGCCGCGCGACCCGCTGGCCCTTGCCCGCGTCCTGCGTCCACACGGCCCCGGCGAGGCCGTAGATCGTGTCGTTGGCCGTCTCGACGGCCTCGTCCTCGCCGGCGAAGGTCTCCACCGTGACAACGGGTCCGAAGGCCTCGTCACGGACGACGGACATGCCCCGCTCCACCTGGTCCAGCACGGTGGGCATGTAGTAGAAGCCCTTCTCCAGCTCACCGGTGCCCCAGGTGCCGCCGCAGCGCAGTCGTGCGCCCTCGTCGATCCCGGCCTGCACGTAGGCCGTGACCTTGTCGCGGTGCGCGGCGGAGATGAGGGGGCCCGTCTGCGCACGCTCGTCGTAGGGACCGCCCACGCGGATCTTCTCCGCACGGCGCACCAGTTCGTCGACGAACCGCTCGGCGATGGACTCCTCGACGAGGAGCCGGGCGCCGGCGGAGCAGACCTGGCCGGAATGGACGAAGGCGGCGTTGAGGGCGTTGTCCAGGGCCGCGTCGAAGTCCGCATCCGCGAAGACGACGTTGGGGTTCTTCCCGCCCAGCTCGAGGGCGACCTTCTTGACGGTGGCGGCCGCATTGGCCATGAGCAGCCGTCCGGTCTGCAGGCCGCCGGTGAAGGACACGAGGTCCACGTCCGGGTGGGTGGACAGCGGCCCGCCGGCGGTCGCACCGGCGCCGAGGACGAGGTTGCCCACGCCTGCCGGCAGCCCCAGCTCGTCGAGGACGGACATGATGAGGATCGCGGTGTGCGGGCTCAGCTCCGAGGGCTTGAGCACGAACGTGTTCCCGGCCGCCAGTGCGGGGGCGATCTTCCAGGCCGCCTGGAGCAGAGGGTAGTTCCACGGGGCGATGAGCGCGCAGACGCCCACCGGCTCGTAGTCGATCCGGCTGCGCACCGCGGGGTCGCCCGGATCCACGACGCGACCGGCGTGGGAGTCCGCGATCTTGCCGAAGTAGTCGAAGCAGTTGGCGATGTCGTCCATGTCCGTGCGGGACTCGTCGATGCGCTTGCCGGTGTCCGCGGTCTCCGCCTTCGCGAACTCCTCCTTCCGCTCGCGCAGGCGCCGTGCGACCGCCAGCAGCAGGTCGCCGCGCTGAGCGGCGGGCACGGAGCTCCAGACGCCTGCGTCGAAGGCGCGGCGTGCGGCCTCGATGGCGGCGACGGTGTCCGCCTCGGTCGCCTCGTCGACAACGGCGACGAGCTCGCCGTCGGCCGGGCATCGGATCTCGCGGGTGCCTCCCGCCTGTGCGGAAGTCCACTGACCGTCGATGTACAGGGTGGTGGGCATGGGTCCTCTCCTCTGTGGGTCACGGGGGCTGTGCTCTCGTGAGCGTGGTCGGGATCGTCGTGTGCGGCCGGGGCCGGGCGGGGGAGCCGCCCGCCCTCAGCTCTCTCGGGTGAAGTCCTCCTGCCAGTCCGGGTTCTCCGCGGGGGCGTCCTCGACCGCGAGCGTGCCCGCGTCCTCGGCGGCGATCCGCAGGAACTCGATGTGCGACTCGTAGCGGGTGATGACGTCCGTGATGATCTGGTCGCGGGAGTAGTCGTAGACGTCATATCCCATGGACCCGGAGCCGGTGAAGACCTCGAGCCGGAAGGTCCGCTGCGTCGCCGCACCTGCGTACCCTCCCACGCCGGGGGCGTTGCGCGGAACCGGGTGCACCTGGTACGTGAAGGGGCGCTCCCCGTCGAAGACGGCGCAGAGCTCCACGTAGTCGACCTTCATGCCGGCGACGGGCTCGCGGATCACGCTGGCCTCGACGCCGTTCGCCTGGAGTTCCCCGCAGACGTCCTGCAGCGCGGGCTCCACGACAGAGGTCTGGAAGCGCTGCGACTGCGCGGCAGTGGGATGGGCCATGGTCCGCTTGAGCCGCTGCTTCCAGCTCAGGGTGCTGCCTCCCGAGGCCAGATTGGCCGGCAGCGCCGCGTAGTAGCCCTGGATCTGGTGTCTCTCCACGCGCAGCGCCTTGTAGAGCGAGAGCATCACCAGATAGAGGACGATGCTGAAGGGCAGGCCGATGATGACGGCCGCGCCCTGCAGTGTGGGCACTCCGCCCACCAGGAGCATCCCCGCGGTGAGGGCGCCGGTGGCGATCGACCAGAACACGCGGACGGGCTTGGGGCCGTCGTACTTCGAGTCCCTGATCGTCGAGGTGAAGTTGGAGAGCACGAGTGCGCCGGAATCCGCGCTGGTCACGTAGAACAGCAGACCCACGACGGTGGCGAGACCCACGAGGAACGGTGCTCCCGGGAACATCCCGAGCAGATCGTAGAAGCCGCTCTCCGGGGCTGCGATGGTCGCCTCCGCGAACTCCGTGTTGCCGCTGCGCACCACGTCCAGGGCGCTGTTCCCGAACACCGACATGAACAGGATGATGAAGATGAGCGGGATGATGAGCACACCGGTGACGAACTGGCGGATCGACCGCCCGCGGGAGATCCGGGCCAGGAAGAGGCTCACGAAGGGCGCCCAGGCGATCCACCACGCCCAGAAGAAGATGGTCCAGGCGCTCATCCACTCGTCGGGCTGCTCCCAGGCGAAGGTGTCGAGCGTCATCGAGGGGAAGCGCGAGATGAAGTCGCCGATGTTCATGATGAGCGCGTCGAGGAGGAAACGGGTCTTGCCCGTCACCGCGATCCACACGAGCATGACGATCGCCAGGACGACGTTGAGCTCGGAGAGCCTGCGGATGCCCTTCTCCACGCCGGAGACGGTGGAGATGGTGGCGAGGACGACGGCGAGGACGATGAGACCGATCTGCATGGCCTCGTTCTGGGGCAGGCCGAACATCACGTGGAGGCCGTAGTTGAGCTGCACCACGCCGATCCCCAGCGTCGTCGCGATGCCGAACACCGCGCCGAGGACGGCGGCGACGTCGACCGCGTCACCGGCGCCGCCCTTGATCCAGCGGCCCAGCAGGGGCTGCAGGAGGCTGCGGATGGACAGGGGCATGTTGCGACGGAACGCGAAGTACGCGAACGCCAGTCCCATGAGCGCGTACATCGCCCAGCCGGTGATGCCGTAGTGGAAGAGCGTCCAGACGAGTGCCTGCCGTGCGGCCTCGACCGTTCCTCCCTCTCCCGCGGGAGGCTGCATGTACTGCGCCACCGGTTCGGAGACGGAGAAGAACATGAGGTCGATGCCGATGCCGGCCGCGAACAGCATGGACGTCCACGTGAACAGGTTGTAGGTGGGCCGTGAGTGGTCCGGGCCGAGCCTCAGGCGGCCGATGCTCGAGGCCGCGACGACGATGACGAACACGATCATGAGGGTGGCGGTGAGGATGTAGTACCACCCGAGATTGGCCGAGACCCAGGACACCGTCGAGGAGATGACGGAGTCCGCGTTCCCGGGGAGGAAGATCGCCCACAGGGCGACGGCGAGGATGAAGACGCCGGAGGCGATGAGCACCCGCCAGTTGATCTTCACGGCCGGTTCGTCGTCCGCACCGGCAGAGGTTCTCTGAGCCTCGGATGAGCTCATCACAGCAGTCCTTCACAGATGAATCGTTCGGTCGGCGTGCCGTCGGAATGCCCGCGGGGCAGCCGCTTCGCGATCGACAGTAACAAAAGAGCTTGGCGCAGTGGAATCTGTGCGGCTGCAGAGTCTGCGGTTGCGAGGTGGGCGGGCGCATGTGGGTGACCACCTGCTGCTGCGGGCCGAGCCCCAGAATGCGGCGGATCCGCGCGTTTCCCCATAGGTGCCGCCACGAGTTCTGCGTGTGCAGATCACTGGCGAAATCAGGCCATGAATCTGTACCTCACTAGTGAACTTATCGTCACATCGGCAGCACCGATCGGCGCGGCGGCAGATGTGC
>NZ_JALAHB010000058.1 GCF_022712115.1 Brevibacterium sp. | reverse complement strand
CTCCTGCATCGCGTCGATGAGCGCCAGATCCGATTCGGTGAATGCGGGCACCTCGGTGCGGCCTCCGGGATCCGATCCGAGCACGGGCACCCTCCCCATCTGCGAAGTGAGCAGACCGGCAGGATCATCCGGACCGCTCAGTACAGTCCACACTGTAACCGCGCTCACAGTCCTGCAGCGTCGCAGGAAGGTCCGCGGGACCGCACATTCGAGGAGGAACTGTGGGAGACGGGAAGACGGAGGCAGGGCGAGATGCGAAGGTGCCGCGGAGGAGGTGCTGGGCGGGAGCCGGCGCCTCGGCGGCCGCGGTCTCGCTCGTGCTGAGCGGCTGCACCACGGGCGGCGGCGGGCCGGACGGCGAGGACGGGTACTCGACGGACACGATGCGCGTGGCGCTGATGGCGGATCCGAACAGCTTCCTGCCCACCGAGTACACCGCGCTGAGCTCGCTGATCACCGGCCACCTGCTCTACGCCACGCTGCTCTACGGAGACGAGGACAACACCACCGTGCCGGGCCTGGCCTCCGAGTACGAGGTCGATCCGCACGGCGGCGAGTTCACCATCCGGGAGGACGCCACCTGTGCGGACGGCACTCCCCTCACCCCCACGGTCGTCGCGGATTCGCTCGAGGCGTTCGCGGCGGCCTCCACCGTCAAGGAGGTCGTGTTCGGCAAGGGCGATCCCGTCATCGAGGCCGACGACGAGGCGGGCGTCGTCTCGATCAGCCTCAGCGAGCCCTGGGCGGACATGGAGAGGGGCCTCGCGCTGACGCAGACCGGCATCGTCTGCCCCGCCGGCCTCGCGGACCCGGAGGGCACCGCCGCGGGCGAGGTCGAGGGGGCGTTCTCCGGCGGATACGTCCTGGCCGGACATCAGCCGGGGGTGAGTGTGGACCTCGAACTCCGCGAGGAGGGCTTCACCTTCCCGGAGTACGCCGTTCCGCTCGAGGGGGTGCCGCCGCAGAAGGTCGCCTACTCGATCATGAGCGACTACAACGCCGTCGCCAACGGCCTGCTCACGGACACGCTCGACTACTCGACGGTCAACGGCGAGGCGATGGCGAGGGTCACCGAGGAGGAGGGCTTCACCACCTCGCGGTACGCCGGCGCCTCCATGTTCATCGTGTTCAACCAGCGCGAGGGCATGCCCATGGCGGATGCGGAGACCCGCCGTGCGGTCGCGCAGGCCGTGGGCCGCGAAGCCTTCAACGATGCGGCCACGGACGGCGAGGGTGAGCTGCTCTCCAGCTACGTGCCCGCAGGCGTGCCCTGCGCCCACACCGGGGACGAAGGGCTCATCGCCCAGGATGCGGAGGCGGCCTCGGCGGTGCTCGACGGCCTGTCGCTGAACGTGTTCGGCACCACCTCCAGCGGTCCCAACGGCGCCGGGAACTCCTACGTCGCGCAGGCGCTCGAAGCCGCCGGGGCGGAGGTGAGCGTGCGCAGCGTGGACGACACCACGTGGGCGACCGAGCTGGCGACGAGGCCGGAGAGCTGGGACCTCACCGTCTACCCGCAGCTCAACCTCCCGCGGACCCAGTACAGCGGCCTCGCGCAGCTCATCGGCCCGCTGCCGGAGCAGGGCGGACAGAACTCGTCCGGAGCCGAGCGGCCGGAGACGGAGGCCCTGGTGGGCGAGGCCATGGCCCAGCCCGATGAGGAGGCGCGGTGCGCGGTCTACGAGGAGATCCAGACGAGCCTGCTCGACGACGCCGCTTTCGTGCCGCTGGCCACGCTGCCCACCCAGGTCACGACGCGTGAGGGCTTCAGCATCCGGCAGTACGGCGGCTATGTCCCCACCATCTCCATGCGGATCACGGGCTGAGCAGGGCATGCCGGGCTCAGGGCGACGGAGGTGCGGGATCCTCCGCCACGGCTGCCGCCCCGTCCGCTCCCGGCGGCTGCCAGGGGACGAGGCCGGCGTCCCGCCCGTGCTCGTCGATGAGGTGGCCCATGCGCTTGTGAGCGTGGAGGATGAGGCTGCGGTGGAGCACCTCCACGGTGAGGGATCCGGTGATCCGGGCCTCCACCTCGACGGCCTCGTGCACCCCGTGCATCCAGATGACGGCGTAGAGGTTGTGGCGTCCTCCGGCCGTGGCCGTGCACAGTCGCGTGCCGGGCATGCCGGAGATCGCCGCGGCGGTCGCGGCGAGCTCGCCGGCGGGGGCGGACATGTGCAGCGCGAGCGAGTGGGGCCACTCGGAGACGCCGGGCGCCATGTCGACGCGCTGCACGAGGACCTTCTGCCGCAGCAGCGCCTTCACGTACCTGCGGGCGTGGGTCTCGCTCATCCCCAGGACCCCGGCGAGGTGTGCCGGGCTCGCGCGTCCGTCGCGTTCGAGTTCGCGCAGGACCGTGAGGGCGCGGTCGAGCTGGGCGGGGTTCGGCGCGGCGGCCTCCTCCGACCCGGCGGAGGACGTGCGCGGAAGCGCTCCGGTGCGCCACCGGGAGGCCTCCCGGTAGATGGTGCTGCCGGTGCTCGAGCGCACGCGGATGACTCCGGGCGCCTGTGCGACGGCGTGGAGGACGCTGCGCAGCTGCCGGACGTCGAGCGTCACCGTCTCGAGGAGGAGGTCGACGTCCCCGTTGGTCTCGTAGACGTTCAGGACGGCAGGGAGCAGCCGCACCGCGGCACACACCTGCGGCACGGCACCCGCGGTGCACTCGACCTCCACGATGGAGAGGAAGACCCCGGCGCCCTTGCCCGGATAGGTCACGATCCAGGCGTCGCGCTGCGAGCTGATCCGCTGCCACTGCCGCCGGACGGTGCTGGGGGAGACCCCCACGCGTCGTCCGATCTCCGTCCACGGCCCGCGGGGGTCGTCCTGCATGGCGTCGAACAGCTCGAGGTCCGATTCCGTGAGTGAATGCGGCGCAGGCCCGGCGCTCATGTCTGTTCTGGTCATATGCGGCTCCGTCGATGTGTGAATCGTGCATCTGTGAGACACCTGAGTGTCTGTGAATAGGATCACAACTGCAAGCCGAAGAACGACTGATCGATCAGAGGGCCGAGAGGCCTCGCCGTCGGCTGCGGTGCGCGGTGAAGACAGGCGACTCTCCAGGAGGAACGATGAAGACCAGCTCCACGGCGGCCGGCGGCCGCATGCCGGCGAAGCGGCGGGCAGCGGCGCTCGCCGCCCCGGTCCTCGCCACCGCCCTGCTCGCCAGCGCGTGCACGACAGGGGGCGGGAGCGCGGGCGGCGAGGGCGAGTACTCGACCGACACCGTCCGCACGGCGATGATCGCCGATCCCAACAGCTTCAGCCCGCTCAACGCCTCCGGCGTGAGCGCCAACACCGTCTCCGCCATGCTCTACACGACGCTCCTCTACCAGGACGAGGACAACACCACCACGGGCGGCCTCGCGAGCGAGTACGAGCTCGACCCGAACGGCGGCACCCTCACGATCCGGGACGGCGCCACCTGCGCCGACGGCACGGAGATCACGCCCACCGTGGTGGCGGACTCCCTGCAGGCCTTCGTGGAGAACTCCCGTGCCAAGGAGATCGTGTTCGGACCGGGAGACCCCAGCTTCACGCCCGACGACGCCGCGGGGACGCTGAGCATCGAGCTGGAGCAGCCGTGGGCGGACGTGGAGCGCGGTCTCACCCTCACGGAGACGGGCATCGTCTGCCCGGCGGGCCTCGAGGACCTCGAGGCGACGGCGGCCGGTGAGGTCGAGGGCGCATTCTCCGGCGCGTACACGCTGACGGCGAACCAGCCGGGCGTGACGATCGACTTCGCACTGCGGGAGAGCGGCTACACCTTCCCCGAGTACGCGACCCCGGTCGAGGGCGTCCCGGCGGACAAGGTCACCTTCGCGATCATGGCCGACTACAACGCCATGGCCAACGGCCTCCTCACGGACACGCTCGACTACGCCACGCTCGTGGGCGAGTCGAAGTCCCGTGTGGCCGGCGAGGAGGGCTTCGAGACCTCCATCTACCCGGCGACGGCGATGTTCGTGATGTTCAACCAGCGCGAGGGCATGCCGATGGCGGACGCAGACACGCGCAGGGCGGTGGCCCAGGCCATCAGCCGCGAGGCGTTCAACGACGCCGCCACGGACGGCGAGGGGGAGATCCTCTCCAGCTATGTTCCCTCCGAGGTCGCCTGCGCCTACACCGAGGACGACGCGGTGATCCCGCAGGACGCGGAGGCTGCGTCCGAGGTGCTCGACGGGCTGGAGATCAGCCTCACGGGCACGCAGTCCACCGGCCCCAACGGCGCCGGCAACTCCTACATCGCGCAGGCGCTGGGCGAGGCCGGCGCGGAGGTCGACCTCCGCAACCTGGACAACACCACCTGGGCCACGGAGCTCGACTCCAAGCCGGAGAGCTGGGACGTCACCGTCATGTCGCTGCTGAACATGTCGCGGACCCAGTACGGAGGCCTCAGCCAGATCACCGGCTCCTCGCCGGAGGACGGCGGACGCAACTCCACGGGTGTGAAGCGTGAGGACATCCAGGAGAAGGTCGACGCGGCGATGGCGGAGACGGACGAGGCCGCACGCTGCGGCATCTACGAGGAGATCCAGAAGGAACTCCTCCAGGACGCCGCGATCGTCCCGCTGAGCACGCTCCCGGCACAGCCCTCCACGGCCGAGGGCTTCAGCATCCGGCAGGTCAACGGCACGGTCTCCATGATGACGCTGAGGATCACCGGCTGACGCACACCGCCGGTGCCGGGCGGACGGACTGCGGTCCGTCCGCCCGGTGCCCGTCCCGCGGCCGGTGCCGAGGCTCCCGGCCGCCCGAGAACCGGCCCACCGAGAAGAGGGGTGAGATCCGATGACAATGGTGAACTCTGCTGTCACGCAGATTCCGCATCAGGTGTCGTTCAAGGCGTCCACGCGCCTGGCGCACCACCCGTGGGTGAGATTCGCCCTCCGCCGCGGCGGGGGCTTCCTCCTCTCGGTCGCGATCCTCGTGGTCGTGACCTTCCTCATCGTCCCCCTGCTGCCGGGCGACCCGGCCGTGGTGGCGGCCGGCGAGGGGGCCACCCAGGAGCAGATCGCCCAGACGCGCGAGGCGCTGGGGCTCGAACAGCCCCTGCCGGTCCAGTTCTGGCAGTACCTCGTGGGGATCTTCACCCTGGACATGGGGTACTCCTTCGCCTCCGGCACCACCGTGACCGCCGCGGTATTCTCCCGGCTGCCGTTCACGGCGGAGATCGCGCTGCTGGCGATCCTCGCCATGCTGGTCATCGCCATCCCGCTGGGCATGGGCGTGGCCATCCTCACCCGCGGCGGCCGCAATGCGTGGGTCGACCACGTCTTCAACGCCGTCACGAGCCTCGTCTACGCCGTCCCCAACTACGTCCTCGCGACGCTCATGATCTTCGTCCTCGCCATCAAGCTGGGATGGTTCCCCGCCGGCGGGGCGGCGACGCTGAGTGCGCTCGTGCTGCCCACCGTCGCCATCATGCTCGGCCCTGCCTGCGTCATCGCCCGCGTGGTGAGGCGCGAGGCCGTGACGATCCTCGAACAGGACTACGTGCGCACCGCCCGCGGCTGGCGGCTGAGCCCGTGGAGGGTGAACCTGCGCTACGTCTTCCCCAACCTCATGACGACCACCCTCACGCTCTCCGGCCTCATCCTCGCCGGGATGCTGGGCGGTGCCGTCGTCATCGAGACGGTGTTCGGCTGGCCCGGGCTGGGCAAGGGGGTGGTCGATGCGATCCTCATGCGCGACTACCCCGTGATCCGCGGGATCGTGCTGCTCCTCGGCGTCCTCGCCACACTCCTCATCATCCTGGTCGACGTGATCCTCGCGATCGTCGACCCCCGCAACCTCAGCGGAGGGAACGCCAATGGCTGAGACACGACGCCGCGCGCTGCGCCCGGGCCTGGTCATCGGGCTCGTGCTCTTCGCCCTCACGATCGCCGTCGCGATCATCGCACCGCCCCTGGTCGCGGATGCGGCCAACACCCTCAGCGACGACAGGAGCCTGCCTCCATCCGGGGACGCGTGGCTGGGCACCAACGCCTTCGGCCAGGACAACGTGTCACGTGTGCTCATCGCCACGCGGCTCACCCTCATCATGACCGTCATCGCGGCTGCGATCTCCGTGGTGCTCGGGGTGGTCGTCGGCGTGTCCATCTGGCTCGCCCCGCCCCGCGTGCGCGAGTGGTGCCTGCGGATCCTCGAATCGGCCGTCGCCTACCCCACGCTCATCACCGCCCTCATCATCGCCGCGGTGCTGCTGCCCGGGGCCTCCACCGCCGTCATCGCCATGGGCCTGGCCGGCATCCCCGGCTTCGCGAGGGTGACCGCCAACCTCGCACAGCAGGTCTCCAACAGCGACTACTTCGTCACGGCCAGGTTCCTGGGCGTGCCCGCGCGCCGGCTCGCCACCCGCCACATGATCCCGGCGATGGCGGAGCCGCTGCTCATCCTCTCCACCACGGTGTTCGCCACCACGCTCGTGGAGATCTCCGCGCTGTCCTTCGTGGGCCTGGGCGTGCAGGTGCCGCAGTACGACCTCGGCTCGCTGCTCAACGACAGCCTCGACGCCCTCTACACGCAGCCCATCGAGGCGGTGGGGCCGGCGATCATGATCGTGGTCATGTCCGTGGCCGCCATGTTCGTGGGCGACGGGCTCGCGGCCAGCGCGAATCCGCGGGCTGCGCGGAGCTGGACGCCCCGAAGGCCCGAGTCGAACCCCACTGCGCAGCCGGCCGAGGGCGACACCGCACTGGTGCGGGTGGAGGACCTGCGCGTCACCGGCGCCCGCGACGGCGAACCGGTGGAGCTCGTCCACGGCATCGACCTGCACATCGACCGGGGGGAGATCCTGGGCATCGTGGGCGAGTCCGGCTCCGGCAAGTCGCTCACGGCCATGTCGATCGCGGGTCTCGCCGCGGACGATCTGGACGTGCGGGGCAGGACCGTGCGCGTGGGGACCATGAACATGCTGGGCACGCCCGCACCCGCGGAGCTCGCCCAGTCCATCAGCATCATCTACCAGGATCCCGGCACCACCTTCAGCCCCTCGCTGAGGATGGGCGGACAGCTCACGGAGGTCCTCCGCACCCACATGGGGCGCAGCCGGGCGGAGGCCAGGAGGATCATGGTCGAGGCGCTCGCGAGCGTGGGCGTCACCATGCCCGCCAAGCGCATGAGGCAGTACCCGTACGAGCTCTCCGGGGGCATGCGCCAGAGGGCGATGATCGCCGGCGCGGTCGTCACCACCCCGGACCTCATGATCGCCGACGAGCCGACCACCGCGCTCGACGTCACGGTGCAGGTGGACGTGCTGCGCCAGTTCCGCCGCCTCCGCGACGAGCACAGCACGGCGATCCTCTTCATCTCTCACGACATCGGCGTGGTGCAGGAGCTGTGCGATCGCGTGCTCGTGATGCGCGACGGCGAGGTGGTCGAGGAGCTGCGCCCGGAGCAGATCCGCAGTCGCGAGGTGACCCACCCCTACACCCGGACCCTCCTGGACGCGGTGCCGGTGCTCACCGTCGCCGGGCAGTCCGGTGGACGACGGGAAGAGGAGGGCTGAGATGACCGATCAGGGACAGCACGGGACCGGGGCGGACCGCCCCATCGTCAGCTGCCGCGGCCTCTGCGTGGACTTCGGCGCGGTCAGGGTGCTCAAGGGAGTGGACGCCGAGGTGGCGCAGGGCCGCGTCGTGGGACTCGTGGGCGAGTCCGGCTCCGGCAAGTCCACGCTGGCGAAGGCCATCGTGGGCATGAACCGGATCTCCGAGGGCGAACTCTGGGTGGAGGGGGAGGAGGTCTCCCGGGCGAGCAGGGCGCAGCGGCACCGGCTGTACAGGAAGGTCCAGTACGTGCCGCAGGACCCCTACTCCTCGCTCAACCCGCGGCGGACCATCGGGCAGACGCTGGCCGAGGCCGTGGATCCCGTCGACGGCACCCCGCGCAGGCACGCGGAGCGGATCGCTGAGGTGCTGGAGACGATGTGGCTGGAGCCCTCCGACGCCCGGAAGTACCCGCACGAGTTCTCCGGCGGACAGCGGCAGCGGATCGCGATCGCGCGCGCACTGCTCGTGGATCCTGCGCTCATCGTCGCGGACGAGATCACCTCCGCGCTGGACGTCTCCGTGCAGGCGGAGGTGATCCGGCTGCTGCAGGAGCTCAAGACCGGCGGGAACTACTCGATGCTGTTCATCACCCACAACCTCGCGGTGGCGCAGGAGGTGTGCGACGACGTCATCGTCATGCTCCACGGGGAGATCGTGGAGAGCGGGCCCATCGCACAGGTATTCCGGAATCCGGCGACGGAATACACCCAGAAGCTGCTCGATTCCGTGCCGGGCGGACCGGGAATCTCGCTGTGAGGTGAATGCGGAGGATTCCCCCTGCGCGTATTTACCGCCATTCCCCGGTGTGTGGGGGAATGGCGGGAAACGGTCGTCCTCTACATATGGATATCTGCTTCGGAGAGGCGGATCCGCCTTTCTGCGTTCCGCCTTTCTGTGCGTCGCCGCGTCCGCGTCTCAGCCCTGCCGTGTGAGCGCGTTCCAGGCGAGTGAGGCCAGGGCGGCGGCCTGTTCGCCCAGGAGGCCGTCGTCGAACTGCACCTTGGGGGAGTGGTTGGTCGCCGCACCCGGCTCGACGCCCTCCGGCACCGCGCCGAGGAACACGAAGGTCCCGGGCACCTCCTGGAGCACGTAGGAGAAGTCCTCCGAGCCCATGCGCGGCTGCTCCATGACGCGCACCCTCTCCTCGCCGAAGACGGCGGTGAGGACGCGCAGCGACTCCGCCGTCTCGTCTGCGGCGTTCACGGTGGGCGGGTAGAGGTCCACGAACTCCACCTCCGCCGTGCACCCGTGCGTCGCGGCGACGCCCCGGGCGACCTCGGCGCTGCGGCTCCGCACCCGCTCCAGCGACTCGCGGGACAGCGTGCGGATCGAGGCGCCCACCTCCGCCGTCTCCGGGATGACGTTGATGGCGGCGGAGCCGCGCAGCTGGGTGACGGACAGGACGACGGGATCGAAGATGTCGAACTCGCGTGTGACCAGCACATTCAGGGCGGTGACGAGTTCCGTGGCGGCGGGCACCGGATCCACATTCAGGTGCGGGGCGGAGCTGTGGCCGCCGCGGCCGCGGATCGTCACCCGCAGCTCCGCGACCCCGGCCATGATCGGTCCGGGGCGGGTGGCGAACACGCCGCGGTCGCTGGACACCACATGGATGGCGTAGGCGGCGACGGGCCTCTCGCCCGTGAGTTCGAGAAGACCCTCCGCGATCATCGGCTCCGCGCCGCCCTCGGCCTCCTCTGCCGGCTGGAACATGAAGACGACGGTGCCGGGCAGCTCCGCGCGGTGGGTGTGGAGGAGCCGCGCAGCGCCCACGAGACCTGCGGTGTGGAGATCGTGCCCGCAGGCGTGCATGTTCCCGTTGGCCGAGGCGTATTCGAGTCCGGTCTCCTCTGCGACGGGAAGGCCGTCCATGTCGCCGCGGAGCAGGACGGCGGGGCCGGGCCTCCCGCCGCGCAGCACCGCGGCGACCGAGGTCAGCGAGGTGCCCGTGGTGATCTCGAGGTCCAGTTCCGCGAGGGCGTCGAGCACCTGCCGCTGGGTCCGGGGCAGGTGGCGGCCCAGCTCGGGGTCCGCGTGCAGGCGGCGTCGCAGCGCCACGAGGTCGGAGAGGTGGGAGGCGGATTCGGTGAGGAAATCGGGCGTCATCGCTCCTGCTTTTCGAAGAGGGGATTCCCGCGCGGACTGCGCGGTGAACGTGCATTCGCATCCTCGCACGGAGAATGTTGCCGATCAATACTCGGACGCCGGCGGAAAACGGCGCATGAATGCGTATGCTTGAATCGCGGGTTTCGCTCGCGCAATTCTGTCGGCAAGAAATCGAATCAGGTGGAGGGGCGCATGACGACGGACACGGCGGAAGAAGTGGAGGGGGCGGTCGCCGAGCTGCGTGCCGCACACCTGCCGCAGGTGCGCGGCACCCTCGAACAGGTCGCCGCGGATCTCCACGCGAGGCCGGAGATCCGCTTCGAGGAGCGCTTCGCCGCCCAGCGCCTCTCGGACGAGCTCGAGGCCGCGGGATTCGCCGTGGAACGCGGCACCGCCGGTCTCGAGACCGCGTTCGTGGGTCGCTGGTCCACGTCCGGCGCGGATGACTCGACCCCCACCATCGCCGTCTTCTGCGAGTTCGACGCCCTCGAGGGGATGGGTCACGGCTGCGGGCACAACCTCATCGCCGCGTGCGGCCTCGGTGCGGGCCTGCTCCTCAAGCGCGTGCTGACCGAGCATGCGGACCCGGGGAGGAAGGCCGGTGGGGCGGGCACGACCGAGGCCCGCGTCGTCGTGATCGGCTCGCCGGGGGAGGAGGGCGCGGCCGGAAAGGTCCCGATGATCGAGGCGGGAGTGCTCGACGGAGTGGACCTCGCGGTGATGGTCCATCCGGCAGGCGGCGATGCCGTGGGCGGGACCAGCCTGTCCCGGGTGGCGCTCGACGTGGACTTCCGCGGGCGTGCGAGCCACGCCGCCGGCGCGCCGGAGCGCGGCATCAACGCGCTGGACGCGAGCACCCTCTCACTCACGGCGATCGGTCTGCTGCGCCAGCAGCTGCCGGACGATGTGCGGGTCCACGCGATCGTCACGGACGGCGGGCAGGCGCCCAACATCATCCCCGAGCACACTGCCCTGCGGTGCTTCGTCCGCGCCGCGGACAATGCGGTCCTCCTCGACGACGTCGTCCCGCGGGTGCGGCGCTGCTTCGAGGGCGCGGCCCATGCGACCGGCTGCGAGGTCGAGATCGCCCAGAACACCCCGCCGTACCTCTCGCTGGTCTCCAACCCCACGCTCACGGAGCTCGCCCGGCGTGCCTTCCTCGCGACGGGGCGGGCGCTCGCCGGCGGCGATGCGGGCTCCGGATCCACGGACATGGGCAACGTCAGCCAGGTCGTGCCGGCCATCCATCCCATGATCTGCCTGGCGGAGGGGGTCTCCCCGCACACGCGGGAGTTCGCCGCGGCTGCAGGGGAGGCGGAGACCGCGGCACCGGTGATCGCCGACGGAGCGGTCATCCTCGCCGCGGTCGCGCTCACGGTCTTCAGGCATCCCGCCCTCGCGGCGCGGGCGCGGGAGGAGTTCTCCGCGAGGTGAGGGCGCGGAGGCGCAGGTGGCTCCCGCCCGCATCGGCCTCGGGCGCAGGCGATGCGGGGCACATGGCCCGGCCGTCCTCGCCCGGATGGCGGACCGACTGCAGAAATTATCTCGACGTCAAGATATGATGGTGAGGGATACCACCGCGGGTCGGTGCTGCCGATCGCAGAGGATCGACCCTGACTTTAAGGAGAGCAGTCGATGATCGACCACGAAGTCCGGACGTACAAGAGCTCGGAGAACCTCGCCCGTGAGGACCAGCTCGCATGGAAGATCGCCGAGGTCGCAGCCGCCGACGTGGCCGTCGACCCGGCGGTCGAGGACATGGTCATCAACCGTGTCATCGACAACGCCTCGGTCGCAGCGGCCTCGGTCCGCCGCTCCGCCCCCACCCACGCCCGGGAGCAGGCGCAGACGCACCCCATGAAGCCGGGCGCGCCCGTGTTCGGACTCTCCCTGGACGAGACCGTCTCCCCGGAGTGGGCGGCCTGGGCCAACGGAGTGGCCGTGCGCGAGCTCGACTTCCACGACACCTTCCTCGCCAAGGAGTACTCGCACCCCGGCGACAACATCCCGCCCATCCTCGCCGTCGCCCAGCACAAGGGCATCGCGGGCGCGGACCTGGTGCGCGGCATCGCCACCGGCTACGAGATCCAGGTGGACCTCGTCAAGGGCATCTGCCTCCACGA
Organism: Brevibacterium sp.; assembly: GCF_022712115.1. GTDB lineage: Bacteria > Actinomycetota > Actinomycetes > Actinomycetales > Brevibacteriaceae > Brevibacterium > Brevibacterium salitolerans. The sequence continues at coordinate 7,414 of NZ_JALAHB010000058.1, read as the reverse complement.
GCACAAGATCGACCACGTCGCGCACCTCGGGCCCTCCGCCGCGGCCGGCATCGGCACGCTCCTGCACCTGCCCACGGAGGTCATCTTCCAGGCCGTGCAGCAGGCCCTGCACGTGACGACCGCCACCCGCCAGTCCCGCAAGGGCGAGATCTCCTCCTGGAAGGCCCACGCACCGGCGTTCGCCGGCAAGATGGCCGTGGAGTCCGTGGACCGCGCGATGCGCGGCGAGGGTGCGCCCAACCCCATCTACGAAGGCGAGGACGGGGTCATCGCCTGGCTGCTCTCCGGCCCGGAGGCCCGCTACACCGTGCCGCTGCCGGCCAAGGGCGAGGTCAAGAGGGCGATCCTGGACACCTACACCAAGGAGCACTCCGCGGAGTACCAGGCGCAGGCGCTCATCGACCTGGCCCGGAAGATCGGCGCGCAGATCGAGGACTTCTCGAAGATCCGCAAGGTCACCATCCACACCTCGCACCACACCCACAACGTGATCGGCACCGGTGCGAACGACCCGCAGAAGATGGATCCCAAGGCCTCGCGTGAGACCCTGGACCACTCGATCATGTACATCTTCGCAGTCGCCATGGAGGACCAGGCCTGGCACCACGAGCGCTCCTACGCGCCGGAGCGCGCCGGCCGTCCGGAGACCGTCGAGCTCTGGCACAAGATCGAGACCCGCGAGGATCCGGAGTGGACCCGCCGCTACCACTCGACGGACCCGGACGAGATGGCCTTCGGCGGCCGTGTGGAGATCGAGTTCGAGGACGGCTCCACGCTCGTCGACGAGCTCGCCGTGGCAGATGCGCACCCCAACGGCGCACGTCCCTTCGCCCGTGAGAACTACATCGAGAAGTTCCGCACCCTGGCCGAGGGCATCATCACGGAGGCGGAGCAGAACCGCTTCCTCGACCTCGCGCAGAACCTCTCCAGCCTCTCCGGCGAGGAGGTCCGCCGGCTGTCGTTCACCGTCGAGGGCCTCGCGCACTCCGGCTCGAAGGGGATCTTCTGATGCTGGGCGCCACCACACCGGCCCACGAACGCCGCAAGCGGTTCCGCGAGCTGCTGGCGGGCAGCGAGATCGTCCAGTTCCCCGGCGCGATCAACCCGCTCAACGCCCAGCTCATCGAGCAGTCCGGGTTCGAGGGCGTCTACATCTCCGGCGGTGCGTTCTCCGCCGCGCAGGGGCTGCCGGACATCGGGCTGACCACGCTCACGGAGGTCGTCGACCACGGCCGGAACATCTCCCGCGTGACCAACCTGCCCACGTTCATCGACGCGGACACCGGCTGGGGCGAGGCGATGAACGTCGCCCGCACCGTGCAGGAGTTCGAGGACGCCGGGCTCTCCGGCCTCCACCTCGAGGACCAGGTCAACCCCAAGCGGTGCGGCCACCTCGACGGGAAGGAGGTCGTGTCCACGGCGGAGATGACCAAGCGGATCTCCGCCGCGGCGAAGGGCCGCCGCGACGAGAACTTCGTCATCTGCGCCCGCACGGACGCCCGCGCGGGCGAGGGCCTGGATGCGGCGATCGAGAGGGCCAAGGCCTACATCGACGCCGGCGCGGACATGATCTTCCCCGAGGCCATGCGTGACCTGGGCGAGTTCGAGACCTTCGCCAAGGCCGTGGACGCGCCGATCCTGGCCAACATGACGGAGTTCGGCAAGAGCGAGCTGTTCACCACCGAGCAGCTCGCAGGAGCGGGCGTGCGCCTCGTCATCTACCCTGTCACTACGCTCCGGCTCGCGATGGGTGCGATCAAGGACGGTCTGCAGGCCATCCGCGCCGAGGGCACACAGGCCTCCGTCGTGGATCGCATGCAGACCCGCGCGGACCTGTACGAGACGATCGACTACGGGGCGTACAACGAGTTCGACGCCGACGTCTTCAACTTCTCCCAGGAGGGACACAAGTGACTGAGCAGGACATCAAGAAGGGCCTTGCCGGTGTCGTCGTCGACACCACCAAGATCTCCAAGGTCGTGCAGGAGACCAACTCCCTGACGTACCGCGGCTACCCGGTCCAGGAGCTCGCGGCCAACTGCAGCTTCGAGGAGGTCGCCTACCTCATCTGGAACGGCGAGCTGCCCACGCAGGCACAGCTCGCGGAGTTCAACGAGCGTGAGCGCAGCCAGCGCGCCATCTCCCAGGAGCTCGTGGACATCATCCTGGGCCTGCCCCAGGACACCCACCCCATGCACGTGGTGCAGACGGCCGTCGCCTACCTGGGCGCGGTCGACCCGGAGGCCGAGGCCGAGGGCGAGGAGGCGAACCGCCGCAAGGCCGAGCGCCTCTACGCACAGCTGCCCACCGTCGTGGCGATCGACCACCGTCGCCGCCACGGCCTGGACCCCGTGGCACCCAGCGCGGAGCTGAGCTACGCGGAGAACTTCTTCAAGATGGTCTTCGACGAGGTGCCGGAGCCGGAGGTCGTGCGCTGCTTCGACATCTCGCTCATCCTCTACGCGGAGCACTCCTTCAACGCCTCCACGTTCACCGCCCGCGTCATCACCTCCACCACCTCGGACATGTACTCCGCGGTGGCCGGAGCGGTGGGCGCGCTCAAGGGCGCGCTGCACGGCGGTGCCAACGAGGCCGTCATGGCGATGCTGGAAGAGGTCGGCACGGCGGACAGGGCCAGCGCCTGGATCGACGAGGCGCTGGCGAAGAAGGCCAAGATCATGGGCTTCGGACACCGCGTCTACAAGAACGGCGATTCGCGCGTGCCCACCATGCGCAAGGCGTTCGAGGAGATGGTGAAGGTCAAGGGCGCCGACGACCTGCTCGCGCTGTACAACGCGTTCGAGGAGGACTTCGTGGGCCGCAAGGGGATCTACCCCAACCTGGACTACCCGTCCGGCCCGGCCTACCACCTCATGGGCTTCGACACCCCGCAGTTCACGCCCATCTTTGTGATGGCCCGCATCACCGGCTGGACCGCGCACATCATGGAGCAGCAGGCGTCCAACGCGCTCATCCGCCCGCTGTCCGCCTACGACGGCGCGGAGCAGCGTTCGGTCCCCACCGAGCGCTGAGCATCCCGCCGCGTCGTGAGCACGTCATGAGCACGAAAGCCCACGGCGTCCGCGCGATTGCCTGAACGTCCTGCGCTTTCGTGACACGCGGCTCGGCATCGCCGCGAGGGCTCGCGGCACCGGTTCCGGCCGGGACATCCTTCACGGGTGTCCCGGCCGGAGGCGTATCCGGGTCCTGTTCGTTCCCGCGCACCCGCTCTGCGGCGGTGCACCGGTGTCCACCCCGCGAACCCGCTCCGCCGGCGCAGCCTCCTCCACCCCGGCCGCACCCGCCCCGGCCGCATCTCCTCATCCGTCGCACACCGTCTTCCGGAAGGACACGCACCCATGACCGCCTCCGCCTCCCTTCCCGGGCAGTCCGGCCCGGACCTCCCCCTCGTCGAGGGCTTCCGCTTCGACCTCGAGGACGGCATCGGGGTCCTCACGCTGGACCGGAACGCCAAGCTCAACGCGCTCTCGCGCCCCATGTGGCAGGCGCTGCCGGCGATCGTCGCCGCGATCGACGCCGCACCGGAGGTCCGTGTGCTGGTGCTGCGCGGCAGCGGCGGCAACTTCTCCGCGGGCTCGGACATCGGCGATCTCAACGTCCCCCTGGAGGAGTTCTGGGCGGTGAACTCCACCGCCGAGGCCGCCCTCGCCGAGTGCGACGTCCCGACCTTCGCGGCGATCGAGGGCGTGTGCGTGGGCGGCGGCACGGAGCTGGCCGCCGCCTGCGATGTGCGGATCGCGGCACCCGGCTCCCGGTTCGGCATCACCGCCGCGAAGCTGGGCCTCGTCTACCCGCCCGGTCCCACTCGCCGGTTCGCCGCGGCGGTGGGCGAGTCGTGGGCGCGGTACCTCCTGCTCACCGGTTCGCTCATCGGCACGGAGAAGGCGGAGCAGCTGGGGTTCCTGCACGAGGTGGCGGAGGATCCGCATGCGGCGGCGCGGGCCACGGCCAGGCGGATCGCGGGCCGCTCCGCCTTCAGCCAGACCGGCCTGCTGCGCGTCCTGCGGGACGAGGCCCTGGATCCTGCGGGCTGGCTGGGTGACACCTACCCCGTCGAACTCGCAGAGGGACAGGCGGCGTTCTTCGCCAAGCGCGCGCCGGAGTTCGGCTTCACCCGTCAGGACTGGCAGGACTGCCCGGACCGGCAGGACTGAGCGGTGCGGCTCCCCACTGCCGCCCGGCCCGCCTCGGAGCACGTCACGCACTGTCTGCTCGACGCGCAGGGCGCGGTGCTCTCCGCGGCGGAGGGGACGCACCGGCTCTACGCGGCCAGCACCATCAAGCTGCACGTCCTGTGGGCTGCGCTGCGAGCGTGCGGAGCTCCGGCCCGGTGACACAGTCGCCGTCCGGAGGTCCTTCCGCGGGGCCGGCGGTGACGTGTTCGCGCTCCACGGAGAGCACCTGGATCCCACCCATCCGGCAGACGGGACGCGGCTCAGCATCGCGGAGCTGATGCGGCGGATGATCGACCGCTCGAGCAACGAGGCGACGAACCACCTCATCGAGATGCTCGGGCTGCGACGGGTGGCAGAGGGAGTGGACGAGCTCGGGCTCTCCGCCACGTCCGTCCGGCGGATGATCGGCGATCCGGCGGCGGTGGAGCGTGGCCTCGCGAATGAGACCTGTGCCGCGGACCTCGCCCGCACGCTCCTCGCGCTGGTGCGAGGCACCGGTCTCTCGGAGTCCTCCCACCGGTTCGCAGCGGCGGCGCTGGAGGCCCAGCGCATCCGGATCATCACCCCTGCTCTGCGGGCCGGCGTCCCCTCCGGGTCGAAGTCCGGCTGGGTGGACGGCTATCGCCACGATGCGGCCTTCCTCGGAGCGCCTGGCTCCTCCGGCATGCGGGTGCTGGCCGTCATGACCGCCGGGATGGACGAGGCCCGGGCCGATTCCGTGATCGCGGGGACGGCCCGGACGCTGCTGCCGGACCTCGCCGGCTGAGCCCTGCGGGCGTCAGGCCGCGGAGTCCTCCGGCGGCAGGCGCCTCAGGCCCAGGCCGGGCCCGCCGCACAGCCGCAGCATCCCTCGCTCCTCCGCGAACCCGCCGTCCGGGACGTCCTCGGCGAACCAGGCGGGCGAGTCCAGGTCGATGGTCGTGACGGCCGGGTGCGCGAATGCCAGGTGCGCGGCGGCCGTGATGGAGATGCGCGGCTCCATCATGGCGCCCATCATGCATTTCAGCCCGGCCTCCTGCGCCACATCCGCGATCTCCAGGGCAGCGGCGATCCCACCCGTCTTGGCGAGCTTGATGTTGAACAGGTCCGCTGCCTGCGCATCGACCAGGCGCCGGGCGTCATCGGGGCTCCACACGGACTCGTCGGCCATGATCGGCACCGCGGACTCCGCGCGCACCCGCGCCAGCCCTGCCGTGTCCGCCGCTGCCACCGGCTGCTCGACCAGGTCGACGGGAAGCCCGTCGGCGGCGAACGCGGCCAGGCTGCGGCATGCCTCCTCGACGGACCAGCCCTGGTTCGCATCGAGCCGCAGGCGAACCTCGGGCACGGCCTCCACGACGGCACCCAGCCTCCGGCGGTCCGCCTCCGGGCTGCTCCCCAGCTTGATCTTGAGGATGCGGGTGCCGGAGTCGAAGGCCGCACGGGCGTGTGCGGCCATCGTCTCCGGGCTCTCCAGCGAGACGGTCATGTCATTGGGCATCGCGCCGTCCGCCCGGCCTCCGAGCAGCTCTGCCAGGGGGATCCCCGCGGCCTGTCCCCACGCATCGTGGAGCGCGACCTCGAGGGCGGCCTTCGCGCTGGTGCCGCCCGTGCCCGTCGCAGCGATGAGGCGGGAGAACGTGCGCAGGTCGCCGGTGCGGCCCTCGAGGGCGGGCCGCAGGGCCGTCATGAGCAGTCGCTCGATGGACTGCGCGGTCTCGCCCGTGACCGCAGCCGTCTCCGCGGCGCTTCCCTGACCCGTGACCCGCACGGACCGCCCGTCCGCGTCCTCCCCGGTGAGGACGACCTCGGCGACGACGTACTCGACGGAATCGGTGCGGCGTGCCGCCGTGACGAAGGGGCGCAGCAGCGGGACCCGGTGCCTGTGGGCGCGGACGGAGGACAGCCTCGCGCGCATCTGCGTCGCCGGATGCCGGCGCAGGACGGCCGGCCTCACAGCGCCGCGATGAGCTGAGCCGCGGCCAGGCCCACGAACGTGCCCAGGAACGATCCCATGAGCGCGAAGAGGACGCCCACGGGCACCAGCTGCCGGTTGAATGCGCCGGCGACCACGGGAGCGGAGGCGATTCCGCCGATGTTCGCCGTCGAGGCCACGGCGAGGGAGAACAGCTCGGTGCGGGTGAGCTTGGCGTAGAGCACGAGGATCGCCCCGTGGATGAGGACCACCAGTGCGCCGACGAGCAGGTACAGGGGCGCTTCCGTGAGGGCGGAGAAGTCGGAGCCGCTGGCGATCTGGCCGATCACCACGAAGAGCATGAGGGTGGCGACCTCGGAGGCGCCGGCGGTGCGTCCCACCGGTGTGAGCGCGATGAGGAGGCCGGCGACGGAGACGAGGAGGATCGTCCACGTGGTGCCGTTGACCACCGCTCCCCATTCGGGAAGCAGCCCACCCACCCAGGTCGCGGCGATCGAGACCGTGAGCGAACCGAAGACCACGACGGCGAGGGAGGGGACGGTGACCGGCCTGCTCTGCGCGTCGTCCTCCTCGCCGGCATGGGCGTCCAGGTACGAGGTGTCCGCGCCCACCCAGCGGTTGAAGCGCGGCGAGACCGCCACAGAGGCGAACATCAGCATGAGCCAGACGGAGTAGATGATCGTGTCCGTGATGAGTGCGTAGCCGAAGATCGCCTCCGGCGCCTGCAGGATGTCCTGGACGGCGACCATGTTGGCGCTGCCTCCCGTCCAGGAGGCGAGCAGGGCGCCCAGGACCTTCCACGCCTCCGGATCGAGCACCCCTCGGAACAGCGCGAAGACGAGGACCATCGCCACGGCGAGGGAGGCGGCGGCGACGAAGTAGGTCAGCAGCAGGCGAGGTCCCAGCCGGACGATGCGCCGCAGATCGCAGCCGAAGAGGAAGAGGAGGATCATCGCCGGGAGGAGGACGTCCTTCACCTCCGTGATCGGACCGCGGACGGACTCGTCCGCGCTGAAGAGTCCCAGCGAGTTGAGTCCCGCGCAGAGGAGGTACATGAGCACCATCCCCGGCACGTATCTGAACAGCGTCCAGCGGGTCGTGCGTTCGAGGACGAGGAGCACGCAGGACAGGCCCAGCAGGACGCCGAGCATGAGCAGGCCGTCTGTGATCATGGTTGAGCTCCGAGGGTCGGGCACGGCGCGTCCGGAGCCCTGGAGGGGACGTGGTCTCAGCGGACCCGGTCCTCAGAACAGAGAAAGCCGGAAGCGCGGGACCCCCCACGAGGAGGGGGAGGGGGGGGGGG
>NZ_JALAHB010000057.1 GCF_022712115.1 Brevibacterium sp. | reverse complement strand
GGTGCGGCCGGCGAGGCGTCGCCGGCCGGCGAGACGGCTGCCGGTGAGGCGGGTCCGGCCGGCGAGGTGCCGGCGGGTGGTGAGAGGGCGGCCAGTGAGGCGGCGGCCAGCGAGACGGCAGGCGGTGAGGCGGCGGTCGGTGGGGCGCGTCTCCCCGGTGAGGCGGCCTCGGCGGCGGCAGCGCTCCTCGCCTCCGCGGTGCACCGGGAGAGACCGGACCCCCAGCGCCTCCGGGAGGCGGCCCGCAGCCTCGGCATCGCCGAGGCCGATCTGGGCTGGCTCGCGGAGCAGCTGGGCCATGCGCAGGACGAGGTCACCGGGCTGCGCCACCGCAGCCGTGAGCTCCGCGCCGTGGCGGAGAGCGCGCGGGCGCTGGCGGACGCGACCTCCGCGGACGAGACGCTGAGCCGCCTGGTGGGCTCCGCCCACGGCATCGTCGAGGCGGACATCGCCTACCTCTCCGAGTACTTCCCCGACACCCGCGAGCTCCGCGTCCGCGCGAGTCGCGGCGTCACGCAGCCGGACTTCGCCCGGCTGCCGGTGCCCACGGGGATCGGTCTGGCCTCCCGGATCGCGCAGAGCCGCCGTCCGCAGGCAGTGGTGGACTACTTCGAGGAAGCCGGGCTGGTGCGTTCGGCGGCCATGGATGACGCAGTGGCTCGTGAGGGCGTCGTCTCGATTCTCGGCGTGCCGCTGCTGAGCGGTTCGACGGTGCTGGGCGTGCTCTTCGTGGGCACGCGCCGCCGCCATGTCTACACGGCCGAGGAGATCGCGGTGCTCTCCGCCCTGGCCGACCACGCCGCGATCGCGCTGCTGCGCTCCATGCGGCTGGGCGATCTGGCACGTCACGGCGACGAGGCGAGTGCGCAGGCCACGGCGTGGGAGCGCTACTTCCGTGAGCAGCGCCGCGTGCTCGACGCCGTCGACGGCCTCTTCGCCGCCGTGCTGGCCGGTGCGGGCGTGCATGAGGTGCTGGCCTCCCTCGCTGCGCGCACGGGCCGGCGGCTGGTGCTGTGTGAGGAGTCCGGAGCGGTGCTCGCCGACAGCGGCGGGACAGAGGCCGGCTCGGGGCCCGAGGCACGGTCGGGCGGGCGCTCCGCCGGGCACCTCGGTGGGCATGCTGGTGAGCATCGTGGCGAGAGGCATCTGGGCGATGCCCGCGCTGACGACGCGCGTGAGAGCCGAGGACGCGCCGGGGCCGTGTGCGTGCCCCTGCCGGAGTCGGCGGAGGCCGAGGCCGTGATCGTCATGGACATCCGCCGGCTGGGAGGCCTCCGGCTGTATGTGCGGCGCGGCGGCGAGGAGGAGGTCCCTCCGTTCGACGAGGAGACGATGGTCCACGGCGCGCAGATCTGCGGCTTCGCCTGGCTCCTGGAATCGGCCGGGCGCCTCGAGGAGGACCGGCGGCGCGACCGGCTGCTGGCCGATCTGCTCAACGATCCTGCGCCCGGCCTGCCGGAAGCGGGTTCGGGCACGGTGGACGACGGGGCCGAGGCGCGGCTCGCGGCGGCAGGTCTGCCCCTGTCCGCGGTCGCCCGTCTCTTCCTCCTCCGCGGACCGGCTCCGGCGCTGCAGCGGATCGCTGCGAGCCTCGATGCGGGCGCGGGCGCTGGTGCGGGCATGAGCACAGGCGTGGGTGTGGGAGCAGTCGCGGGTGCGGGCGCTGTGCGGATGAGCAGCACCTCGGGCGGACGGGGTTCTGCGAAAGCGGGCGGCGGTGCCGGGGTCCTCGCCGGGATGCACGGCGGGATGCTGTGCGTCCTCGCCCCCCACGCCGCTGCGGAGCGGGTGAGCGTCACCCTCGTGCGCCTGCTGGGTGAGCAGAGCGCGGTCTCGGCCGTCTGCGCGTCTCTGGGCACGCCGGCACAGGAGGAACCTGCCGCCGCAGACGGTCCGGGCCAGGGTCCCGCCCGTGCGCGGATCCGCTCCCTGCACCGGCAGTGCGCCGCACTGCTGGGGGTCGTGGACGCTCTCGGATGGTCGGCCGAACTCGTGGAGCTGAGCGAACTGCAGCCCTATGCGCGCCTGTTCGGCTCCGACCGGGCCTCCCTGGAATCGTTCGTGGACTCCGTGCTGGGGCCCGTGCCCGCCGCCGGCGGTGTCCTGGAGCTGCTGGAGGCCTACTTCCGCAGCGGCCGGAACCTCCGCCGCACGGCGGAGACCATGAGCCTCCACGTGAACACCGTGACCCAGCGGCTGCAGCGGGTCGACGCGCTGCTGGGCCCGGAATGGCGGCAGCCGGACCGCGCCTTCCTCGTGGAGGCGGCCGTGCGTCTGGCGTGCATGGACAGGCGGCTGCGGCGGACGCGCTGAGCGAGTGCGCAAGAGCGAGTGCGCCTGAGCAGCTGCCGCACCGGTCAGCGAGTGTGCGTGTGGATCACCCACATGAAAGCGGCACGGAGATGTGTCTCATACACGTAGCGAGTGTGCTCGGTGCCTCCTAGTGTGACTCCCACACGAGGCTTCACGACTCACGAAGAGGTGCACATGACAACGTCACGCTGGTCCGGAACCAAGGATCTCACCCCCGCTCAGCGCCGCGAAGGGCTGCGGGAGAGGACCGGTCTGGACGAGACAGACCTCGCGGCACTGGAACCCGCCCGCGGCCTCAGTGTGGAGGCGGCCGACGTCCTCGTGGAGAACGTCATCGGCGTACTGGGAGTGCCGGTGGGCATGGCGACCAACTTCACCGTCGACGGCGAGGACGTCTTCGTCCCCATGGCGACGGAGGAGCCCTCCGTGGTGGCCGCCGCCAGCAATGCCGCGCGCTGGGCGCGGGAGACCGGCGGCTTCCGCACCTCCTCCACCGGGCCCGTCATGATGGCCCAGGTGCAGGTGGTGGACGTGCCGGACCCGCTGGCGGCGAAGTCCCGTCTGCTGGAGCGCCGCGAGGAGCTCATCGGTGCGGCGAACGAGGTGGATCCGGTGTTGGCGGGCCTGGGCGGCGGCTGCCTCGACATCGTCCCCCGCATCGTGGACACGGCGCGCGGCACCCACGTGGTCGTCCACCTCGTCGTGGACGTCCGCGATGCGATGGGAGCCAATGCGGTGAACTCCATGGCCGAGCGCACCTCGGACCTCATCGGGGAGATCGCCGGCGGCACCGCACGCCTGCGCATCCTCACGAACCTCGCCGACCGTCGCCTGGTCCGCGCCCGCGCGGTCTTCACCCCGGACTCCCTGGGCGGGCCCGAGGTCGTCACGCAGATGCTCGAGGGCGCGGCCTTCGCGGACGCGGACCCCTACCGCGCGGCCACCCACAACAAGGGCATCATGAACGGCATCACCGCCGTCGTCCTCGCCACCGGCAACGACACCCGCGCCGTGGAGGCGGGTTGCCATGCCTTCGCCTCCGCGCAGGGGACCTACACCTCGCTCAGCCGCTACGAGCAGGACGCGGACGGCAGTCTGCAGGTCACGCTCGAGGTGCCCATGCCCGTGGGCCTCGTGGGCGGAGCCACCCGCTCGCACCCCGTCGCGCAGGCGAACGTGAAGATCATCGGCCCGGACTCCGCGGACCGGCTCGCCCGCGTCATCGCGGCGGTGGGGCTGGCCCAGAACGTCGCCGCCGTCCGCGCGCTCGCCACGGAGGGGATCCAGCGCGGCCACATGACTCTGCACGCCCGCACGGTGGCCGTCGCCGCGGGTGCGAGTGCGGAGGAGGTCTCGCAGGTCGCCGCCGCCCTCGTGGCCTCCGGCGTCATTCGCAGCGACCGGGCGGAGGAGATCCTCGCCCAGCTCCGCAGCGGAAGGGCCTGAGCCCATGCCCGAGCTCTACCCGCTCACCGGTCCTCTCGATCCGCGGCCCCGGCCCGCTGGTGCCGAACCCGCTGGGCCTGCGGCTGCGGAGGAGGCGCTCGCTGGTGCCGTGCCCGAGGCCGCAGCTGGTCCTGCTGGTCCTGCGTCTGCCGGGGCGGGCACCGCGTCCGCCCCGCAGCTGTGGGGCGCCTCGGGCGAGGTCTCCGCCTCCCGCGTCACCGTCCACGAGGTGGGCCCGCGCGACGGGCTCCAGGCCGAACCCGGCGTGCTCAGCACGGAGCTCAAGATCGACTTCTGCCGGTCGCTGCTGGCCGCAGGTGTCACCTCGCTGGAAGTCGCCTCGTTCGTCCACCCGCGCCTGGTGCCCCAGATGGCGGATGCCGAGGCCGTCGCCGGCGCGCTCGCGGCTCAGGCGGCTTCGACGGAGGGCAGCGACGGGCGCGATCTGCGACTGCTGAGCCTCGTGCCCAACCTCCGCGGCCTGCAGCGAGCGCTCGAGACCGGGGTGCGGGCGGTGGGCGTCTTCGCGAGCGCCACGGAGTCCTTCGCGCGGGCCAACATGTCCACCACCCTGCAGGGCAGCGTCGACCTCGCCTGTGAGACCGCCCGCGCCGCCCGGGAACAGGGCGCGAGCGTGCGCGGCTACCTCTCGATGTGCTTCGGCGATCCCTGGGAGGGGCCGGTGGTCCGCAGCGCGGTTGTGAGGGCCTCGACACAGCTGCTCGAATCTGGCTGTGCACAGGTCGTCGTCTCGGACACAATTGGTGTGGCTCACGCCGGACAGATCGAGGCGGTCCTCAGTGACCTCTTCGACGCCGGCGTGCGCGCGGACCAGGTGGCGCTGCACCTGCATGACACCTATGGTCAGGCGTTGGCCAATGTGCGGACGGCGCTGGAGGCGGGCATCAGGGAGTTCGATGCCTCCGCCGGCGGCTTGGGGCGCTGCCCCTTCGCACCGGGCGCCACGGGGAACCTCGCCACCGAGGACCTCCTGTGGATGCTCCACGGCCTGGGCTGGGAGACGGGGATCGATCTGCCGGCACTGGCCGCGGCCTCGGACGCGGTGGACCGCGCCCTGGGCCGTACGAGCGCTTCCGCTGTGAAGCGAGCGCTCACCCGCACCACCGCCTCCGGCTGAGGCGGGCGGCGCCGACCGCACGGGTCCTCCGACCTCTGCGGCACAGCGCGGCGCGTCCCGGCCGGGGCCGCGCGCACCGTGTCCTCACCGGGGCGGTGCGCGCTCCTGCGTCGCCGCCGGCGGCGCACGTCGCCCTCACCGGGGCGGCACATCCCGCCCCCACCGGGGCGGGCACGGATTCGAGGAAAGGCGGACGCGCAGTGTCGCGTGCATCTGGGAAGACAGCGGACGCGGGGGAGGGCGAGTACCTCAGCGTCTGGGGAGACACCGTCAGGGGCAGGCGCCTGCTGGCCGGTGTGCTCACCGGCGTGGTCTGCGGACTCGTGGGCCTCTACGGAGGCCGAGCGCTCTTCGACGCGATGAGCCTCGGCGAGGACATGGCGGAGGTCTGGTCGCTCATCACGGGGATCGGCGGATGTCTGGTGGCCGGTGTCATCACCGCGCGGGTGACCAGTCCCTCCCGCATCGTCAGCGACGACGCGCACGAGTCCGGCAGGATCGCGGAGACCATCGCGCAGATGGGCGCGGAGGGCCGCGGACTGGGCACGCTCGAGGACGCCTCGGAGCTCTCCCGCAGCGAGCTCGAGGCCGCCGGTCTCACACAGGAGTTCCGTGACGCGGAAGCCGCCGCCGAGGCTGCGGACGGTGCAGGTGCTGACGGCGGTTCTGCCGGAGCGCGGGCAGGCAGCGGGACCGGCGCCTCGGGCGCGGTCTCCGGCTCTGCCGCAGACAGTGAGGGTGCTGACGGCGGTTCCGCCGGGAAGGAGGGAGGCCGCTGATGGAAGCCCTCCTCATGGATCTGCCCATCGCCGTGCTCATGGGCGTCATCGGCGCGGTGGTGTTCACGCTCATCGGCGTGGTCTCCGGTACGGACGAGACGGCCACGATCGCGCCGCTCACGCTCGTCGTCATCCTCATCGGCGTGCCGCCGGCCGGCGTGTTCACGTTCTTCCTCGCCGCGGCGATCTCCAAGCACATGACGCACGCGATCCCCACGATGCTCCTGGGCATCCCCGGCGACACGCTGGCGGTGCCCATCCTCGAGGACGCCACGCGCATGCGCCAGCTGGGACTGCCGCACCTGGCGCTGCGCAAGGCCGTGTCCGGTGCCGTCATCTCCGCGTTCATCGCGATCCCGGCGGCGGTGCTGTTTGCGTGGATCCTCTCCCCGTTCGGGGATCTCATCACGGCATTCGCGCCGTGGATCTTCCTCGTGGCGGCGGCGGGCATCGCCTACTCCTCGCAGGCCAAGCTGGGCGGCATCGTCGCGCTGGTCCCGTTCGTCGTGTTCATCCTGGGCCTCCAGGCATGGACGGGCGCCTTCGAGGTCTCGCTGTCGATCAGCTACTTCCTGGGCATCGCGATCGGTCCCATGATCTTCGACCTCGTGACGGTGCTGGTGCCGCAGAACCGTGCGGGCATGCGCAGGAAGGCGCCCTCCAAGGTGTTCCTCGCGCCCGAGGTGCGGCCCACCGTGGGCAGGGGTGCTCGGAGTGCCGGCGGCGCGGGCGAGGCGGAGGCCTCGGGCTCGGCGAAAGCCGCCGGGCGCACCTTCCCCAACCCGTTCAGGGTGCTGGACCGGACCCAGGTGACCGCGACCGCGGCCACCTCCGTGGTGTCCAGCGCGACGTTCGTGTTCTCCCCCGTGGCGGTGACCGTGCTCATGGGCGAGATCGTGGGCGCGCGCATCAAGCAGGGCTACCAGCGGCTCACCAGCGTCATCACGGCGAAGAACGGCACCACGGAGTCGACGTACATCGCGGAGACCCTCATTCCGCTCATCGCGTTCGGCCTGCCGCTGAGCCCCGTGGCGGCCGGTCCCGCCGCACCGCTGTTCAACGCGCCTCCCGTGTTCGAGACGAACCCGGACGCGGGCATCGTCAACAACATCTCCACCTTCATGTCCACGCCGCAGTTCCTGGTCTACGGCCTGCTCGCGGCGGTCTGCGCCACCGTCATCGCCTACCCGTTCGCCATGCGGTACGCCCATGCGGCCGCGCGGTTCGTGGTGACGAAGGTGAGCCATGAGGCGATCATCGCGGCCTTCGTGGGCCTCGTGGTGGTCGTGAGCCTGTGGGAGGGCGGCCTCATGGGTCTGCTCGTCGTCACCGCGGTGGGACTGGTGGGCGGCACGCTCATCCGCACCGTCAAGGTGCACGCGGGCGTCCTCTTCATGGGCTACTACGTGGCGGTGCTGTCCGTGCCGGGGATCCTCGCAGCGGTGGGGTGAGAGGGCGTGGCGCCGGGTGCTGGGTGCTGAGCGCCGGGTGCAGGGGGCGAGGCGCTGAGTTGTGCCCGATGCCGGGCTGCTGCTGGGCATCGGATCGGCACCTCGCCTCCGGATTCTCGCCGCAGCTCCGGTTCACGAACACCGTGCCTCCGCGTCACCACGCTGCAGCGTGGTGACGCGGAGGCACGGTGTTCGTGAACCGGAGCTGCGGCGAGAATCCGGAGG
>NZ_JALAHB010000056.1 GCF_022712115.1 Brevibacterium sp. | reverse complement strand
TGATCTGTTTTGTCTTACGGTAGATGCGCACTTCGACTTATACTAGTTCCTCGACGTCGGCAGCGCAGCTCACGGGGGTGCCGTGCAGCTCCGGCAGACCCTGTTCGGGGGCGTCCTCGTCCGGGAAGAGCGCTGTTGGCTCCGCGGGGGCGTCTGCGTGCGGCACAGGAGCGGCCCAGCGGGGTGCGCCCCTCTCGTCGAGTGCGTAGATGACCGAGCGGGACGGGGTGAGGAACCGCGCGAAGGCCGTACTCGCCTCACCCAGCGTGCCGAGCGGCGCGATCCGCGCACCGTCCCCGAGGCCGGAGACGTCCGAGGCGGTGAGCTGGCCCGGTGCCGCGCCGTAGTCCGGCCCGCCGAACAGCTTCCCGAACGCGAAGATGCCCCCGACCGCCACGAGCACCGCGGCGAGACCCGCACCGATGCCCATGAGCAGCGGGCGCAGCGGATCGGAGCGCGGAGGTGTCTCATTCATGCCACTCATCTAAGCAGAGACTCTGCGACATTCCATCGACCCTCGCAGCCGGGACCCTCGCGGACTCCGGACAGCACGAAGGGCCGGGGAGTGACCCCGGCCCTTCGTGCTGCGATGCGGCGCTCACCCTCGCGGAGGGGGCATGCTCACATCATGTCCTGTGCGGATCAGGCTGCGCTCTTGGCGGCGTTGACGTCTGCCGGCAGCGCGTCCTTGGCGACCTTGACCAGAGCGGCGAAGGTCGGCGCGTCGTTGACCGCGAGCTCGGCGAGCATACGGCGGTCCACCTCGACACCCGCGGCCTTGAGGCCCTGGATGAAGCGGTTGTAGGTCATGCCGTTGGCGCGGGCACCGGCGTTGATGCGCTGGATCCAGAGGCGGCGGAAGTCGCCCTTCCGCGCCCGGCGGTCGCGGTAGCTGTAGACCAGCGAGTGGATGACCTGTTCCTTGGCCTTGCGGTACAGGCGCGAACGCTGTCCGCGGTAGCCGCTCGCCCGGTCGAGGATGACCCGGCGCTTCTTCTTGGCGTTGACCGCCCTCTTCACACGTGCCACGTGTACTCCTTAGAAAACCAGATTCGTCGGTGGATGAGACTCAGCGCTTGCCGAGAAGCTTGAGGCCCTTGGCCCTGTCGCCTCCGACGAGCTCCTGATCCATCGAGATCCGGCGCTTACGGCGCGAGGACTTGTGCTCAGCGAGGTGGCGGTTGTTCACGCCCTCACGCATGACCTTTCCGGAACCGGTCAGACGCAGGCGCTTCTTGGCGCCGCTGTGGGTCTTCTGCTTCGGCATGGTGCCGTCTCCTTTTCACATCTTGTTGGTGGGCGCAGGTGCTCAGCCGAGCTGTTCGGAGGCTTCCTCCGAGCTGCGGCCGGACTTCGCCTGGGCCTCGCGGTCGCGGCGGGACTTGACCTCCGCGCGGGAACCCCGCGACTCGGCAGTCGCCCTGCGCGACTCCGCCTTCGCATCGGCCTTGGACTTCGCAGGTGCGATGACCATGACCATGTTCCGTCCGTCGACGCGGGGAGCGGACTCCACGCTGCCGAGTTCGGACACGTCCTCAGCCAGCCGATTGAGGAGCCTGACCCCCATCTCAGGACGCGACTGCTCACGACCGCGGAACATGATCATCACCTTGACCTTGTCCCCACCGGAGAGGAACCGCGTGACGTGGCCCTTCTTGGTCTCGTAGTCGTGCTCGTCGATCTTGAGGCGGAAGCGGATCTCCTTGAGAGCCGTGTTGGCCTGGTTCTTGCGGGCCTCGCGAGCCTTCTGCGCGGACTCGTACTTGAACTTGCCGTAGTCCATGAGCTTGACGACAGGGGGCTTGGCCTGAGGTGCGACCTCGACCAGGTCCAGCTCCGCCTCGCGGGCAAGGTCGAGCGCCTTGCGGATCGCGACGATTCCCACCTGTTCACCGTTGGGGCCTACCAGGCGGACTTCCGGGACTCGGATCCTATCGTTGATACGCGGCTCGCTGATGTGCTGCTCCTTCTTCGACTGATGACGACAACGCATACGCCGGAGGAAGCGGAAAAGGCCCCTTCCGACGATGCAGAGGGGCCCTGGTTCGCAGACGAGCGCACGGACGGGCGCACCTCTGTGAGGCGCGCCGTTCCTGCACTGGCAGGGGTACCCGATCGCGCTTGCGATCCAGGTGGGAGCCGAAGCCCCTCTTCACACTCGAACCATGTTACAGCACCTGCGGCACGAGTGCACATCCGACTGTGGAAGACTGGACCGCATGACCCAGTCCTTCAGCTTCGACGACCGGTCCGCGTCCGCCGCGGACGCAGCCGCCCCCTCCGCAGACCCGCAGCCTGCCGCCGCAGAATCCGGAGCGGTCCGTGACATCGCGGAGGTGCCCGCGGTGGAGGTCATCTCCACGGCCACCGTCCATCTCATGAGCGCCGCCGCCGTGAAGCTCGGGCTCACCGAGGACTCGGAGACGGAGAGCGCCGCCGATCTCGTCGACCTGGACGAGGCGCGCAAGCTCATCACGGCCCTCGCCGGGCTCGTGACCGCGGGTGCCCCGGAGATCGGCGATCAGCATGCGCGCCCCATCCGCGACGGACTGCGGGCCCTCCAGCTGGCCTTCCGCGAGGCGTCGACGATTCCGGACGCGCCGGGCAAGGGCCCTGGGGAGAAGTGGACCGGACCGGTGGCCTGAGGTCCACCGCGGCGTGAGGCCGCGGCTCCGCTGTCTGCTGCCTCACAGCTGACCGCTCTGCGAACGGCCGCGATCCCCGTCATCACGGGGAGGCGGCCGTTCGCGCTTAGGTGCTCCATCCTTGAGGGAGGAGCCCGTGCTGGCTAGCATGCGGGGCGTCAGCCCCTGAACGGCTGCGATTCCCTGGAGGTAGAGTGACCGCGCGCTTCACGACCAACGACTTCGGCATCCCGGTGGGTTCCGACCAGCACTCCCTCACCCTGGGGCCCAACGGCCCCATCCTCCTCCAGGACCACTACCTCATCGAGAAGCTCGCGCACTTCGACCGGGAGCGCGTCCCGGAGCGCGTGGTCCACGCGAAGGGCGGAGGCGCCTTCGGCACCTTCACCGCGACCGAGGACGTGTCCGCGTACACCCGTGCCGCGCTGTTCCAGCCCGGCGCGCAGTCCGAGGTGCTCCTCCGGTTCTCCACCGTCGCCGGCGAGCAGGGCTCGCCCGACACCTGGCGCGACCCCCGCGGGTTCGCGGTGAAGTTCTACACGACGGAGGGCAACCTCGACATCGTCGGCAACAACACCCCGGTCTTCTTCATCCGCGATGCGATGCAGTTCCCGGACTTCATCCACTCGCAGAAGCGCCGCAGCCGCACCGGACTGCGCGACAACACCATGCAGTGGGACTTCTGGACCCAGGTGCCCGCATCCGCCCATCAGGTCACCTACCTCATGGGCGATCGGGGGATCCCGCGCTCCTGGCGGGAGCAGAACGGCTACGGCTCCCCCACCTTCCAGTGGATCAACGCCTCCGGGGAGCGCTTCTGGGTGAAGTACCACTTCCACTCGAACCAGAAGGACGACTTCATCGCCCGCCACGGCCACGAGGGCTTCTCGCAGGCGGAGGGCGACCAGATGGCCGCCGTGGACGCAGACTTCCACCGCCGCGACCTCTTCGAGGCGATCGAGGGTGCGGACTTCCCCAGCTGGGACCTCAAGGTGCAGATCATGCCCTACGAGGAGGCCGCGCACTACCGGATCAATCCGTTCGACGTGACGAAGGTCTGGCCGCACGGGGACTTCCCCCTCGTCCCGGTGGGCCGGCTCGAGCTTAACCGGAATCCCGCGGACTTCTTCGCGGAGATCGAACAGGCCGCCTTCTCCCCGGCGAACCTCGTCCCCGGCACCGGCCTCTCCCCGGACAGGATGCTCATGGGACGCATCTTCTCCTACCCCGACACCCACCGGCACCGGATCGGCCCCAACTACGCGCAGCTGCCGGTGAACCGCCCCAAGGCGGCGCTGAAGCGCAGCTACTCCCGCGACGGGGCCATGTCCTTCGAGAACTATCCGGCCGAGCAGCCGGAGTACGCGCCCAACGGCTTCGGCGGACCGCACGCCGACCCCCGGCTCACGACGGAGGAGAACCTCTCCGGCGTCAGCGGGGACGTCCTCCGCTCCGTCGAGACCCCGCGGCCGGACGACGGCGACTTCAACCAGGCCGGCGACCTCGTGCGCACGGTCCTCGACGATGCCGCACGCGACCGCCTGGTCGGCAACATCGCCGGCCATGTCATGCAGGTGACGGACGACTCGGTCCGCTCCCGGGCGTTCGGCTACTGGAAGAGCGTCGACGCGGAGCTGGGCGCGCGCGTGGAGAACGTCGTCACGACAGCGTTGGCCGGTCGCGGCTGAGGCGACCGGCACCCGGCCGGTCATGTCCCCGCCCGCGGCCGCAGGAGCACAGGCGCTCGCAGTCGCGCACGCGGACCCCGGTCGTCAGGCGCGCACGAGGCCGAGCGAGAGGGAGTCCACACGGTCCGCGAGGAGAGCATGCGCTGCCAGCGCAGCCTGCAGCTCCTCCAGCTCCTGCTTCTCCGGCCGGACGCTCACGCGGATCTCGATCCGGACCTCGGGACCCTGGACGTGGACGGTCTGCGAGCCCGGCCCCATGCCGATGCCGGCGATCCAGTCCCGGCCCGCCGCGACGGCTCTGAGCGCTCCGGCCACCTCTGCATCCGCCCACGCCGGCTGCCACGGCTCCTGCTTGAGGAAGGACCACAGCGCGGGGCGGCGCAGGAGGAAGCTGTGCGGGCGGCCCGGGTCGAGCACCACCAGCTGCGCACCCTCCTCCACCGCGGCGGCGCCCAGGCGCTCGGCCTCGATGGGCACGGGGCGCGCCCGGGGATGCCATGCCGTGAGCGCGGGGATGTCCGTGAATGCCGGAGTCGCCTCCCGCCCGTCCGCGGACTGCAGCCTCACCATCGCCATGTCCGAGGCGTTGTCGTGCATGAGACCGCGCTCGTCGACGGAGCTCTCCGTGACGATGGGGAGCACGGGGGCGTAGAGTCGCACGCCCGCCAGCCCCCGCACCACACCGGCGTGGAGCTGCGGCTGAAGCGGGGAGGCCGCTGCGGCGGCGAGGGCGGTCAGCAGACCCTCGTCCGCCTCTCCCGTGTCTCCCGCGAACGGGTTGGAGTGGAGCTCGCGGCCTCCCCACGGCACCCCGGCCGAATCCGCAGGGCCGCCGAGCGCACCGCGGAGGTGGGCGGGGATCTCCGGCACCGGTCCGGACGGGTCTGACCCGGACGGCCCTGACGCGCTCATCAGCGGCCGGCCACGTCGAGGGCCTCCGCGAGGGTGAACTTGCCGGCGTAGAGCGCCTTGCCCACGATCGCGGAGTCCACGCCCTGCGGCACGAGCTCGCGCAGCGCGGCGATGTCGTCGAGGCTCGAGATGCCGCCGGAGGCGACGAGGGGACGTTCGGTCCGCGCCGCGAGGTCCGCGAGGAGTTCCGTGTTGGGTCCGGCGAGTGTGCCGTCCTTCGTCACGTCCGTGACGACGTAGCGGGTGCAGCCGGCCTCCTCGAGCTGGTCGAAGACCTCGTAGAGGTCGCCGCCCTCACGGGTCCAGCCGCGGGCGGCCAGCGTACGGCCGCGGACGTCGAGCCCGATCGCGATCTTGTCGCCGTAGTGCGCGATGACCTCGGCCGTCCACTCCGGGTTCTCCAGGGCGGCGGTGCCGATGTTCACGCGCTCCGCGCCGGTGTCGAGCGCACGCTCCAGGCTCTCCGTGTCGCGGATGCCTCCGGACAGCTCCACCTTGATGGACAGGGACTTCGTGACCTTGTGGAGCAGATCGTAGTTGGACCCGCGGCCGAAGGCGGCGTCGAGGTCGACGAGGTGGATCCACTCCGCTCCGCCGGCTTCGAACTCACCGGCGGCCTCGAGCGGGGACCCGTAGCGGGTCTCGGTGCCGGCCTCGCCCTGGACCAGCCGGACCGCCTGGCCGTCGGCCACGTCCACTGCGGGCAGGAGCGTGAGTGCGGGGGTTTCGACGAGGGAGGTCATGCCGTGTCCTTCGATTCGGGGGCGGTGATGTTCGGGAGGGACGGGCCGGCGGGAGCCGCCGCCGGGCCCGTGGCGCGGGTGAGTTCCGCGATCCAGTTGCGCAGCAGGCGGGCGCCCGCCTCCGAGGACTTCTCGGGATGGAACTGGGCGGCCCAGGTGGTGCCGTCCTCCACGGCGGCGGCGAACCTGTCTCCGTGGACCGCCGTCGTCGTGAGCCCGGTGGACGGCCCCTGGACCGCCGCATAGGAGTGTACGAAATAGAAGTGCGCGTCGGCTGTGCCCGCGAACATCCTGCTGCCGGCCGGCACCTGCACGCGGGACCACCCCATGTGGGGGACGACGGGCGCCCGGAGGGGTCCCACCTCACCGTCCCAGAGCCCGATGCCGGGGGTGCGCACGCCGTGCTCGGTCCCCGCGGAGAACAGCACCTGCATGCCCACACAGATGCCGAGCACCGGCCGGCCGGCCGCGTGGCGCTCACGGATGATCCGCGGCCCGTCGACGGCGGCGAGGCCCTCCATCACCGCGGCGAAGGCTCCCACGCCGGGGACCAGCAGACCGTCCGCTGCCTCGATGCGGGCGGGATCGGCCGTGAGCGCCGCCTCGGCCCCGGCGGCCTCCACGGCGCGCACGGCGGAGTGCACGTTGCCGGAGCCGTAGTCCAGCACCGCGACCCGTGGCCGGGCGGTCATCGTCTGCCTCCGCCGAGCAGCACCCTCATGCGCGTGAGCGAGATGAGCAGCACCACGACGCCGAGCACGGCCACGACCCAGCCGATGACGGAGCCGCCGAGCCCCTGGACGACGCCGAAGGCGAGCACGACGACGGCGAGCAGCGCGGCGACCAGCCACACGAGCGCCGTGCGCGCCAGCGCCGCGCGGGCGGGCGTCATGGTGGAGCGGGAGGCCTCGAGCTTGGACATCGTGGAGGTGTCGAAGCCGCCCTCCACGTCCGCGGGATCGCGCGTCTCCAGCAGGAGGCCCTCCAGGGAGTCCGGGAGGTTCGAGAGAGCCAGCCCCGCGGGGACGTCCGCCTCGCGTGCTCCCCCGCGATAGTGCGCGGCGTCGATCTGCTCCTCGCTGCGCACCATGAGGAGCACCTCGTGCCTGCCCGTGAGCTTCGAGAGCTTGGCGGCCGCCTCGTTGCCGCCTGCCACGTCCGTACCGTCCTGCACCACGGCCGAGAAGTCCCCCAGCGGGACCACCCAGCCCGGGATGTCGGAGAGCACGCAGGCGGCCGCGAGCTGATCGGCCCGGCCGAACGGGGTGACGATGACGGTGCGGCTCACAGTGCTCCCTTGGTCGACGGAACGGCGGTGGTGCGCGGATCGGATTCGACGGCGGTGCGCAGTGCGCGCGCGAACGCCTTGAACTGCGCCTCGACGATGTGGTGCGGATCCCGCCCCGCGAGCAGCGTGAGGTGGACGGTGAGCCCGGCCTGGAACGCGAGCGATTCGAGCGCGTGAGCGGTCATCGAGCCGGTGAAGTGACCGCCGATGAGATGGTACTGCTGCCCCTCCGGCTCACCGGAGTGCACGAAGTAGGGCCGGCCGGAGACGTCGACGACCGCACGCGCGAGGGCTTCGTCGAGGGGAACGTGCGCGTCGCCGTAGCGGCGGATGCCGGCCTTGTCCCCCAGCGCGTCGCGGAGTGCCCAGCCCAGTGTGATGGCCGTGTCCTCGACGGTGTGGTGGACGTCGATGTGGACGTCGCCCGCCGCGCGGATCTCCATGTCGATGAGCGAGTGCTTCGACAGCGCCGTGAGCATGTGGTCGTAGAACGGCACGCCGGTCTCGATCGTGGAGGTGCCGGTGCCGTCGAGGTCGAGCGTCACCGCGACCTCCGACTCCCCCGTCACCCGGTGTGCGCTGGCCGTGCGGTGCGTCATCCCTGTTTCCCGTCTGTGAGGTGCGGTTCCTGCTCCACCGCGGCGCCCAGCGCCTCGAGGAACGCCGTGGTCTCCCGTTCGGTGCCCGCGTTCACGCGCAGGCAGCCGTCCAGTCCGATGTCCCGGATGAGCACGCCGGAGTCCACGAGGCGCTGCCAGAGCGCGTGCGGATCCGCCGCACCCCGGAACAGGACGAAGTTGGAGTCCGAGTCGAAGACCTCGAAGCCCAGGTCCCGCAGGCCCGCGGAGAGCCGTTCGCGCTGTGCCACCAGCGCACGGACCCCGGCCAGCAGCTCCTCCGTGTGCTCCAGTGCGGCACAGGCGGCGGCCTGTGTGAGAGAGGAGAGGTGATAGGGCATGCGGACGAGGCGCAGCGCGTCGACGAAGGCCGGATCCGCCGCTGCGTAGCCCACCCGGGCGCCCGCGAAGGCGAAGGCCTTGCTCATGGTCCGGGACACGACGAGACGCTCCCGTCCGGGCAGCAGGTGGAGGGCGCTCCGGAAATCACTGCCCGCGAACTCCGCATAGGCCTCGTCGACGATGACGATGCCGCGAGCGGCCTCGTAGATCCGCTCGATCACCTCGAGGGGAGTGCGCGTCCCAGTGGGATTGTTGGGGGTGCAGAGGAACACGACGTCCGGATCGTGCTCGCGGACCGCCGCCACCGCGGCTGCGGGATCGATCGTGAAGTCCGCGTTCCGGCCGACTCCCACGAAGCGCGCGCCGGAGGCCTGCGCGACGAGCGGATGCATCGAATAGCTGGGGACGAAGCCGAGTGCCGTCCGGCCCGGTCCGCCGAACGCCTGCAGGATGTGGAGGAGCACCTCGTTCGAACCGTTCGCGGCCCAGATCATCTCGGGACGGATCCGGGCACCTGCCAGCTCCGGCGCCCCGGAGCCGCTCTCGCCGGCCTCCGCGGCGAGCACTCCCCCGAGATACCCGGCGAGCAGTGTGCGCAGCTCCGTGAACTCGCGATCCGGGTACCTGTTGAGCGAGGCGGCGACCTCCGCCACACGTGCGCCGATCGCCCGGACCACCGGCTCCGGCACGTCGAAGGCGTTCTCATTCACGTTGAGGCGGACGGGAACGTCGATCACGGGCGCGCCGTAGGGAGCGGCGCCCTGCAGATCCGCGCGCAGGGGAAGCGAGTCCAGTGAAGTCACACCGGGGAGTTTATCGCGCGGGGACGGTGAGCTCCTGACCGGGGTGCACGACGGACGTGGCGAGGCCATTCATGCTGCGGATCTCGCTGATGACGATCCGCGGGTCCCTGTCGTAGCCGCCCGTCTCCACGATGCTCCAGAGGTTCTCGTCCTCGCCCACGACCACGGAGGTCGTCGCCGTCGCCGGACGTTCGTCCCCGGCGGCGGCACTGGGCACGAGCACGGCGATGAGCAGGCCCGCCGCAGCGGCCAGCAGCACTGCGGCGAGCAGCGCGGTGCGCAGCAGCCGGACGCGGCGCGAGGGACGGCCGCGGTGCGGCAGCCGGAACGGGCGGCGGACGGCGTACGCGGGACCGCCGAATGCGAGTGCGCTCATGACAGGACCTCCGGTGACCATCGACCCGGGCGGGTCGAACATGTGTACTATTGAAACGCATATTAGAACGTATGTCCACTCCCCTTCGAACGCGTATGCGAGAATGGGAATCGAACGTCCGTGACTGCTTGCGTCGCAAGTCGATCACGAGGCACGGACACAACCGTGAGGGCCGGCATCAGCGCAGGTCACAGGTACCGAGGTCGATGGAGGGGACACACGATGAGCACCGAAGGCCCACGCCGGCGCGGACGCGGACGCCCGCGCAACAGCGGCATCGACGAGGAGGTCGAGAACGTCAGGCGGCTCCGGTTCGAGGGCGGCTCCGAACTGCCCGAGGGCTCCGCCGCGGACGGCGACGACCGCCTCACCCCGCGGCAGCGTCTGGTGCTCGAGACGATCGAGCGCGCCGTGCACGTCAACGGCTATCCGCCCAGCATGCGGGAGATCGGCAAGACGGTGGGACTGGCCTCGCTGTCCTCCGTGGCCCACCAGCTCTCCCAGCTGGAGCGGCTGGGCTACCTGCGCCGCGATCCCAAGCGCCCCCGCGCCATCGAGGTCGTCACTCCACCGGAGGAGGTCCGCAGGGGCATCGATCCCGCGCCCAACACCGCCATGGTGCCGGTCGTGGGGAGGATCGCCGCGGGCGGGCCCATCCTCGCGGAGCAGTCCGTCGACGAGATGTTCGCCCTGCCGCGGCAGATCGTGGGCTCCGGTGAGCTCTTCCTGCTCCACGTCGTGGGCGACTCCATGCAGGACGCGGCCATCTGCGACGGCGACTACGTCGTCGTCCGCTCGCAGCCGGATGCGGAGAACGGCCAGATCGTGGCCGCCCTGCTCGACGACGAGGCGACCGTGAAGACCCTCAAGCGGGAGAACGGCAAGCAGTGGCTGCTGCCGCAGAACCGGTTCTACGATCCCATCGACGGCGACTTCGCCACCATCATGGGCGTCGTCACCGCCGTCATCCGCCGGGTCGACTGACCCGCTCCGCGCGGCAGGCCCCTGGAACTCACGGTGAGCTCCAGGGGCCTGCTGCATGCACAGGCGCGGCTCAGCCGCCGCGCAGACGCCGCAGTGCCGCGCGCACGGCTGCCGGGTCGTCGGTCCGCCACATGGGAGGCAGGGAGCTGAGCAGGAACCCGGAGTAGCGGGCGTTGCGCAGCCGTTCGTCCAGCACGGCGACCACTCCTCTGTCCCCCGTCGCGCGGACGAGACGGCCCGCGCCCTGCGCCATGAGGAGAGCGGCGTGCGCCGCGCTCACGGACATGAAGCCGTTGGCACCGGCCCGGTGGGCGCTCTCCGTCCGCGCGCGCACCAGCGGGTCGTCCGGCCGCGGGAACGGGATCCGGTCGATGACCACGAGGCGGTTGGTCGTTCCGGGGACGTCCACGCCCTGCCACAGCGAGAGCGTGCCGAACAGGCAGGCGCGCTCGTCCGCGGCGAAGCGCGCCACGAGGGAGCTGAGGCCGTCCTCGCCCTGCAGCAGGATGGGCAGATCCGTCCGCGCGCGCATCTCCTCGGCCGCCGCCTGCGCGGCCGCCTTCGAGGAGAACAGGCCGAGTGCCCCGCCGTCGGAGGCGCTGAGCAGGCCTTCGAGCTCCTCGACGGCCTCGGAGCTCATCCCGGACCTGCCGGGCCGGGGAAGGTGCGCCGCCACGTAGAGGATCCCCTGCCGCGAGTAGTCGAACGGGGAGCCGACGTCCACGGCGTCGTAGCGCGGCGCCTCCGGTCCGGCGAGGCCCAGCGATCCCGCCACCGCGTCAAAGCGCCCGCCCAGCGCCAGCGTCGCCGAGGTGGCCACCACGGTGGCCTTCTCGAAGATCCCGGAGCGCATGGTGCCGGCCACGGACAGCGGGGCGACCACGAGCGAGACTGTGGTGCGCTCGCGGAACGTGGAGCGCGTCACCCAGGCCACGTCGTTGTCCGAGCCCTCGGCCATGCGCTCGGCCACCTCGTGGACCTCGAGGATCCGGGCGCGGGCCAGCTGACGTCCGGTGTCCGCGTCCGTCTCGCCGGTCTTCGCCCCGGAGCTCAGGTCCGCCGAGACCTGGCGTGCGGCATCGCGGACCTGCCCCACGGCGGCCGCGAGCCCCTCCGGCCAGCGCTGGAGGAGGCCGTCGTCGGCCTTCTCCAGCTCCCGGCCGAAGGCCGCCCCCGCCGTCTCGAGCAGGTGCGTCACACCCTCCTGCACCAGTCCGGTGCGGCGGACGGAGGACGCAGCGTGCTCGATCATGGACACCGTGAGGGATGCGGAGAGGGCGTTCGTCACCCGGTCCCGCAGCTCGTGCGCCTCGTCCACGATCACCGCGTCGTGCTCCGGCAGCACGGCGTGGTCGCCGAAGGCGTCGATGGCCAGCAGCGCGTGGTTGGTCACCACGACGTCCGCCGCGTGCGCCTTGAGCTTGGCGATCTCCGCGAAGCACTCCTCGAAGACGGGGCACTTCGACCCCAGGCAGTCGAAGGAGTTGACCGAGACCTGCGCCCAGGTGCGGTCCGAGACGCCCGGGACCAGGTCGTCCCTGTCACCGGTCTGGGTCGTCCGCACCCAGCTGCGGATCCGCTGGATCTCGTCCTCCATCCGCGAGCCCGCCGCGGCCCCGGAACGGGCCGAGGCCTGATCGGCCCCGAAGTCGAAGAGCATCCCGGCGGCGTCGTCCGGATAGCCTCCGTCCAGCTTGTGCCGGCACACGTAGTTGCGCCGCCCCTTCAGCACCGCATAGGCCGGCTTGCGGCCCAGCTCGCTCCCCGTGGCGCGGACCAGCCGCGGCAGATCGCGGTCGACGATCTGGGCCTGCAGCGCCAGGGTGGCTGTCGAGACCACGACCCTGTTCCCCGTGCGCACGGCATGGTCCACGGCGGGCACGAGGTACGCCAGCGACTTGCCGGTGCCGGTGCCGGCCTGGACGAGCAGGTGCGTGCCGCCGGCGAGCGCGCTGGAGACGGCCTCGGCCATCTCGGACTGTCCCTGACGTTCGGTTCCTCCCACCGCGGCGACGGCCGCGGCCAGCAGCTCAGGCGTCTGCGTCATCGTCAGCGGAGGCGACGTCCCCGGCGAACATGTCCGGGCGCACGAAGGGTGCGAGCTCGGCGGCGAGCGCATCGTCCACACGGGCCTGGAGCACGGTCCCCTCGGCCAGGAACCGCTCGTCGAGGACGGTGCCGTGCTCATGCACCCGGCTCACGAGCTCCCCGCGGTCGTAGGGCAGCACGACGGTGAGCTCACGGGCGAGCACCGGCAGCAGCTCGCCGATCCGCGCTCGCAGCGCCCCGACGCCCTCGCCCGTGCGCGCGGACACCGCCAGCGAGCCGGGGACCTCAAGCAGGAGGCCGGCGAGCACATCCGGCTCCACGGCATCCGCCTTGTTGAACACCACGAGTTCCGGCAGCTCGCTCGCGCTCCCCTCGGCCAGCACCTCGCGGACGGCGGAGATCTGCCCGGTGGGATCGGGATGGGAGGCGTCGACGACGTGGACGAGCAGATCCGCGTCCGCGGCCTCCTCGAGCGTGGACCGGAAGGCCTCGACGAGCTGGTGCGGCAAGTTGCGCACGAAGCCCACGGTGTCCGTGAGGGTGTAGTCGCGGCCGTCCGGGGCCTGCGCCCGCCGGACCGTGGGGTCGAGCGTGGCGAACAGCGCGTTCTGCACCATGACGCCGGCGTCCGTCAGGCAGTTGAGGAGGGAGGACTTCCCGGCATTCGTGTACCCGACGATCGCCGCCGACGGCACCGCATTGCGGCGGCGGTCCGCCCGCATCGTCTCCCGTGCCGGCGCCATCGCCCGGATCTGCCGCCGCAGCTTCGCCATCCGGGTGCGGATCCGGCGGCGGTCCAGCTCGATCTTCGTCTCACCCGGGCCGCGCGAGCCGATGCCCTCGCCGCCGGCCACACGGCCGCCGGCCTGCCGGGACATGGACTCGCCCCAGCCGCGCAGGCGCGGGAGCAGGTACTCGAGCTGTGCGAGCTCCACCTGGGCCTTGCCCTCACGGGACTTCGCGTGCTGGGCGAAGATGTCGAGGATGAGGGCCACCCGGTCGATGACCTTCACCTTGATGACGTCCTCGAGCGCACGCCGCTGGCTGGGCGGGAGTTCGGCGTCGACGACGACGGTGTCCGCGCCCACCGCCTCCACAATCTCCCTGAGCTCGACGGCCTTCCCGCTGCCGAGGTACGTGCTGGGATCGGGGTGGACGCGCTTCTGGAGAAGCCCGTCGAGCACCTGCGAGCCCGCGGTCTCCGCGAGCGCCGCGAGCTCCCGGAGGCTGTTCTCGCCGTCGGCGGCACGCCCGGGGGCGTGGATGCCGGCCAGCACCACGCGTTCGAGCCGCACCCGGCGGTACTCGACCTCCGTGATGTCCTCGAGTTCGGTGGACAACCCGCCCACACGGCGCAGCGCCGACCTCTCGAGCAGATCCAGCTGATCCGCCTCGTCCGCGGCGGTGTGCGCGGAGTCCAGGGCGGCTGCACGCCCGAGGATGCGGTCTATCGCCGACTCCTGCCCGCCGTCTTCTCCGGCCGGGGACGTGTGCCTGCCGTGGGTCTGGGTCATGTACTCCCTCTCCTGAGTGCTGAGGATCCATTCTCCCACAGGGCCGAGCGGCTGGGGAGGGCGCGCCCGGCCTAGAATCACAGCATGTCCGAGCACTACTTCACGCAGGATCCCGCCAGCAGCGCCGAGAAGCGGACGCGGACGGTGACACTGGGCGGCCGGGAGGTGCGCGTCGAGACCGCCGGCGGCGTCTTCTCCCCCGACCACGTGGACACCGGCACGAAGGTCCTGCTGGGCACGGTGCCGGAGCCTGCGCCGGGCGACCTCCTCGACCTGGGCTGCGGTTGGGGGCCCATCGCCCTCGACGCGGCCCTGCGCGCCGCGGACTCGGAGATCCCCGTCACGGTCTGGGCCCTCGACGTGAATGCCCGGGCCCTCGACCTCACCGTCTCCAATGCGAAGGCTCTGGGCCTGGAGGGCCTCCGGGCCGTGACGGCGGAGCAGATCCCCGCGGAGGTGCGCTTCACCCAGATCTGGTCCAACCCGCCCATCCGTGTGGGCAAGGCGGTGCTCCACGAGATGCTGCGCACCTGGCTGCCGCGGCTGGCGCCCGGCGGCTCCGCCCACCTGGTGGTGGCGAAGAAGCTGGGGGCGGACTCCCTGCTCACCTGGCTCTCCGCCGAGGACGGCGCCGGGCTGGGACCGGACTTCTCCGCGGAGCGGATCGAGACGGCGAAGGGGTTCCGCGTGCTCCGGGTCGACCGCGCCGCCTGAGCCCGGCCGGGCCGCCGTCTCCCCCGCACGCGCACGCCTCAGCGGCCGGTGAGGACCACCTCGGCGACGAGGACGGCCGGTCCCGAGAGCGCGACCTGGGACCCGTCCACCTCGACGCGCACCGTGCCCCCCGGCTGCTCGACGAACCAGTCCACGGGACCGTGCGCCCCCGCCCAGAAGCGGGCGGCCAGTGCGGCCGCGCACGCGCCCGTGCCGCAGGCGAAGGTCTCACCGACCCCGCGTTCGTGGACGCGCATGCGGAGGCGTCCGGTCCGGGGGTCGTCGTCGCCGTCCGCCTCGACCACGATGTACTCGACGTTGGTGCCGTGCGGCGGAGCGGGGTCCACCGCCGGGGCGGTCCCCAGGTCCGCGGCGATGAGCTCGTCGAGCGACTGCAGCGCCACGACCGTGTGCGGATTGCCCATGTCGACGCTCACCGCGGGCCGTCCCACCTCGATGCCGCGGGTGCTCACGCGCGCGTCCGCGCCGCGCTCCTCCAGCTCCGCGCCCGCACCGGGCATGCGCCAGGTGCCCATGTCGACGCGGTACCAGGGCGCGCCCGCGGGAGCCGCTCCCGTGGCCCGCGCATCCGTGGGGTCGTCCACGACGGTGACGATCTTCACTCCCCCGCGCGTGCCCACGAGGAGGGGCGCGGCCGGGTCCGCAAGGCCCTTCTCCACGAGGTAGTGGGCGAAGACGCGGACGCCGTTGCCGCACATCTCCGCGATCGAGCCGTCCGCGTTGCGGTAGTCCATGAACCACTCCGCCCCTGCCGAGGCGGCGGCCTGCGCCTCCGGCTCCGGGTTCTGTCCGGCGGCCAGCGCGGCCGAGCGGACGACGCGGATGAGGCCGTCACCGCCCACGCCCCGCCGCCGGTCCGTGAGCGCGCGGACGGTCTCGGCGTCG
Source organism: Brevibacterium sp. (assembly GCF_022712115.1). Lineage (GTDB taxonomy): Bacteria > Actinomycetota > Actinomycetes > Actinomycetales > Brevibacteriaceae > Brevibacterium > Brevibacterium salitolerans. The sequence goes on along the minus strand of NZ_JALAHB010000056.1, from coordinate 462 downwards.
AGGCTCTCCCGGCACTGGGGGTCGTGCACCAGCACGAAGTCGTTGGCGGTTCCGTGGCCCTTGGTCACCTGTGCGATCGTCACGCGCCCCAGTCTACGCGGCGGCCACGGCCGCGAGCGCCCGGTCCAGGAGGTCCGGGGCCTGCGCGTCCAGCACCACGATCCGGCTGTCCCGCCGGAACCAGGTCTCCTGCCGTTTGGCGAACTGCCGCGTGCGGACGATGGTGCGCTCGATGGCCTGCGCCCGGGTCAGCGTGCCCTCGAGGTGGGCCAGCACCTCGGCGTATCCGATCGCCTGCCCGGCGGTGGAGTCCGCCCGCAGCCCCCGGTCCAGGAGGCGCCGCACCTCCTCGGGCCAGCCCTCCGCCCACATCCGCTCCACGCGGACGGCGATCCTGCGATGGAGCTCGTCCCGGTCCAGCGAGAGCCCCAGCTGCACCGTGGGGCGGACGTACTCGTACGC
>NZ_JALAHB010000055.1 GCF_022712115.1 Brevibacterium sp. | reverse complement strand
CTGCTCCACTCCAGCTCCGGCACGGAGGAGGGCGCGATCACGGACATCGAGCGGGAGGCGGACCACTTCGCCTCCGCATTCCTGCTGCCGGCGGCGGAGATCTCCGCCGTGCTGGGGCGCGAGCCCGCCGTGGAATCGATCCTCGAGGCGAAGGGGCGCTTCCGCGTCTCCGCCGTCGCTCTGGCGTACCGGCTGCGGACCACCGGAGCGCTGACGGAGTGGTCCTACCGGACGACGGCCGGCGAACTCGCCTCCCGCGGCTACCGGACCGGCGAGCCGGGCGGCCTCCCGCACGAGCGCTCCCGGGTGTTCTCGACCGTCCTCACCCGCCTGCGTGAGAAGCACGGTCTGGGAACGGAGGAGATCGGCGAAGCGCTGGGGGTGGCAGCAGAGGAGGTCCACGGGCTCACGCTCGGCCATGCGCTGACGGCGTCGCGGGCGGGCGGGGACCCTGCACACGGCGGGGACGCCGGCCGCTCCACGAGCGGAGGACCCGCGCCCGAGGCCGCCTCACCGCCTCGGCTGCGCGTGGTCCGCTGACCGGCGGGCCGTGCCCTCTTGACCGGCTGAACCACCGACCGGCCGAGCTCCGCCGACGGGCTGGCTCCCGACGGTGGTGCAGTCGCTCCGCCGACTGGGGCCATGAGATTCTGGATGCACCAGGACGCGCTCGACGATTCTGACTGCTGGTTCCCAGCACGCCCTCACACAGCCGCGGCTCCCGCGGCGGAAAGGCAGCACCCATGGAATTCCGCTATCTGGGCAACTCCGGCCTCAAGGTCTCCGAGGTCACCTACGGCAACTGGCTCACGCACGGCTCGCAGGTGGAGAACGAGACCGCGGCACGCTGCGTCCGCGCCGCCCTCGACGCCGGCGTCACCACCTTCGACACCGCTGATGTCTACGCCAACACCGTCGCGGAGTCCGTCCTCGGCGAAGCGCTGGCCGGCGAGCGCCGGGAGTCCATGGAGATCCTCACCAAGGTCTACTGGCCCACCGGCCCCAAGGGCCACAACGACTCCGGCCTCTCCCGCAAGCACATCATGGAGTCGATCAACGGCTCCCTGTCCCGCCTGCAGACGGACTACGTGGACCTCTACCAGGCGCACCGCTACGACCACGAGACGCCGCTCGAGGAGACGATGCAGGCGTTCACGGACGTGGTCCGCCAGGGCAAGGCCCTCTACATCGGCGTCTCCGAGTGGTCCGCGGAGCAGATCCGCGCCGGTCACGCACTGGCGAAGGAGCTGGGTTTCCAGCTGGTCTCCAACCAGCCGCAGTACAACATGCTCTGGCGCGTCATCGAGGCCGAGGTGGTGCCCGTCAGCCGCGAGCTGGGCGTGAGCCAGATCGTGTGGTCGCCCATCGCCCAGGGCGCGCTCACCGGCAAGTACAAGCCGGGGCAGCCGCTCCCGGCAGGCTCTCGCGCCACGGATGAGCACGGCGGCGCACGCGCCATCGAGAAGTTCCTCTCCGAGGAGAACCTCCGGGCCATCGAGAAGCTCGAACCCATCGCCGCAGACCTGGGCCTGACCATGGCGCAGCTGGCCATCGCCTGGGTGCTCGCCAACGACAACGTGGCCTCGGCGCTCGTGGGGGCCTCGCGCCCGGAGCAGATCGAGTCCAATGCCGAGGCGGCAGGGGTGAAGCTCGAGGCGGATGTGCTCGCGGCGATCGACGAGGCCGTGGGCGCCCTGGCCGAACGCGACCCCGCGAAGACGGTCTCCCCCGCCACCCGTCCCAGCTGAACCGGCGGGCTCACACACAACGGCGGCGCCGGCACCCACAGAGCGTGGATACCGGCGCCGCCGTCATACTCAGCGCCGCCTCGCGCTCACTGCTTCCCGATGAAGTAGGAGTCATCTGCCCGGGCGACTCCCCCATCGAACCGGGACGGCCGGAAGTCCGCGAGCAGTGCGGACTCCTCACCGCGCAGCTCCTGCGCCGTCAGCGCACCGAACAGCGCCGCCAGCGTCATCCCGCTGTGGGTCACCGCGCAGTAGACCTTCTCCCCCTCGTCCACGAAGCCGATGATCGAGTGACCGTCCTCCGGGAAGCTCCTGCCGCTGAAGATCACCTTCTCCATCTCCACGGGCCTGCCGAACAGCCGCTCGAGTTCCCCCGCCATCACCTCGGCGACCTCCGCCAGCAGCTCCGGGGACTCCCCCTCCGCCACCCGCGGCTCCACCTCGGGCACCTGCACCCAGAGCCTGCCGTCATGGCGCGGCCGCACATTGAAGCGGTCGGAGATGAGCACGTGGCGCAGATCCACGTCCGTGGGCCGGGTGAGCCCCAGCAGGCTGTGGGTCCGCACCGTCGCCTGGCTGAGATCCGCCACCGGGATGCGGAAGCCCGAGGCCTCCGCGAGCGCGCCCGAAGCCGCCCCCGCCGCCACGACCACCCGGTCGAAGCTGCGGCTCGAGCCGTCGGCCAGATGCAGCACGGCACCGGACTCATCGCTGTCGATGCGCACGGCCTCGGCGATCTCGATCTCCACCCCGCGCCGGGCGAGCTCCGCCTGCAGGACCTCACCGAAGATGTCATTGTCGAGGTAGCCCTCGCTCGAGTAGAGCAGCGCCCCGTCCACGTCCCCGGGCCAGACGGCCGCCGGCTCCAGTCGCCTCAGCTCGTCCGCATCCACGCGACGGACCGGATAACCCTCCGCCTCCGCCTCCTCGATGCGGCGGGCGTAGGTGGCCGGCCGCTCCTCGGAGTGGTCGACGAGGAGGCAGCCGCTCCGGTGCATCCACCGCCGGCCGGTCGACAGCCGCTCCTGAAGCGCCAGATGTGCCTCGATGCCCTCCGCGTTGATCCGGTGGTAGGACGACGGGAACTTGCTGTTCGCGTTGATCCAGGCGAAGGACCGATGGCTGGCCCCGGCGAACGGATGCTCCCTCTCCACGACGGTGACGTCATGGCCGTCCGCGGAGAGCTCATGGGCGATGGACAGACCGAGCACACCGGCACCGATGACGCAGATCTTCACTGATGGATCACTTCCTCTTCTCTACGGGCGGGACCAGGACGGACGACGAGCAGCGCGATGCAGTATCCGAAAAGGCTCGCGACCATGCCGAACACGGCATAGGGCACCGTGGTTCCCAGCACATGCGCCCCTGCACATCCGATCACACCTGCGGCCATCGACGCATAGGCGACCACTCTGCTGACCGCCCACCGGCCGCTGAGGACGATGCCCAGGAGCAGCGGAACGGCCAGGATCGAGGCGGAGTACGCATAGGTGGCCACGAGCCAGTCGAGCGCCTTGGGGTAGATGATCGCGAGCCCCGCCGCCACGAGCGTCACACCCACGGTGCACCAGCGAGAGAGCCGCACACGCGTGCGCTCGTCGGTGGGCTTCTTCACGAACGCGTTGCGCAGATCGTTGATCATGTTGGCGACGACGGACTGAAGGGCGGAACCGGTGGTCGAGACGATGGTCGCCATGAGGAAGGCCCCGTAGATCGCCAGAAGCCACACGGGCACGTGCGCCAGGAACCACCCGGCCGCCTCCTCTCGCCCGTCCTCGCCCAGCCCCGGGTTCATCGCCCGGACCGCGAGGCCGATCACCAGGGCGTATCCGCCCGCGATGAGCACCATCACCGCGCTCAGGTAGATGCCCGTGCGGGCCTCCCTGCCGGACTTCGCGGCGAAGACGCGCTGGTAGTAGAGCTGATTGGTGAGCGTGCCCGGCAGGATGGCGAACAGCCACAGCAGAATGGTCGTCCAGCCTGCGGCGGCGAGCCCCTCCGGCATGGCGAAGAGCTCGTCCGGCACCTGCTCGACGATGGTCCCCCAGCCCCCGGCCGAATACACGGCATAGCCGGCGACGACGATCGAGGCGCCGATCATGAAGACGCCGAAGAAGAAGTCCGACCAGGCCACGGAGGTGAGACCGCCGGGCAGGACGAAGAGGAGGCTGATGAGCGCCATCGCGACGATGAGCGGCGCGAACGGGACACCCGTCACCTGACTGAAGAGGTTCGCGAAGGCGACGAACTGCGTGGCCAGCCAGCCGAACGGCACGATGATCACCGCCAGGGCGACGATGGTCATCATCACCTTGTGCTCACCGTAGAGCCGGGTGAACACCTCCGGGATCGTGCTGAAGCGGCGGCTGCGCAGCCAGTTGGCGAAGAGCGCGATGACGAGCATCCCCACCACCACGAAGGCCTCGTACCAGAACACGGAGAAGCCCCATGAATAGGCGATGCCCACATGGGCCACGAGGACGCCGCCGCCCACGGCCGTGGCGTACTGGGTGAATGCGAGGACGTAGACGGGCAGGCTCCTGCCTCCCACGATCCAGTCGGCCTCGGAGTTGTGTCTGCGCCCCACCAGGAAGGCGATCAGCGCGCCGATGCCGATGACGACCAGCGAGGCGATCCCGATGAGCACCGTCGTTCCGACGTTCATGACCGCTCCCCTCTGCTGAAGCGCAGTGAGTCCATCACGGCGACGGCGTCATCCGAGCTGCCGGTCTGCGCGTAGTCCGCGATGACCGACCCCACCATGGGCGAGAACTTGAAGCCCTGCCCGGACATGCCCACGGCCAGGAGGATCCGGTCGTCGACCGGCGACGGGCCCACCACCGGCGTCTCGTCGACGGCGAAGCCCTCCGTCCACGTCGAGACCCGGATCGCGGTGGGCTCCAGACCCGGCATGAGCCGCTCCACGGCTCGCTCCGCCGCACGGACGGTCTCCGGCTCGACGAGGCGCGGCAGGTCCTCCGGAGCGTCCAGGTCCTTCCACGGCAGGTGGTGCGGGAGGATCTTCACCGCCGCACCGTCCAGCACGGGGAAGCAGGAGAAGCCCCCTTCCTCATGCCGCCGGATGGAGATGGGCATCCGCGCCGGCTGGTGCAGGGGCACGTCCCTGGCGGGGAACCAGCCCGCCACCAGCCGCCGCGGCACCACGAGGTCCCGCCCCAGGCCGCTGAGCTCATTCACCCACGGGCCGGTGGCGACGACGACGGTGTCGAAGGCCTCGGGCCCGTCCGCGGTGTCGACCATGACGCCGCTGCGCACGGGCCGGATGCCCAGCACCCGCGTGTAGGGCCGATAGGCCGCGCCCAGCCGCATGCCCTCGTTCCGTGCGGCGAGGACGGCGAGCTCGGGCCGGAACACGCCGGCGCCCGGGTCGTAGACGCCCACCTCCCCCTCATCCAGGCCTAACTGCGGGTACTCCTCCGCCATCTCCGCCGTGCTGAGGACGCGATGCTCCAGTCCCGTCTGCTGCGCGCAGTCGATGACCGCCGCGACGTCCGCCTGCCAGGTGTGCCCGATCATCAGGCCGCCGCACATCTCCAGGACCTTCGTGCTCTGGTTCTCCTGCAGTCGCCGCCACAGCTGAAGCGACTTCCGGAGCAGCGGGACGTACTCCGCGCCCTCCTTGTACACGGTCCTGAAGATCCGGGACTCCCCTGCCGAGGCGCCCCTGTCGTTGGGAGTGTTCCACTGGTCGAAGACCGTGACGTCGAAGCCGCGCTCGGCCAGCTGCCAGGCGCTCATCACTCCGATGACTCCGGCGCCCACCACTGCGACGCGTCGTTTCTCATCCGGGTTCAAGTTGGCTCACCTCCATGGTGATGTTCGTGGGATGGAAGAGGAACTCCGCGATCTCGAGCGGCGTCCTCTCCGCGATCTGGATCGTCCGTACCTGGCGCAGGATCGGGGTGTCCTCACCGACACCCAGCAGCGCTGCGTCCGCGGCGTCCAGGTGCACGGCCGTCAGCGTCGACGACACGTGCCGGTCGGCGATTCCGCGCGCCATGTAGTGCGCGGTGGTCGTCAGGTGCACGAGGTCCTGGTCGAGGAGGTCCGGCACCTGGGTGAGGTCGACGACGCAGCGCTCCAGCGCGATGGGAGCGCCGGAGGTGTCGAGCTTGGTCCGCACGAGCTCCGCCAGCGGCGCACCCGGGTCCAGCACGCCCGCCGCGAGCGGGAACGAGGCCGCCGTGGCGACCCGGACGCCGTCCACCCGGTGCGCGCCCGCGACCTCCGGCTCGGTCAGCTGGGTGTCGAGCGTCCGCAGGATGTTGCCCCGGAGGCCGGTGGAGGCCACGCGTGTGCCGGCACCCCGGCGCCGCGTGACGATTCCGGCCTCCACGAGCCCCGTCATCGCCTTCTGCACGGGGTTCCGGCTCACGCCGAACATCTCCCGCAGCTCCGCCTCTGTCGGCAGCCGGTCCCCCACCGCCAACCGGCCGGAGCGGATCTCGCCCTCGATCCAGTCGCGGATCTCCGTGTGCTTCGCCATGACGTGAGACTAGACACATCGATTTGTAATGACAATGCTTTGAAGGAGCTGTCTTTTACTCCGAGACGCCGCCGGCCCACAGCTCCCGTCAGGGCCGACAGCGGCCTCGTCAGTGATGCTGAGTGACGTCGTCCGCGCCACCGGAGGGACACCGGCGCTTCACCCTCCCGCCACACTCCGCAGGTACGGTGCCCGGGATCCCGGGCACCCCGCGTCCTTCCGGCCGCGCTGCCCGCGTCACCGTGTCCCCACCGGAAAGCGAAGCGATGTCCCGCCCTCACGCCCCGCAGTCGTTCCCCGCTCCCGGCGGAGTCTCACCCGGGAGGGACGCCGCCGGCGAGGCACCGGGACGCCGTGCCTACCGGGGTGACGTCGACCTCCTGCGCCTGGCCGCCTGTCTCACCGTGATGCTCGGCCACGCCGGGGGCACGCTGATCCGCCGTACGCAGGACGAGCACCAGGACTCCGCCGCGTACCTCGTGGGTCACCTGGCCGAGGCCGTGAACCCGTGGGCCGTGCCCATGTTCTTCGCGATAGCGGGATGGGCCGTGCTGGCGGGCGCACCACCCCGGGACCAGGCGACGATGCTCGGACGGATCGTCCGGCACGCGGTGCCGCTGGCCTTCTGGTCCCTGGCATACCTGGGCGTCTACAAGATGGTCGCCTGGGACGAGGTGGACGTCCGCGGCACGCTCGTGCAGCTCCCCTTCAGCGCGACAGGGCCCGGCTACCACCTCTGGTACCTGTATCTGTACATCCCGCTCATCACGCTGTTCGGCGCGGCCGTGCTGCTCCTCCGCGGGAAGCGGCCGTGGGGCCTCGCCCTGCTGGGCCTCCTCTTCTCCGGCGGCGCGGTTCTGTTCGAGCTGGTGCAGCACGCGACGGGACTGGACCTGGGCGGCTGGCGATGGGGAGTGACGACGTACGCGGTCGTCTACTTCACCGCCGGCGGCATCCTCATCCACAGCGTGGGATCGCTGAGGCTGCCCCGCTGGGCATGCTGGGCCGCGGGCATCGTCTTCGCGGGTGCCTCGGCGCTCGTGTTCCTCTGGGAGACGCGCGTCCACTACCCCATCGAGAACGCGAATCCGCTCACCCCGGTCCTGGGCGTCTGTGTGATCCTCCTGATCGCCGCGGTGTGGCGCGGCGCCCGCGGCTCCGGCCCGGTCACAGGCGGCGACGTCCTGGGAGGCGACGGCCTCGGCGGTCGGAGGGGTCTCGGCGGTCGGAACGGCCTCGGCGGCGCACAGAGTCCCACTGACGGACGGAGCCTCACCGGCGAGCGTGCCGCTGCGGTGACCGCCGCTCGCCGCAGCCCGCTCCTCTCACGCCTCGCGGGCGCCTCGTTCGGCGCCTTCCTCGTCCATGTCTTCCTCATCGACGCCTGGTTCGGTGCACTCTTCCCCCTCGACTGGGGGCTCCTCGCCACGACGGCGCTCTTCCTCTGCGGCTGGCTCGGATGCTTCGCCGTCTCCCTCACCGCGAGCCTGCTGTGGGGACGTCTCCCCCACGCACGCCGCCTCCTGGGGTGAGGCACTGCTGAGCAGTCCCGCTCACGTCTCCGGCCTCGGGCACCCGCTCCCGAGGCCGGCTCACCCGGCCGCCCTCACGCGCCTATGCGCGTGGTCCTGCATCGGCTTCCGGGCGGACGGCGCCGGGGTCCTTCCCACACACCCGCGCGCGTGGTCCTGCAGCCGCCTCCGCGTGAACGATGTCGGCAACCGTTCTCATGCACCCAGGCGCGTGAGCAGCGCTGTGAGGCCGGCGCGCACACCGGTGCGCAGCGTCGTGGGGACGTCGTCCGGGCCGAAGAACGGCGAGTGGTTGCCGCCCGGGTGCCCCACCTCCATCGTCTCCTGCGCGTATCCGCCGAAGAACCAGTAGACGCCCGGCACCCCGAGCGAATCCGCGAAGACCCCGAAGTCCTCACTCCCGGTCACAGGTGCCGTGACGTTCACGCTGCTCTCGCCCAGCTCCCCGCGCAGCGCCTCGATCACCGCGGAGGCCTCGGCTTCGTCGTTGAAGCACCGGGGGAACCGGTATATCTCGGAGATCTCCGGAGCAGGAGCGCCCGAGGCCGCAGCCTCTCCCTCGATGATGCGCCGCACCGCGGCGAGCACCTTCTCACGGACGGGCGGCTCGAAGGTGCGGATGTTGAGCTTGAGGACCGCGCTGTCCGGGATGATGTTCTCCTTGGTGCCCGCGTGGAACGTACCCACCGTCACCACCGCCATGTCCGCACCGCCGATCTCCCGCGAGACCACTGTCTGCAGGCGTGTGACGATGTGGGCGCCCAGGACGATCGGGTCGATCGCGGCCTCGGGCTGCGAGCCGTGCGCCTGCCGGCCGTGCACCGTCACCTCCAGGGAGTCCGCCATCGCCATGGCGGTGCCGCGCGAGATGTTCACCGTGCCGGCGGTGCCCGGCCACACGTGCTGGCCGTAGACGGCCTCGGGCGCGGGGACCCTGTCCCACAGCCCGTCCTCGACCATCGCGACGGCCCCCGCGGAGGTCTCCTCACCCGGCTGGAACAGGAACACCACCGTGCCCGCCCACGCCTCCCTGTGCGCGGTGAGCAGCCGAGCGATCTCCAGCCCCGCGCTGATGTGGGTGTCGTGGCCGCAGCCGTGCATGACGGGGGTCACCGTCCCGTCCGGCAGCTCCCCGGTGGCGGTGGAGGCGTAGTCCAGTCCGGTGCGCTCCTCGATGGGAAGGCCGTCCGTGTCCGCACGGAAGGCGACCACCGGCCCCTCCCCGTTGCGCAGCACGGCCACCACGCCGGTGCCGCCGCATCGCTGCGATTCGAGGCCCAGTGCGGCGAGATGGGCCTCGATCCGCTCCGCGGTCCGGTGCTCCTGCATGGAGAGCTCCGGATGGGCGTGGAACTCCTGGTAGAGACGTTCGAGCGCCGGCAGGCCTGCGTCGAGGTCGGTGATGAGGGCGGTGGGCAGGGACATGGGCTTCGTCTCCTCCGTGCGGGGGTTCCTCTGTGCTGTGGATGGT
>NZ_JALAHB010000054.1 GCF_022712115.1 Brevibacterium sp. | reverse complement strand
TGTGCTGCGGGGCACACGGGTCCCGGCGTCCTCATCGACGAACTCGGAGAGCCCGGGATGCTCAGAGCCGCGTTCCACGCCTTCGAACACGGCGGTGCGCTGCACCTGCGCAGCCTCGCGCTCTGGGTGAGGCCGCTCCGATCAGGCAGGGGGTGGATACGCATCCCGCAACTGATTGCACCGGTGGTCCGGCTGCGTGAGGAGTTCGCCGAGGCCGCAGACAGGCAGCGGGTCACGCTCACGGTGGACGCACCGGTGGTGGGCCGGATCTACGGCTACGAGGGGACGTTCGAGTACGAGATCAGGAGCGAGGCCCACCCGCTGCACACGGACGCCTCTCACGGATGCCCGTCGTAGGTGAAGTGGATGAGCCGCAGCCGGGAATGCCGCACTCGTTCCACGCGCAGGTGCTTGGCGGTGAGCATCCAGATCGCGCCCACGAGCATGCCGGCCACGCCGGCCGCCGCGCCCACACCCAGGGCGGCACGCGGCCCCAGCAGGTCCGCGACCCAGCCGGCGAACGGCGCTCCCAAGGGAGTGCCTCCCATCACCACAGCGGAGTACACGGACATCACCCGGCCGCGCACATGGGCCGGCGTGGTCGTCTGCACGTAGGCGTTCGCGCAGGTGAGCATGGTGATGGACGAGAAGCCGATGAGCATGAGTGCGACGGCGAACGTCCAGTAGTCCGGCATGACGGCGGCGATCCCGCAGGCCAGGCCGAACCCTCCCGCGGCGAAGAAGACGATCCGCAGCCGGGGCAGTTCGCGTTTGGCGGCGATGAGCGCACCGGTGAGCGAGCCCACCGCGAGCACGGAGTTGAGCAGTCCAAAGGCCCCTGCGTCCCGGTCGAACTCCACGCGGGCCATCGTGGCGGTGTAGATGTTGAAGTTGATGCCGAAGGTGGAGACCACGAAGATCACGGCGAGCACCACCACGATGTCCGTCCGGGTGCGCAGGTAGGAGAACCCGCCCAGCAGGCCGCGCTTGCCCTCGGACCGCCGCGGTGGGGGCGGGTGCAGGCGGGAGCCGTCCAGCCAGAGCAGCACGCCCACGGTGCCGGCGAACGCCAGGCCGGAGAGGAGGAACACCGTCGAGGCCCCGGCCGCCGCCGTCATCACGCCCGCGATGGCGGGCCCCAGCATGCGGGCGCTGTTGAACGAGGCGGAGTTGAGCGAGACGGCGTTGGCCAGCAGCTTCTCGCCCACCAGTTCGGAGACGAAGGCGTGGCGCGCGGGTGCGTCCACCGTGGCGACGATGCCCAGCAGGAGCGCGAGGAGATAGACGTGCCAGAGCGCAATGGCCCCGGTGACGGTGAGGACGAAGAGGACCAGGCCCATCGAGCCCATGAGGATCTGGGTGAGGAGCAGCAGGCGCCGTTTGGGGAACTTGTCCGCGATGCTGCCGGCGAAGGGGAACAGCAGCAGCTGCGGACCCAGCTGGAGCGCCATGCAGATGCCCAGCGCGGTCGCGTCCTCGTCGGTGAGGTGGGTGAGGACCAGCCAGTCCTGCGCCGTCCGCTGCATCCAGGTGCCGGTGTTGGACACCAGCGCACCGCCGAACCACTTCCGGTAGTTGGGCTCGTGCAGCGAGCGGAACATCGACGACATCGGGTGGGTGGACGCCCCCTTCCGGGACTTGCGGTATGCGGTTCTTCAGCGGAGCCGATCGTCCGTGATCCGGTCTCCGGTCAGGCGGCCGGCGGATCTCCCAGCCCAGCCTCGGGCAGGGGCCGCCGGAGGCCGGGGTCAGCCCGGGTGGGACGCGGCGCTCACAGACGCGGCACCCGCCGTAGCGGTGTCCGCGGTGTCGAACGTGTCGAGCGGTTCGTTGATCTCGTCCAGCACGGCCTCGGGCGGCGTGGTGGAGCGGTGGGCCACATCCGTCTCGGAGTGCGCTCCGCAGCCGGAGTCCAGCGCGACGACCCGGCCGTCGAACGGCGACCACGCGTTGGCGCACACACCGAACCGCGTGCGCACGCTGCCGGCGATGGGCAGCAGGTAGCCGCAGGTGGAGCACTGGGCGCCTGCGCGCTTGGCGTACTCGCCCTCCGGTCCGGCATCCGACTTCTCCCAGCGCTGCGCGGCCCGCGCGATCCCCTCACGGGAGAGCACACGGGCGCGGCCCAGGCCGAACTCGAAGTTGGGGACCTGGTCGATGTCCTCGAGCAGGTCCGCGTCGACCTGCTCGATGCCCAGCTCCAGGTTGGGGTCGTCCTCCGTCCTGGGCAGGACGTCCTTGGGGCCCATGTCGCCGGGCTGCAGCCGCTTCTCCCACGGCACCCACTCCGGGGCCAGCAGCGCGTCCGGTCCCGGCAGCAGCGCCGTCTCGCAGACGGTGGCCTTCTTGGACCGGGGCGCGCGTGCCAGCACGGCCACCCAGTGCCAGCCGCGGTAGGCCGGAGCGGTGCACTCGAAACTGTGGGTGACGAGGCGGGTGCCCTCCGCGACGCTGCCCAGATGCGCGCCGATCTCCGTCTCCGGGGCCACTTCCAGGAGCGCCCCGCGCGCCACGTCCACGGCGGCCGCGAGCACGGCGTCGAGGACCGGCGGTGCCGCCCTGCGGGCAGGACGTGCCGGGGCTGCGGGGGCGGGTGAGTCCGCAGGTGCGGGAACATCCGCGCCCGAGGCCACGGGCACCTCGGACGCGGATGTCTGAGGCACGGTCCCCTGAGGGGCCGTCCCCTCGGCGGGGACGGACGGCTCCACCGCGGTGCCGCCCGGATCCTTCCGGGTGGTGCTCTGCACCGAGGCGATCCAGCGGTCGAACAGTCCGGACATCAGCCCTCCAGGTCGTCAGCGATTGCGCGGAGCACTTCCGCCACGCGGTGGGAGTGTCCGCTATCAGGGTACCGCCCGTGCCGCAGACCGTTCGACGTGTCCTCCAGCACCCGGATGACGTCCTCGATCATGGAGGCCGTCTTCTCCGGGTTCCGGCGGATGCGGGCGGGCGCTTCGATGAGGCGCGCCTTGAGCACCTGCTTGCCCTTGCGGCCGTCGACCACGTCGAAGTCCAGGCGGGTGCCGGGGGCGACCTCGGCTCCCGCGGGCAGAGCGGAGCTGTGGAGGAAGACCTGCTCGCCGTCATCGGCGGTGACGAAGCCGAATCCCTTGCCGGCGTCGAACCACTTCACGCGTCCAGTGGGCATCGTGCGTGTCCTTTCATGTCCTGTCGGGTGGGTGTGCCGCGGTGCGGCAGGGTGGATGGTGGGGCTGAGCGGGTCACGTGCGGGAGGCGAGCGCTCCGTGCGGCGGCCGGGGCGGGCTGGATCCTCCGTGGGCTCGGTGCTCGAGGACTGCGCGTGCTGCTCCGTGCTGTTCGGCGGTATCCCGTCCGCGTCTGCCCTTCCCGATGCCATGGTCCTCCGGGCCGGTCCGCTGCGGGGGCCGCGTCCGCGAGAACTGTTCAGGAGGCCGGGAAGCGTCGATCGTGGGGCGGAACGGAGCCGAGGCCGCAGGCGGCGTCAGCGAGCGGCTGACGGGAGGGTGCTTCTCAGCTGGTCCGCACGCGCCGGGTGAACTGTTGGATCAGCACGATCACGAGGAGTGCGAATGCGATGGGGAGCAGCACCAGTCCCGCCCAGGTGAAGACCGGCGAGACGACCACCCCCATCAGGCCCGTCGTGACGACGAGGGCCAGGCAGAGGAGGCCCACCACGGCGATGACGGCGGCGGTGAGGCCCATCCAGGCACCCGGGGGTCTCTGGGATGCGGGGACTGCACTCATCGGGCACCTCCTTCTGCGACGGCGGAGACGGGACCGCCCCGCCTCTCATGCGCACACCATCATAGCGCTCGGTGCAAGCCGGTGCGGAAGCCGCCGCGGAAGGCGGGACCCGGCTGGTGCAGGGGAGGCCGCGGGCAGTCGCAGAGAGACCCGTTCCGCACGTGTCCGCGTAGAATCGGGAGGATGCGCGAGACACTCTCCTTCGCCGCCTGGCTGGCCGCCGCCCCGCAGTCCTGGTTCCTCCGGATCGCCCGGACCCGCACCGATCTGCTGCGCACGGACGCCCCGGACGTCCGCCGCCTCGCCGCCCTGGCCGCCTCGCGCACCGCGGCCGCCGCGGGTCTGGAGATGCTCAGTGCGGATGCGCTGCGGGTCGTCCACCGCGCCGCCGTGCAGTCACGCATCGCCCCCGCCGTCCCCCGGGAGAAGCTGCCGGCACCGTCCCCGGCCTCGGGAGCGGGCACGGGAGCGGAGGCGAGCGCACCTGCCTCCGCCCAGGACCGCGCCGCCCCGGAACCTGCCGGGCTCGCACGTGCGGTGGAGGCCGGGCTGCTCTGGCCTGCCTTCCCGCCCGAGACCTCCTCCACGGGTTCCGCCGCGAAGTCCGCGTCCGCCGCCGGCGCCTCCTCCGAGGACTCCTGGCCCCTCACCGCAGCCGCCTACCGCGTGCACCCGGAGGTGCCGGCGCTGCTGCCCATGACCGCGGCCTCGCGCGCGGACGGCCTCGCCTGGGACAGCGCCCGGGATCCCCGGCCCCTCACCACCGACTCCGTCTCCGCCTCCCTCCTTCTCAATGCACAGGCGGCCGGAGCGGCGGGCGCGGTGTCCCGCGCCCTGGACGCCACGGCGGAGTTCGCCCGGCACGAGATCTCCCAGCTGGTGAGCGGCGGCGTGGGCAAGCGCGACGCGCAGACGCTCGCACGTGCCGTGGACCTCAGCCCGGGGCGGCTGATCCTGACAGTGGAGCTCGCGCACCGCCTCGGCTGGCTGTCCGTGTCCACCGACCCCTCGGACCCCGTCTGGCTGCCCACCCCGGCCTACGACTCCGCCGCGGCCACCGCCCGTGAGGAGATCTGGGCGCAGCTGGTCTGGGCCTGGCTCACCCATCCGGTCGACGTGGTCCACGTCCTTGCAGGCACCACTCCCGCCGGCGAGCGCGTGCACCTGCTGGGCCGCGACGACCACTCGCGCAGCGCCTTCCCCGGCTTCCCCGTCGCCGCACCGCAGATCCTCCGGCTGCGGCGGCTCGTGCTCTCCGCATTGCTGCACGCGGGCGAACCCGGCACGGCCGTACAGCAGGAGGAGCTTCTGGCCCTCCTCATCTGGGAGCATCCGCTGCTGGCCGTGCTCACGGAGGAGGAGCTGGCGCAGGTGCTCGACGAGACGGAGTCCTTCGGCCTCACCGCCTCACCCCTGGGCCGTGCCCGTTCCCATGCCCTCACCCCGCTGGGCCGCACCCTGGCGACCTGGCTCGAGGAGCACGCACACACCGCCCACGAACCCGAGGACCCGGACGCCGCCACGCCGCTGCCCACCTCCCTGCTGGCGGAGGTCGCGGCCCTCCTGCCCCCGCTCGAATCCACCGTCACGCTCCAGTCGGACCTCACCGCCGTGGCCGCCGGACCTCTGGAGCACACGGCGCAGACGCGGCTGGAGGCGCTCGCGGAGATCGACACCCGCGGGCAGGGCACCGTCTTCCGCATCACGGACGACTCCATCGCCGCAGCCCTGCGCGCCGGACGCGACGCCCCGTCCCTCCTGCAGGACCTCACGGAGCTCTCCTCCACCGGAGTGCCCTCCACGCTCACGCACATGATCGAATCGCAGGCCTCCCGGCTCAATAGGGTGCGGGTGGCCGCGGCGCGCAGCGTCATCGTCGTGGACGACCCGGCGGACCTCGACGTGATCTTCGACGACCCGGCCTCCGCGGCCACCGGCATGCGGCGCCTCTCCCCCACCGTCGCCGTCTCACCGGCACCCGCGGACCGCGTCACCGCCCTCGTCGAGACCGAGGACCGTCCCGTGCTGCGCGCGGACACGGAGGCCGAGTCCGGCCGCCCCGACCGCGCTCCCGTGCCGGTGCGCCCGGCCCCGCCCGTCACCCGCACCACTCGCGTGCCGGCGGACCGCGTGGAGGAGCACATCGACCGGCTCGAGCGCACGCGGTCCGCGGCGGCGAGCCGGAGTGGGGCGGCGGCCGGCAGAGCGGGCAAAGGCAGGGCAGGCGAGGGCAGGACGTCCGGTACGGGTGCCTCGGGTGCGGGGGCCTCGGGCGGTGCGGCGGCTCGCGGCGATGGGGACGCGAGAGGAGCAGGCACCACTGCACGCGGCGATGGGGCACGTGGCGGAGCCGGGCGCGGATCCGGCACCGGCGGCACAGGTGCTGCAGGCCAGGCCACCCGTTCCCGAGGCGCCACCGGCGCAGGCGCTGCCGGCCAGGGCGCTGCCACCTCGGTCCCCGGCGGGAATGCCGCGGCGGTCTCCGCCGTTGGGGCAGAGACGGGAACGGCAGGCGTCCTCGCAGAGCTGAGTGAGGCCGCTGCGGTGAAGGCGGAGGTGGAGCTCATCGCCGCCGGATCGGACGGTTCGCTGCGGCGTATCCGCATGCTGCCGGAGGGCGTGCGCGCCGGTCGCGTACTGGGGCGCACCTCCGCCGGGACCGCGGTGCGGATCGCGGCCTCGCGCGTGGTCGAGGTGCGACGTGTGTGAGACGGCTCAGCACAGCAGCGGCACGGGAACAGTAGGAGGAGCATGCACAGCGGCGTGACGACGGGTGGACCCCTCATCGTCCAGTCGGACAGGACCATCCTGCTCGAATCCGATCACCCGGAAGCCGCCGAGGCCGCCATCGCCATCGCGCCCTTCGCGCAGCTGTCGAAGACGCCGGAGCACATCCACACCTACACGATCACACCGCTGGGCCTCTGGAACGCCCGCGCCAGCGGCCACGACGCGGAGGGCGTGGTCGACGTGCTGCTCGACTACGCCAAACACCCCGTGCCGCACGAGCTGCTCCTGGATATCGTGGACGTCATGGACCGCTGGGGCGTGCTCACCCTCACGCGCTCCCCCGTCCACGGCCTCGTCCTCGAGAGCACGGACGCCGCCCTCCTCGACTCCCTCCTCACACAGCCGGATCTCGCGGGGAAGACCGGTGCGCGCATCGACGCAGGCTCCGTGGCCGTGCATCCCTCCGAACGCGGCGAGCTCAAGCACGTGCTCCTCAAGCTCGGCCACCCCGTCGCGGATGCGGCCGGCTACGTGGACGGCGAGGCACACGCCATCGACCTCACCGAGCGTCCGGAGCAGAGCGAGCCGGAGGGCGGACAGGACAGCGTTGCCGACGGGGCATGGGCTCTGCGCCCCTACCAGGCGCGTGCGGTGGACACCTACCTCGCGGGCGAGTCCGGCGTCGTGGTGCTGCCGTGCGGCGCGGGCAAGACTCTCGTGGGTGCGGCGGCGATGGCGCGGGTGAAGGCAACGACCCTCATCCTCGTGACCAACTCCGTCTCCGCGAAGCAGTGGAAGGCGGAGCTGCTGCGGCGGACCACGCTCACGGAGGAGGAGATCGGCGAGTACTCCGGCACGGTCAAGGAGATCCGCCCCGTCACCATCGCCACCTACCAGGTGCTCACCACGCGCAGGAAGGGCTCCTACCTCCACCTGGAGCTGCTGGACGCCCGCGACTGGGGACTCGTGATCTACGACGAGGTCCACCTCTTGCCGGCGCCGGTGTTCCGCCTCACCGCAGGCCTGCAGGCACGCCGGCGGCTGGGCCTCACCGCCACACTGGTGCGCGAGGACGGCAGGGAGGACGAGGTCTTCTCCCTCATCGGCCCCAAGCAGTTCGAGGTGCCGTGGAAGGAGATCGAGCAGGCCGGCTACATCGCCTCCGCACACTGCCACGAGGTGCGCGTGCGCCTGGACTCCGGTCTGCGCCGGGCCTACGGCAGCGCAGAGGGTGAGGACCGCTACCGGCTCGCCGCCACCGCGGATTCCAAGATCCCGGTGGTGAAGGAGCTCGTGGAGAGCCACGGGGATGCACAGATCCTGGTGATCGGGCAGTACATCGACCAGCTCGAGGAGCTGGGTGCCGCGCTGGACGCACCCGTGCTCACGGGCAGGACGCCGGAGCGGGAGCGCGAGGAGCTCTATGCGGGGTTCCGGGCGGGCACCGTGCGCGTGCTGGTCGTGTCCAAGGTCGCCAACTTCTCCGTGGACCTGCCCGAGGCCTCGGTCGCCATCCAGGTCTCCGGCTCGTTCGGCTCCCGGCAGGAGGAGGCGCAGCGGCTGGGCCGCATCCTGCGTCCCAAGGCCACCGCCCGCTCCGCGGAGTTCTACACCGTCGTCACCGCGGAGACCGTGGACGAGCGCTTCGCCGCGCACCGCCGCCGCTTCCTCACCGAGCAGGGGTACTCGTACACCATCGAGAACCGCTGAGCGGGCGGCGTCGCGCAGGCAGGGTGGGCGCGGCGGCGCGGCGTCAGGGCGGCGGTGCGTGGGAGACGTCTCCCACGCACCGCGAGGCGCCTCTATCGCACCACGCACCACAAACACGTTTGGCCGCCCACATATATGTGGGCGGCCAAAAGCATTGCCGGGCCCCTCGCACAGGCCACACCGCACACATGCCCTCCCACCCACGCATATGTGGGTGGGAGGGCATATACGAGGGTCCGTCTGGCGGCGCGCTGCGCAGAACCGGCGCAGCCGCACCTGCCGTGATCACGGACATACGCACTACCGGCACCAGGGAAGGGCCTCACCTCGCACGCGCGTTCCCGCCCAGTCACGGGTGGGCGGCTATGTCCATTCGCGGGCCCTCTCCAGCTCACGGGCACCCGCCGCCTTGTCCTCAGCCTCCTCGCCCTCGGCCGCGCCGGCCGCGGGGTCGGACGCCGCAGCCTGCACGTCCGCCAGCGAGAGCGGGCCGGTGGCCGGGTCGGAGAGCACGACGGCGCGCTGGATGCGCCTGGTCTGGCGCACCTCTCCCCACTTGATGAAGACCACCCCGCCCAGGATCCCCAGACCGCCGTAGATCTGCACGTGCGTGGGCAGCTCCGCGACGAGCAGCCACGCGACGATGACGGAGAACGGGACCTCGGTGAGGTTGACGAAGGCACCCACGGTGGCGCCCACCATCCGCAGACCCCAGATGCCGAACACGTACGCACCCGCCGTGAACAGCACGATCTGCGCGAGCGGCACCATCCAGGAGACGGTGGCCGCACCCATCTGCACCGGCTCGAGGATGAAGTCCGCGGGCAGGACGCCGGCCAGCAGGATCACGGCCATGACCACGGCGCCCACGGCCATCCCCAACCCGGTGAGCGCCACCGGCGGGATGCCGGAGTCCGCCTTGGCGGAGACGAGGAAGTAGCTGGAGAGGCACACGGCCGCACCCATCGCGAAGAGCACTCCGCTGAGCGAGATGTGGCTGGAGGACGGGTCGAGGATGAGCATGAGCCCCGCGAGCGAGAGCGCCATTCCGATGAAGGTGACGGTGGCCGGCCGGATGCGGGTGGTGATCCAGAGCCAGAAGACGATGAGCAGGGGCGAGGTCATCTCCAGGAGCAGGGCCACCGCGACGGTGAGCTCCTGCACTGCGAGGAAGTACAGCAGCTGGACGCCCACCATGGAGACGATCCCGTAGGTGACCACCATCCGCCACGAACGCACCACCTCGCCCCATTTCCCACGCAGCGCCAGCAGAGTGGGGATGAGCAGGATGAGGGCGCTGCCGGCCAGCCGGAGAAGGACGACCGCTCCCGGCGACCAGCCCGTCGCGTACATGGTCTTCGCGATGGGTCCGGAGACCGCGAAGAAGAACGACGACAGGAGCATGAAGCCGAATCCGACCATGGTGCGGTTCATTCTCTTTGACCTCCTCGACAGGCGCGCGGGCCTCCGCCGCGGCTGTCCGTTCGGCCTCCTCGTGCGCACGAGGGTTCTGCTCCCGGGTGCGCGCAAACGCGGCGCCCACAGGCGCGGCGCGGCGGAGCAGACGGATGCCCGGGAACAGGGGTGGCGAACGGGAGGCCGGACGGGCGGAAGGCCCTTCCTCAGCCGCAGGACAGCGGCTCAGGCACCATGAGACACGAGCATCCTGTCACGAGTCAAGGTGCCGATGGTCCTTACATGTGCGAGACTCGACACATGCAGATCTCCACCCACAACCGCTCGATCCTGGCGATGCTCACGGAGCTTGCGAATTCAGGACTCGACGGGGAGTCCCTCACCGGGCCCGCGGATGTCATCGCATTGGGAGAGCGCTACGGCTTCACCCCTCCCCTTCTCGCCGAGCAGGCGGACGTGCGCGCCCTGCACACCCTGAGGAGCCGCCTGCGGACCGCCCTCGTGCCCGAGGAGCCGCCGGGAGTGCCGGCAGGTGCCGCGGGGACTGCAGATCCCGCCGTCCCCGCTGCACTCACCG
>NZ_JALAHB010000053.1 GCF_022712115.1 Brevibacterium sp. | reverse complement strand
CCGGCAAGGTATCCTAGGACCTGTTGGAGGTCACTCTCCGGACGCATGCTCACACGGTGGGCGAGATCCCGCTGCCTGCGCGTCTCACCGGCGAGCACCGCACCGCTGGCGGCGACGAGCAGGGCGGCACCCGCGGCGGCGGTGCGCATGGGAGGCCTCGGAGAGAGCAGCGGGATGCGCGAGGGGCCTGCCGGGTCCGGTGCGGAGGACGGCCTCAGCAGCGGGAGGCGTCGTGCGCCTCGGGCAGCTCTGATCGCCAGACGCGCGCTCAGGGCGGCGGCCGAGGCGGTGAAGGCGACGGAGAGGCCGGTCATCCACCAGCGCCTCGGGACCAGACTGGGCGCGAGGGCCGCCCAGGAGGCCGCGACCCCCACCGCCAGCGGGCGGGGATCCGGCCGGCCCGCCGCACGGCGCACGGCCCGGCCCAGGGAACGAGCTGTCCCGCCCAGGGAGCGAACGACCCCGCCCGGGGACCGGGCTGTCCCGCCCGGAGACGGGAGGCGCGGGCTCTCAGCCATCCGCAGCCTCGGGCGCGGTGGCACCTGCGGAGCGGACCACCACCTGATAGCCGCCGCTGTCGTAGACCGTGGTCCAGTCCCCGCTGTAGCGGTCCTCCGCCCAGGTCTCGATCTCCTCGCCGTAGTCGTCCGGACGGAGTGCCACGGCCTCGGGCTCCGCGTCCGCGGAGCTGCCCGTCCAGTACACGTCCGTGTGCGGGGCCAGGTAGGCCAGCAGCCTGATGTCGGTGACGACGGAGTCGTACTCGACCGCCGCCGCGACCGCGCCCTGGCCGTCCACGCGGTATCGGTCCGCTTCCCACAGGAGGTTGAGGTGGGTCTGGCTGAACAGTGCCACGGCCGCCACCGCGGCCACGAGCGGCGCGAACTCCCGTTCCTGCCGCCTGGTCCCCTCGAGGAGGCTCACGGCGACGACGGGGATGAGGACCGCCGAGTAGTGGAAGCTGGTGTCCCAGTAGCCCTCCACGTTCCCCACGAACCGCCAGGCGAGGGTGGGCAGGAGGAGCAGCGCGAACGGCGAGCGCAGGCCCACGATGCCCGCGGCGAGCACGAGGAATCCCACGGTGCCGATCTTGGTGAGCAGCCCCTCGGCGAGGACGTCTGCGAGCGCGACGTTGCCGGTGTAGTCGTACTGACCCTCCGTGTTGAATGCGGGCAGGAAGAAGACGACGGAGTAGACGAGCCAGGCGATGCCCCAGGCGGCCAGGCCCGCCGCCCACCTGAGATCCGCGCGGTTGCGCAGCCAGATCGCGAGGCCGAACACTGCGACCGTCACGCCCAGGTCCTCCTTGACGAACACGAGGAGGGCGATCGCCACCGCGGCCGGCAGCTTGCGGTCGCGGATCCACCACACGAGGCCGAAGGCCATGAGCGGCACCGCGAGCGCGATCTCGTGGAACTGGGCGGTCACGGCGTTGAGCAGGCCCCAGGAGAAGACGTAGGAGAAGGCGAGCAGCCACGTGCCCCGGACGGAGAGCCGGGTGGACGCCAGCGAGACCACCGGCCACACCGAGGCGGCGAAGAGGGCCGCCTGCGCGAGCATGAGGGTGAGTCCGGAGGGCCAGATCCAGAACAGCGGGGTGAGGACCATGAGCAGGGGGTGGAAGTGGTCGCCCCAGAGGTTGAATCCCGGTCCCTTGATATCCACGATGGGGACGCTGAACTCCGCGTACCGCGTCATCATCTGCGTGAAGATGCCGAGGTCCCAGGAGGGCGAGTAGAAGACCCGCCACATGATGACGGACAGCGCCCCGTAGAGCAGGAATGCCGCGACCGAGGCCACGGCGGGCTCCCGGCCGCGCAACAGGCGCGCGCCCGCACGTGTGGAGCGGGACGGGCCGGAGGGAGCGGGCACGGTCGTCTCGTCGGAGAACTGAGTCGTCACACTGGGACAGTATCAACCGGGAACGAGCGAAGGCCCGGACTGATACTGTGATCAGTCCGGGCCTTCCCGCTGTGCGCCATGAGGGATTCGAACCCCCAACCTTCTGATCCGTAGTCAGATGCTCTATCCGTTGAGCTAATGGCGCTTGGTGTTGTCCGCGCTGTGCTTGGCAACGGAGATAACTATACACAGCGCCCGAGGCCGCCACAAACCACGGGCGGGCGATCTGCGTCACAGGTGGGTGCGGGGTGTGGAAGACTGCGCGCCCATCCAGCTGATATGAATATGGAAACTGTCGTGCGCGGTCTCCTGATGGCGAACCACGCAAAGCGGGGACGAAGCAGGCGGGCGAGGACGCCGAGCCTGTGAGCAGGGGATCCTCGTCCGGAGTTCGAAGAGGTGGGATATGGCCGCACAGCGAAGCGAGGAGGACCGGAGCACGCCGAGGCGGCTCGTCACGGACCCCGCCCGACTGTCCGTTGCCGCCAGATCCCTATGGGCCAAGTCCGGCGACGACAGGGAACGGGAGGGCGGCGGGGAGCCCTGGCTCTCGCTCCCCCAGCACATGCTCGACTCCGCCGGTGTCGCAGGGCTGCTGTGGGACACCTGGGCTCCCGCCGCGGTGAAGGCGCACATCACACGCGGCACCGGCCTCAGCGCCGAGGAAGCCCGGACGCTCGTGGTCTGGCTCGCCTGCGTCCACGACGTCGGCAAGGCTACGCTCTCATTCGCGGCGCAGATCGACGCCAGGCCCGGCTTCGAGGAGTTCATGAATCGCATCCGGCGGGCAGGCCTGCCTCCGCGGATGTCAGCGGCCGAACGGAGCATTCCGCGGTTCCACCACTCTTTGGCCTCGAGGGTGATCGTGGAGCACTGGCTGTCCTCCGAAGGAATGGGAGGACGTGCGGCCCCTGGACTGGTCGCTGTGCTCGACGCCCATCACGGTGCCCCTTCCGCAAGAGACACCCGTTCGGCAGCCAGAGACATCATCGCGGGGTACGCACCTGCGTGGCGTGAGGTCCACACGGAGCTGCTGGACTTCGCTGCGGACCTCACCGGCGTGCGCGACGTCCTCCCCCGGCTGCGCGGTCGCATCGACGCCTCCACGCAGAGCCTCCTCACCGGCCTCGTCATCATGGCGGACTGGATCGCCTCGAACGCGGACGCCTTCCCGCTCACGGGAGATGGGATCGCCGGAGAGCGCGCCGAGGCCGGCTACTGGTCCGTCGACCTCACCGACCCCTGGCAGCCGGAGCCGCCCGAGGCCTCGGGCGGTGAAGCCCTGAACGCGCACCTCCGCAACCGGTTCGGGTGGCCGGACGAGTACGGTGCCCGGCCGGTGCAGAGCGCGGTCGCCGAGGCCTGCGAGACGCTCACCGGAGCGGGCCTCGTGATCATCGAAGCTCCGACGGGCGAAGGCAAGACCGAGGCCGCCCTCACTGCCGCAGAGATCCTGGCCGCACGGTCCGGGGCAGGAGGCGTGATGGTGGCCGCTCCCACAATGGCCACAGCGGACGGCCTGTTCCGCCGCGTGCTGGCGTGGGCGCAGCGCGCCGGTGCCGGTGGGGTGACCTCGATGTTCCTCGGACATTCGAAGAGCTTCCTCAACTCCGATTACAAAGCCCTCAGCCGCCACCGGGACGTCGACATCGATGCAGACGAACCCGGCGGTGAGGGTGCGGTGGTCGCCTCCCAGTGGCTCTCCGGGAGGAAGAAGGGCGTGCTCGCGAATTTCACCGTCGCCACCGTCGACCAGGTGCTGTTCATGGCGCTGCAGTCCAAGCACTCGATGCTGCGCCATCTGGGGCTCGCAGGCAAGGTGGTCGTCATCGACGAAGTCCACGCCTATGACGCCTACATGTCCGAGTACCTGGGCACGGCGCTTGCCTGGCTGGCGCGCTACCGGGTACCCGTCGTGCTGCTCTCTGCCACACTGCCTGCAGCGCAGAAGCGTGCACTGCTCGAGGCGTACCGCAGGGAGTTCTCCGCCGAGGAACTCCCCGCGCTCTCCACCGCCTATCCGCTGGTGACCACGGTGAGTGCGGATGGCGTGCACGAGCAGGAGGTTGCCCCTCGTCCTGCGGACCTCCATGCACGTCTCGAGATCGTCGACGATTCCCTCGGCGCGCTCCTCGACACCCTCGAACGGGAAACGGCCGATGGGGGTTGCGTTCTCGTCATCTGCAATACGGTGCGACGCGCCCAGGAGGTCTACTCGGAGGTGAGCACGCGCTTCGAGGACGAGACGGAGCTGCACCATGCCGCCTTCCTCGCCTCTCAGCGCGCGGAGAAGGAGGAGCTGCTGCGTGCGCGGCTCGGGCCGGATGCGCACAGGGGCCGGGGCCGCCCGCACAGGCGAGTCATCGTTGCGACGCAGGTGGCGGAGCAGAGTCTGGACATCGACGTCGACCTGCTGGTGACGGACCTCGCGCCCGTGGACCTCCTCATCCAGCGGATCGGCCGCCTGCACCGCCACCACGACCGCCCGCACGAGGATCGGCCCGTGAACCTGCAGACGCCGCGGGTCCTCATCCGCGGTGTGGTCTCGTTCGATCCGCCGGAGTTCGAATCCGGGACCGAGGCCGTCTACGGCCTCAGGTTGCTGCTCGCCACTCTCGCGGTGCTACAGGAAGGGCCGCTCAAGACTGGGTTCACCCGGCCGGATGACATCGCCCCTCTCGTCCACCGCGTCTACGGTGAGGAGCCGCCGATCCCTGAGTCCTGGCAGCCACAGTGGGAGGAGGCCTCGGCGCAGAGCGAGGCGGCTCAGGAAAGCGCCCGCACCCGAGCGAGTACCTACCGCATCCCGTCTCCGGGCGGAGCCGGGAGCCTCGACAGTCTGTTCATGGTTCAACAGGAGAACATCGATTCCCTGCCGGGTGAGGTGAGGGGCCTCGCACAGGTGCGCGACAGCGATCCGACCATCGAGGTCATCCCGATCCTCCGCACCCAGGACGGCTACCGACCGCTCACCGATGACAGCGCGGAGGAGCTCTACGACCATTCGGTACCGGAGCCTCGCCTCGCATTCAGCCTCGCAGCGGCCACAGTCCGGCTGCCCTCGCGCTTCAGCCGCCATGCACAGGTGTTCGAGGAGGTGCTCGACCAGTTGGAGCGGTCCACGCCGGTCGGCTGGAGCCATGCTCCTCTGCTCAAGGGCCAGGTCGCACTGCCGCTGGACGAAGACAGGTCCATCGAGCTCGCCGGTCGCAGACTCGTCTACGACGACGAGCTCGGCCTCTTCGATGACACTGCGGAGACGCAGCCGCACTCCTGTGTCCGTCCCTCCGCATACTCTGAGCTCACTGCCACCCCTCAAGGAGAGATATGAGCGAGCACCCCACCTTCTCCCTGCTCACGGAGCCGTGGATCAGCTGCGAACGCAGCGACGGCACCGATGCCCTGCTCTCCCTGCGGGAGGTCTTCGACGGCTCCACGGAGGTGGTGGAGCTCCGTGGGGATTCCCCCACTCAGGACTATGCAGTCCTGCGCGTGCTGCTCGCGATCTACTGGCGTGCGCACATGCCAGAGGCCTCCGCCGCTCCCGGTGAGACCTTCTACTTCGATGACTGGCGGGAGGACAGGTTTGCTGAGACGAACGACCCTGACGAGGTCGTCCTCAGGTATCTCGACGCGCACGCCGATCGCTTCGATCTCCTCCACCCCACGCAGCCCTTCATGCAGGTGGCTGATCTGCACACAGCCAAAGACTCACGGCTCAAAGTCTCCCGGATCATCCCCGAGGCAGAGTCCTCCTTCTTCACCATGCGCGCAGGTGAAGGGCTTCTGAGCCTCTCCTTCGCCGAGGCCGCGCGCTGGCTGATCCACACTCAGGCGTACGACTACTCCGGCATCAAATCAGGTGCCGTCGGAGATCCCCGGGTCAAGGGCGGCAGGGGGTATCCCATCGGCACCGGCTGGACGGGCATGACGGGAGGAACCACCATCCTCGGGCGGACGCTGCGGGAGACCCTCCTGCTCAACACGCCCTCCACCGCTCTCGTCGGGGCAGAGCGGGATCTGCCCGTCTGGGAACGCGACCCGGACGGCCCAGCACCTCGGGCGGTCCCCGACCCCGCCGGACCGGCCGACCTCGCCACGTGGCAGTCCCGCCGCATCCGGCTCTTCACCGAGGACGCGCGTGTGACGGCGGTGCTGGTGAGCAATGGCGACAGGATCCCTGAAGCCGGGGCCAACATCCTCGCAGATCCCATGACCCCGTACCGGTTCAGCGCCAACAAGTCCACGAAGGTCCAGTCCGTCTTCTATCCGCGGCCCTATGACACGAACCGGATGATGTGGCGCTCTTTGGAACCCCTCCTCGCCCTCGATGGCGATGTCCCGCTCGCTGGAAGCGCCCGCCCCGGCAAGCGGCCCCACACTCTCAACGAGCTGGCAGAGGCACAGGGCCCGTTCGGCTCCACCCTCAGCGTCCTCAATCTCCGGCTCACCTCAGCGTCCTATGGCCCGCAAGCCTCGGCAGCGGCCACGACGGTCGATGTGCGCATCGACATCCCCCGCACGCTCCTGCAGACGAGTCATTCGAGTGCCAGGCGGGCCGTCCTCGACAATGCGAGCGCCACGTTCGAGGCGGCGAAGGCCCTCGGGATCTTCGGCGGACGACTGCTCGTCGCAGCGGGGGGAGAGTACGCATTCGATGCGAAGGCAACCGACTCGCTCCTGGCCGGACTCGAACCTGAGTTCCGCGCCTGGCTGCGGCGGTTGGACCCGAATAGCACCGAGATCGCCGGCCCGGCGTGGCAGCGTTTCGTGGCTGAGCGCGTACGCGCCATGGCGCAGGTGCTGCTGCGCGGTGCCGGTGCCAGAGCGCTCATCGGCCGGGAGGTGGTCAATGGCGAGCGGTCCTCATTCATGACCGCCGGCACCGCCTATGCCCAGCTCCAGCGAGACCTGCAGAAGAGCCTCTCACTGCTCGCCGAACCCAAGACCACCACACCACACGCCACGGGCCCTTCCGAAGAGGAGACCACGCATGACTGATACCGTCGCACCCGCACTGTCTGAGGCACCCTCACGTGCGGAGCTCCACATTGCCGTAGGCATCACGGCATCCGCACTGCAGACCCAGTATCTGGGGCACAGGGGCGAGAGGCAGCAGACCGCAGCGCGCGCACGCCTGGCCGAACTCCGCCGCAATGCCGGGTTCACGCCCGAGCAGCGTCCGCTCGCTCTCCAGGAAGTTCTCGACGCTCTCCATCCCGGCCTCAGAGAGGAGGACCTGGGGAAGGGCGATGCACCCTCCCGGAGCGAACGCGCCGCTTTCGACGCGATGACATTGTTCGCGCTGCATATGCAGTCCGCTGACCGGCCCGTACATGTACGGGGCCTCAGCTTTGGAGCAGCGGTGGGGCTGCTGTACATCGGGACGAAGAGCGAATCCCTCAAACCGCGCTTCGACGCTCTGCTCGCGGCTCGGCATGAGCGTTCCCGTCTCACCCATGCTCGGTCCCTCATCACCCTCTTACGGGGGGCCAGAATCGGATTCGACTATGGCAGCTTTGCCCGCGACCTCCGCACTCTCGCCGGAGAGCACCGCGCCGGTGTGCTTCTTAGGTGGGGCCGGGATTTCGCCATGACACCGCGCCGCCAGACAGAAGAATCCACTTCGGAGACTTCCGTAGCTGCTGTCGATTCCTGACCACCCACACGCATTCACCCAATTTCAGAAGTCACTCATAGGAAAGGTCCCTCATGTCCCTCATCCTCGACATCCACGCTCTCCAGTCCCTCCCGCCCAGCAACATCAACCGCGACGACACCGGCGCTCCCAAGAGCGCAGTCTTCGGCGGTGTGCCACGTCATCGGGTCTCCTCGCAGTCCTGGAAGCGGGCGATCCGACGCGACTTCGAGCACACCCTCGGAAAGGAGCAGGTGGGCTACCGCACCAAGCACGCCGCGAGCCTTGTCGCTGACAGGGTTCAGGAGCTCACGGAGGCTTCAGGTGAGAAGTGGGAGCGGGAACGCGCAGAAGCCGCGGCCTCGAACCTCTTCGCCGGTGCGGGCATCAAGCTGACCGAGCCGGTGCAGAAGGAAGGTGAGGACGAGGAGAAGAAAGGAGCGGAGACCGGCTACCTCCTGTTCCTGAGCCCCGGGCAGATCGAAAGCGCTGCCCGCACACTCATCGAGACCGATGGGAAGAAGCCCACGAAGAAGGACGCCAAGGCTCTCCTCGACGACTCTCACAGCATCGACATCGCCATGTTCGGACGCATGGTCGCCGATTCTCCCGACTTCAATGTCGACGCATCGGTGCAGGTCGCTCACGCAATCGGCATCCACGAATCGGAACCGGAGTTCGACTACTACACGGCAGTCGATGATGTCGTCGAAGACAGGGAGGAGACCGGTGCCGGCATGATCGGCACGATGCAGATGATCTCCTCGACGCTGTACCGCTTCGCCACCGTGGACCTCAGCTCGCTGGCTGAGAACCTGGGGGATGAGAATGCGGCGGTGGAGGCGACGACGGCGTTCGTGAATGCTTTCATCACCTCGCTGCCCTCTGGCAAACAGAACAGCTACGCCCACAACACGGTTCCGGAGCTCGTCTACGTGGCAGTGAGGGAGTCCCGATCCCTGTCACTGGTCAACGCCTTTGAGGACCCGGTGCGGGCTGAGGACGGCAGCAGCCGGCGGCAGGCCGGGGCACAGAGGCTCGCGGCAGAAGCCAAGGCGCTTGCCGAGGACTACGGGTTCGCACCGGTCGAAAGCTTCGTGATCGGCCTGGGCGATCTCCCGGAGGCCTTCTCGGAGATCGCTGCACGCACCACGCTCCCCCAGCTCGCCGATCAGATCCGTGCCGCCCTCCGCCCTCAGGAGCAGGCATGACCAGCAGTCTTCTCCTTCTGCTGAAGGGACCCATGCAGTCATGGGGCGATGCCAGTCGGTATCGGGACCGTGCGACGAGACCCTATCCCACCAAATCGGGGGTTCTTGGGCTCATCGCGGCAGCGGAGGGCCGCCGCCGTACCGATGATCTCGAAGATCTCGCGCGTCTCCGCTTCGCGGTGCGGGTGGACCAGTCCGGAAGCGTCATGCATGACTATCAGACCTCCGAGGCGTGGCAGACGGGTGGAGGCACCAGTCTCATCAGCCGCTACTACCTTGCGGATGCGGTGTTCCTCGCCGCGGTCGAGTCCCCGGACAGGCAGATCCTCGAGGGCATCGCCACGGCACTGCGGACGCCGCGGTTTCCGCTGTTCCTCGGTCGCCGTTCCTGCCCGGCGAATCCTGACCTCGTCCCGCGGCAGGTGCGGCGGGGGAAGAACAGCGAGGACACGGCGGCAGTGGAGCCTCTGCGGGACGTTCCTGCCGTGCAGGCTCTGCGTGAGGCGCCGTGGTTCGCCTCGAATGCGCATCGAAGGACCCGCCCGAAGAACCTCGTCCTGCCGATCTATCGTGATGCGATGCCGGGTGAGGAACAGGATGGGGATCCTCGCCAGGATGTGCCTCTCTCCTTCGACCAGCGGCATCGGCGCTACGGGTGGCGGACGGTGGTCGAGGATGAAACCGGCGCGCCCATCGCGAATCCCGACGGCACCGCCAGGACTGATCCATTCTTCGAGGAGGTGATCTCCGCATGACGACCTTCACAAGGATTCTGCTCAACCCGCAGAAACGAGGTGGCCGGAAGATCCTGACGAACCCTCAGGCCATGCATGCGGCCGTCCGCGCATGCTTCCCACCGGATCTCGACGAGTCCTCGGCCCGCATCCTGTGGCGCGTGGATCAGTCGGACTATGAGCACACGCTGTACATCGTCGGTCCGGAGGAGCCTGATCGCGCGGTCATCGTCGAGCAGGCGGGCTGGCCTTCGCGTCCCGGCGAAACAGCTGACTATCGGCCACTGCTCGATTCAGTGCAGAAGGGGATGGAGCGCTCCTTCAGGCTCACGGCGAACCCGGTGAAGAGCCTCCCCGCAGAAGGGGGGAAGCGCGGCAAGATCGTTCCTCATGTGACGCCTGCCCAACAGATCGAATGGCTTTCGACGAAGGCTCCCCGGCATGGATTCGAGCTTCGTTCAGCGGAAATGCCGGGGGCAGAACAACCTGTACCGGATGTCATCGTGGATCGCCGCGAAAATCTCGCCTTCAGCCGTCAGGGCTCTGGAGGCGGCGAGCGCAGGAGAGTCTCACTGCGCACGGCCAGGTTCGAGGGCACACTGCGCGTCACCGATGCGGAGCTCTTCCGCCGCACTCTCACACAGGGGATCGGCAGAGGTCGGGCCTATGGCTGCGGACTGCTGACCCTTGCACGGATTCCCCGCTGACATGTCGGAGAACAGAGGGACCCCGCGTCCGGAGCGCATGGAGCTGGCACGTGCCGCGGACCGCATCTCCTTCTTGTATGCGGAGCGCTGCACGGTGCATAGGAGCGCCAATGCGTTGACGATCACCGATCAGCGCGGGGTGGCACATGTGCCAGCAGCAGCTTTGGGAGTGCTCTTGTTGGGGCCGGGCGCGCGGATCACGCACGGTGCCATGTCACTGATCGGAGACTGCAGCGTCTCAGTGGCGAGTGTGGGTGAGGCGG
>NZ_JALAHB010000052.1 GCF_022712115.1 Brevibacterium sp. | reverse complement strand
TGCGTGCTACGTGTGGTGCTACGCTTGATCTATGGCCACCATCACGCATCGCGAACTCCGCAACAACTCAGCCGACGTGCTGCGTCGCGTCGCTGCCGGGGAGGCGATGGAGGTGACGAACCACGGAGTCGTCGTCGCACACCTCTCCCCTCCGGCGGCGCCCGTGCTGCCCTTCCCGGTATCGCGCCTCGCCCGGAGGAAGGGCGGCTGGTCGGCCCTTCCGAAGGTCGCGCTCAGGCACTCCGTGACTGAGATCATCGACGACGAGCGGAGGGAACGATGATGACGGGTGCCGCTGCCGCATCGACGATGACCTCGGTGGTCTATCTCGACACCTCGGCGGCGGTGAAGCTGCTCAGCGACGAGCGGGAGTCGGATCGCCTGCGCAGCTACCTGGACGAAGGGCCGACCCTCGTCTCCAGTGATCTCCTCGAAACCGAGCTGCGCCGGATCGGAATACGCCACGACATCGACCAAGTGCTGATCACCGCCGTTCTCGACGGTGTGACGCTCACCCCCTTGAGGAGGGACCAGTTCCGCGAAGCGGGTCTGTACCCGCAGATCGGACTGCGCAGTCTCGATGCACTGCACCTCGCCGGTGCGCTCGACATCGAAGCTTCGGCGATCCTGACCTACGACATCAGGCTTGCCGAAGCCGCCCGCGCGCACGGGCTTGAGGTCGTCGCGCCTGGGTGACCCTCTCTCCGCTCAATGCGCCGAAGGCGGCGAGAGCTTGGTGCAGAACCGTGGAACCGGACAGTCGCGCGGTCGAGGCGCTACTGCTATCGGGCCCCACTCAGCGTCACCACGGCCCTGCTGCCGTGCGGCTGAACGGGCTGGAGCTCGAGGCGCCCGCCGTCGAGCTCCAGCAGGGTCACGACGACGGAGAGCCCGAGGCCGGAGCCGCCCGGCCCATCGCTGTCACCGGAGCCGGACTCAGACGCGCGCCCGCCGCCGGTGCTGGACCAGGACTCGGCCTCCGAACCGACCTCGGCCTCGGCACCCATCGCGTCATCGGCCTCGTCCCCCGCCGAGGGGACGAGGGCGCGGCGCTCCGGCTCGCTGCGCCAGAACGGCACGAGTGCGGCATGCAGCAGATGCTCCGGCAGACCGGGCCCGTCGTCCTCCACGCTGATGTGCACACCGTCCTCCCCGCGGCGTTCGGCCGAGACCCGGACCCGCACGCCCCTGCCGCCGAACTTCAGCGCATTGTCGATGAGCACGTCGAGGGTCTGATCCAGAGTGTGCTCCACGCAGCGGACCACCAGGGCGGGCGGGACGTCGACCTCCAGGGAAGCGCCGAGCTCCTGCGCGATGGGTGCCCACGCCCGCGCACGGGCATGGGCGATCCGGGAGACGTCTGCGGTGATGCGCTCCGGTTCCACCTCGGCGGAGCGGGCCAGTGTCAGCAGGCTCTCGCAGGTGCGTGTGAGGCGGTCGAGCTCCTCCAGCGCCACCATGTGCGCCTCGCTCTGTTCCGGCGGGAGGGACAGCCCCAGTGATTCGACCCGCAGGCGCACCACGGCGAGCGGATTGCGGATCTGGTGCCCGGCGTAGGCGACGAACTGGCGCTGCCGCTCGAGCATCTGCGCGATGGTGGCGTTCATGCGGTTGAACGCGCGGGCGAGGCCGCGCAGCTCGCCCGGCCCGTGCCCTTCCGAGACCCGTGTCTCCAGATGTCCGCGGCTCACGGCCTCTGCGGCCTCGGCGAGCTGGGTCACGGGACGCAGCACCCAGCGGCTCAGAGGCCGGGCGGCCCATGCTCCTGCGAGGAGGACGAGCGCCACACCGGCCGCGGCCACTGCCCACTGCACGGCGACTCCGTGGCGGAGCGCTGCGGTGGGCGAGGCCGTGACGACGGCGCCGATCGTCTCGCCGCTGTCATTCACGGGCTCGGCCACGAGGAGGTCGTCGCCCGACCACGGCCAGATGCGTTCGTCCAGGTCCTGCCGCACTCCGGCCAACGCCAGCATGACGGGTTCCGCCGGTCCGGGGCCGGTGATCCCCGCCGCCTCCTGCAGGTCCCTCAGGGAGGTGCCTGCGCTGCTCCCGGCGACGAGCTCCCCATCGGCGTCGACGAGCACGGCGGCGATCCCGTAGAGGTCCTCGTAGGCCTCGAGCTCTGCCGTGAGCGTCTCCGCCTCCCCCGTGAGGACCGCGGTGCCGGCCAGAGAGGAGAAGCGGGCGGCGTCCGCCGTCCTGTCGAGGAGCATGTTGGTGGACGCCCGGTCCAGCACTGCCAGCGCGAACGGCACCGCGAGTCCGATCGTCGCAGCGATCAGGAGGCCCAGGTAAATCGCGATCAGTCTTTCGTGCACGGCCGCTCCCGCAGGCGGTAGCCCACGCCGCGCACCGTCTCGATCCGCTCGCTCCCGCCCAGTTTGGCGCGCAGGGCACTGAGGTGCACCTCGAGCGAGCGGGCGGTGGAGGGCCAGACGGTGCCCCAGACCTCGAGGATGAGCTCATCGCGGGGCACGGTGCGGCCGGTGCCGCGCACCAGGGCGGCGAGCAGGGAGAACTCCTTGGCGGTGAGTTCGACGGGTGTGCCGTTGAGCGCGGCCTGCCCGTTGCGGAGGTCGACGACGATGTCGCCGGCGGAGATCTCGGCCTCCTGCCGGTGGACCGATCTGCGCGCCACCGCCTCGATGCGTGCGGTGAGCTCGGCGATCGAGACGGGCTTGACGATGTAGTCGTCGGCCCCCGCACGCAGCCCTGAGACCCGCTGGGCGGTCTGGCCGCGTGCGCTGAGGATGAGGATGCCGGCCCCGGCCATGTCGAAGCGCGCCCGCAGCCGGGCCAGGACCTCGGCACCGTCCATGTCCGGCAGGCCCAGGTCGAGCAGCACGATGTCCGCCGTGGCGGCCGTGAGTGCGACGGCGCCGGTCGCGACGTGCTCGACCTCGAAGCCGCCGGCGGAGAGCACCTGGGTCAGCGCGGATGCCAGCCGCACGTCGTCCTCGACGATCAGCACACGAACCATGTCGAGAGTCTATGTGCCCCGCCGCGGCCGGCCCCAGACGACGTTTCGCACCTTCTGACGGTGTGCGCATGCGTGCACATGCGCACACCGTCAGAAGGTGCGAAACGAAGGTGGTACCGAGGCCGCAGCCCGCCGCGAGGCTCAGTCGGCCAGGTAGAAGTCCTGTCCCGGGCCCAGCGGCAGGTCCGCGAAGAAGAACACGGCCAGGATGACGGTCCACACCAGCCAGAACGGGATGACGAACGGCAGCATGCGGGCGATGAGCGAGCCGAGGCCCGCCTGCGGTTCGTACTTCCGCAGCATGCCCAGCAGCACCACCATGTAGGGGTTCATGGGAGTGATGACCTGGGTGGCCGAATCGCCCACGCGGAACGCCGCCTGGGTGGCGGCGGGCTCGTATCCCAGCAGCGCGAACATGGGCACGAACACCGCGGCCATGATCGTCCACATGCCGGAGCCGGAGATGATGAACAGGTTGAGGAAGCTGGCCAGGATGATGAAGCCCACCAGCGCGGCGAAGCCCGTCAGGCCGATGCTCTGCAGGCCGTTCGCACCCGTGACGGCGATCCAGGAGCCGATCCCGGACCAGTTGAACAGGGCGATGAACTGGCCCAGGATGAACGCCAGCACGATGAACGGCAGCATCTCCTTGAGCGCGTCGCTCATCATCCCCACGGCGTCACGGGTGGAGCGGATGGTGCCCACCACCGCGCCGTAGGCGATCCCGACGACCACGAAGTAGATGAAGACGAGGAAGACGATCGAGCTCAGCAGCGGGGAGGCGGGCAGGAAGCCGCCCTCCTCGTTGCGCCACGGCGAGGTGGGGATGAGCGTCGCCCAGAGGACCAGCGCGGTGAGCACCACGGCGCTGAGGACGGCGATGAGCAGGCCCTTGTTCTCCGCGGGGGTGAGCTTGGCGCGCATCTGCTCGGCGTCCGTGCCGGTGTCGCCCTCGACGGCGACCTCGTCGATCGGGATGCCCTGGCGGAACATCCGGGGCTCGATCACCTTGTCGATGATGAAGCCGGCGACGAAGCCCAGCACCAGGGATGAGGCGATGTTGAACCACCAGTTGGAGACGGGGTTGACGAGCGTGGCGTCGATGCCCGGCAGCGACTCCATGACGGAATTGGTGATGCCGGCGAAGAGCGCGTCCAGGCTGGTGGGGAAGATGTTCGTCGAGTAGCCGGCACCGGCGGCCGCGAAGCCGCCCAGCAGGCCCGCGACGGGGTGGCGGCCCGCCGCCTTGAACACCAGTGCGGCCAGCGGCGGGATCACCACGAAGGCGGAGTCGGCCATGATCGAGGCGACGACGCCCACGAAGCCCACCACGTACGGCAGCAGCCACTTGGGGGAGGAGCCGAACAGCTTGCGCACGGCGGCTGCGAGCATGCCGGAGTGCTGCGCGATGCCGATCGCCAGGAGGATGGGCATGACGGTGAGCAGCGGCGGGAAGCCGATGTAGTTCTCGCCGAGGCTGGTGGTGAGCCAGGTGAGGCCCTCCGCCGTGAACAGGCCCTTGATGACGGTGGGCTCGTCGCTGCCGGGCACCTCCACGACCACGTTCGCCCAGGCCATCGCGGTGGACACGATGCCGGTGATGAGGAAGAGGAGGAGGAACAGCATGAACGGCTCGGGCAGCTTGTTGCCCACGCGCTCGACGCCGTTGAGCAGCTTGTCCATGCGGGTGATCCGGACCTTGGGGTCCAGGGTCGGGTTGTCCATGGGGTCTCCGTTGGGTTGTGAGGGAGATGCCGCTCGGGTGCGGGCGGCGTGGGGATCTCCGCTG
Source organism: Brevibacterium sp. (assembly GCF_022712115.1). Lineage (GTDB taxonomy): Bacteria > Actinomycetota > Actinomycetes > Actinomycetales > Brevibacteriaceae > Brevibacterium > Brevibacterium salitolerans. Next base: position 34,015 of record NZ_JALAHB010000052.1, on the reverse strand, counting down.
AGGATGAGCGAGGTGAGGGGCAGGTCAGTCGAAGTAGGTCTCGACGTCGATGGCGCCTCCGGCGGCCTCGAACTCGTCCGCGACTGCGCGGGCGAGCTCCGGGTCGTGGGCCACGTCCAGGAGCGTGGCGGCGAGCCCGTAGGCGCCGTCCGCCGCCGCCGATTTCGCAAGCTCGGAGGTCGCGGCCTCGGCGAACTCGCGGGTGTGAAGGGCGACCTCGGCGTCACTGATCCTGATGAGCGGGTGCATGCCCGGCAGCCGGAAGCTCACATTGCCGAAGTCCGTGGAGGCCGCGAGCGTCTCCGAGACCACTCCGCGGGGCAGCGGGTCGCGGCCGCGGCGCCGCTGGGCCTCCACCCAGCGGCCGGTCAGCGCCTCGTTGGTGCGCACGGACAGGGAGGGCGGGTGGTTGTCCCAGCTGATGGTCACACCGCAGTCCGTCATGAGCGCCGCGCCCTGCGCGATGCGGTGGACGCGTGACGACAGATCGCGCAGAGTGGCGGGCTCCGGGGAGCGCACGTACATCTCCACGCGTGCGTAGTCCGGGATGACGCTGGCGCGGTCGCCGCCGGAGGTGAGGACGGCGTGGATCCGGTCCGAGGGCGGCACCTGCTGGCGGAGCAGCCCCACGCCCTGATACATGAGCGAGGCCGCGTCCAGGGCGTTGCGTCCCATGAAGGGCTGCGCCGAGGCGTGGGCCGTGTGGCCGTGGAACTCCACCGTGAGGGTGCGGCGGCCCAGCCACAGCTGATCGGCGAGATCGTAGCCGTAGCCGTGGGCCATGACGGCGGCGTCGAGGCCGTCGAACGCTCCGGCCCGCGCCATGACCTCCTTGCCGCTGTGGCCCTCCTCCGCCGGCGTGCCCAGGTAGACGATGCGCGCGGGCACGGCGGCCGGGTCCTCCTCGGCCAGCTTGGCCAGGCCCAGGAAGCCGCCGAGGCCCATCACGGCGATGACGTTGTGGCCGCAGCCGTGGCCCACCACGGGCAGGGCGTCGTACTCGGAGAGCACCGCGAGGGTGGGGGCGTCCGCCCCGGCGCTCTCCGGCGCGGGGAGCTCCGCGCGGATGGCGGTCTCGACGCCGTGCACGCCCTTCTGCGCGGTGATCCCGTGCCGGGCGAGCAGGTCCACGATCGCCTGGCTGGAGCGGTGCTCCTCGAAGGCGACCTCCGGGTGCGCGGCGAGGTCCAGCATGAGGTCGACCATCTCCGCGCGCACGCTCTCGATGTGCGCCTCGAGGCGGGTGTGCAGGTCCTCGCTCGCGCCCGCGAACGCGGAGCCGGGGTGGCGCTCGGTCTTCAGCGCGGCGGCGGTCGCGGCGTCGAGCTGGTCGGCGAAGTGTGTGGACGGTGCGACGGCGCGCGAGAGGTCGCGCACGGACGCGGATGAAGTTTCAGACATGGCGGTCACCTTATACATGGGGGTGTTTCAGGAGCGTTACGCGCGCGGCAGGGCTCGTCTCCTGCCGCGACGGGGACGTCTGAGCGCTGGGGGCCCGCGCACGTGCTCGGCCACCCAAGGATATGCGGGCGGTGGGCCCTTTTCACGGGTTCTGGTCGCTGCGCGGCCAGGGCACGCCCCGGGGACGGGCGCTCCCGCCCACGTGTATGCGGGCGGCTGAGCACGCACGCGGGGTGTGCCCTCGCGGCGGCACCGGCGTCGCCTCCTGCCGTTGACACCACTGACCCGGCGTGCTTCACTTCACATTGACACTGATGTCAATACAGCGATGGAGCACCGATGTCCACTGTCCTCATTGCCAACCGCGGCGAGGTCGCCGTACGGATCATCGACGCCGTGCACGCGCTCGGGTGGACGGCCGTCGCCGTCGGCACCGAGGACGACCAGCTCCACTGCCGCCATGCCGACGAGGTGGTCCTCCTCGAAGGGACAGGGCCTGCGGCGTATCTGGACGTGCCCGCGATCATCGACGCGGCGCGGCGGACCGGTGCCCGCTGCATCCACCCCGGGTACGGCTTCCTCTCCGAGAGCGCGGCGCTCGCCCGAGCCTGCGCGCAGGCCGGACTGGTCTTCGCGGGCCCGTCGCCGGAGACCCTCGAGGTGTTCGGCGACAAGGCGGCCGCCCGCGAGCTCGCCCAGCGCTCGGGTGTGCCGGTGGTGCCGGCGACCGGCCTGTCGCCCACCGTGGAGGAGGCGGAGGAGTTCTGCCGGCTCCACGGGCCGGTGATGGTCAAGGCCGCGTCCGGAGGCGGCGGTCGCGGCCTGCGGAGGGTCACGGAGCCGGCCGAGCTGGCAGGGGCGATGGAGGCCTGCGCCCGGGAGGCCGCGCAGTTCTTCGGCTCGGCTGCCGTGTTCGTCGAGAAGCTCGTGGAGGCGCCCCGCCACATCGAGGTGCAGGTGGTGGGCGACGGCCGGGAGGTTCAGCACCTGTGGGAGCGGGACTGCTCCGTGCAGCGGCGCAACCAGAAGATCGTGGAGATCGCCCCGAGCCCCTCCCTGCCGCCGGAGCTGCGGCAGCGCATCCTCGACGCGGCGCTGCGGCTGGCCCGCGCCGTCTCCCTCACCTCGCTGGCGACGGTGGAGTTCCTGGTCTCCGGTGAGGACTTCTGCTTCATGGAGGTGAACCCCCGCCTGCAGGTGGAGCACACCGTCACGGAGGAGATCACCGGCGCGGACCTCGTCGCCGCACAGCTGCGGATCGCCGCCGGAGAGGACCTCGCGGCGGTCGGACTGGACCGGCCGCCGCGTGCGCAGGGGTACGCGATCCAGGCGCGGGTGAACGCGGAGACGATCGACGCCTCGGGCGAGGTGCTTCCCGCAGCGGGCCGGATCGACGACCTGCGCCTGCCCGCCGGCCGGTATGTGCGCGTGGACACCGCGCTCGCGGGCCGCTGCGCCGTCAGCCCCCGGTTCGATTCGCTGGCCGCCAAGGTGATCGGGCACTCGCCCACCTTCGCCGGTGCGGCCGCTGTGACGGCCGAGGCCCTGTGCGACCTCTCGCTCCGGCCGCTCACCACCAACCGCGCGCTCCTCCACGCAGTGCTCACCGACCAGGAGTTCCTCGCCGGACGCACGCACACCGGCTACCTCGACAGCGCGCTCCCGCGGCTCCTCGCGCACACGCTCCCTGCGGATGCGGAGGATCCGGGGGAGGGCGCCGCCGGTGCGGAGGCCGGGACGGATGCGCCGGGTGAGGCAGGGGTCCCGTCCGGCGGCGCCGGCGGTCCCGGGGGTGCCGCGGCTGTGGAGGTGCCCGCAGGAGCGGAGCGGATCACCGCGGGACTCTCCGGGGTCGTCGCGGCGCTCTCGCTGGAGGAGGGCGAGGCGGCCCCTGCGGGTGCTCCCGCGGCCGTCGTCGAGGCGATGAAGATGGAGCACCCGGTGTCCGCACCGCCGGGCCTCGTGATCGACCGCGTGCTGGTGTCCGTGGGCGACATGGTGGAGGCCGGCCAGCTGCTGGCCTACGGCCGAGTCCGGGAGGACGCGGGGGCGGCGGGCGCGCCTGCCTCGGCGAACGGCGCAGAGGTGACCGGTGCACAGGCGGCCGGTGCAGCGGGGCCCGAGGCCGGAGAAGGTGCCGCGGGCGGCCTCTCCGGAACCGGAGCGCCCGGGGAGCCCGCTGCCGGTGCTGATGCCGGAGCCGGTGCCTCCGGTGACGACGACTGGGCGGACGAGCTCGAGGAGCTGCGCCGCCGGCACGCCTTCGCCGCGCAGCTGGGCGGGCCGGAGAAGATCGCCCGCCAGCACGCGGAGGGCAGGCTCACGGCACTGGAGCGGATCGCGATGCTGGCCGACGAGGGCAGCTATGACGAGATCGGCCCGCTCGCAGGTTTCAGCGAGTATGACGCGGAGGGCAACCTCGTGGGGGTGAAGCCGTCCAACCACCTCACCGGCACGGCCCGGCTGGACGGGCGCAGGGCGATCCTGGGGATCGACGACTTCACGATCCGCGGCGGGTCCGGCGACGCAGCTGTGCATGAGAAGCAGATCTTCGCGGAGGAGCTCGCCGGGGAGATGCGGGTGCCGGTCGTCCGCATGCTGGACGGGGCCAGCGGCGGCGGCAGCGTGAAGAAGGTGCTGGAGGCGGGCGCGATGTACCTGCCCGTGAATCCCGGCTGGGATGCGGTGGTGGACAACCTCTCCCGCGTGCCCGTCGTCTCCGTGTGCGCGGGCCCCACGGTGGGCCTCGGAGCGGCGCGCTTCGTCATGTCCCACTTCGGTGTGATGGTGAGCGGACTCGGGCAGCTCTTCACCGCAGGCCCCCCGGTGGTGAAGGCGGCCACCGGCGAGGACCTGAGCAAGGAGGGCCTGGGCGGTGAGGCCGTGCACCGGGGGAACGGCACGGTGGAGCGGTTCGTCCCGGACGAGGAGACCGCCTGCCGTGTGGTGCGCGACTTCCTCTCCTACCTGCCGTCCTCCGTGGACGAGCTCCCGCCCGTCGTCGACTGCGCGGATCCGCTCGAGCGGGCGGAACAGTCTCTGGTCTCCGCCGTGCCGCGCAACCCCCGGCGGATCTACGAGATCGGCCCCATCCTCGAGGCGGTGTTCGACCGCGGCTCCGTGTTCCGCTTCGCGGAGTACGGCGACGGCACCTTCACCGCGCTCGCCCGCCTGGGCGGCCGACCGGTGGGCGTCATCACCGCGGACCCCTCCCGAGGCGCCACCCTGTCCCGCGAGGGCGCACAGGCGGTGGAGCGGCTGGTGGACCTCTGCGAGACCTTCCACCTGCCGCTCGTGAGCCTCACGGACCAGGCCGGGATGACCATCGGCTCCAAGGCGGAGCGGGACGCCACGATCCGTGCGGGAGCCCGTGCGATCACGGCCGTGTACCAGGCCCGGATCCCGCAGGCGGAGATCATCCTGCGCCGCGTCTACGGCGTGGGCGGCGCCGGCATCGTCAACCGGCATCGCGCGGTCCGGAGCTGGGCGTGGCCCTCCGGGGACTGGGGCTCGCTCCCGCCGCAGGGCGGCATCGAGGCCGCCTTCCGCGCAGAGCTCGCCGCCAGTGAGGACCCTGCCGCGCGGCTGGCGGAGATCACGGCGGAGCTGGAGAAGGTGTCCTCGCGGTTCCGCACCGCGGAGACGTTCAGCGTGCAGGACATCATCGATCCCCGCACCACCCGCAGACGGCTGTGCGAATGGGCCGAGGACGCCTACCGGGTGCTGCCCAGGCTCGCCGGACCGCCGTCGTTCGGTGTGCGTCCCTGAGGCTCGGGGTACGCGGCAACGCCGCGGCAGGGCCGCAGACGCGCGTGAACGGACTCGCGCAGCAGTACAGGAGGAACACGATGTGGACGAAGGAGTACCGCGATGACGGCTGAGGAACAGACCGCTGGAGACGGCGCCGGCGGAAGCAGTGCCGGCGGAACCTGCGCCGGTGGAGGCACGGCCACGGGAGGAGAGGAGATCTTCGAGCTCCTCACAGCCGATGGGGTGACCCTGCTGGACCGGCTCGACCACTGGGCGGAGCGTCGTCCGGAGGCCGTGTGCATCTACGACGGGGAGGCGGGGGAGGAGGTGACGTACCGGCAGTTCGCTCGTGACACGGACAGGATGGCGGGCAGCCTCGCCGCCCTCGGGATCCGCAAGGGCGACCGGGTGTCCGTATTCACCACCCACAGCGTCCTGGCCGCGCAGACCGTCTTCGCCTGCTGGAAGGCGGGCGCGATCTACTGCCCCGTGAACTTCTCCTACCGGGGGCGGCTGCTGTCCTACCAGCTGAACGACACCGGTCCGCGGCTCGTCATCACCGATGAGGACCTCGTCGGGCGCATCGACGAGGTGTGGGCGGAGCTCGAGGAGCCCGGCCTCGGGGCCGCGGTGCTGGGCCACGAGGGCACTGCGGGCGGCCTGAGGGAACACGCCTCGGCGACCGCCGCCTCGGGCACCGCCGGCCCGGACGCCCAGGGCTCCGCTGAGCCGTCCGGAAGCACCGGCGCGCCGCGGGTGCCGTGGAGCAGCCTCACCGCGGACCTGCCCAGGCCTGCGGTGACGGTGGGCCCCGGGGATCCGGCGAACATCGTCTACACCTCGGGCACCACCGGTCCCGCCAAGGGCGTCCTGCAGCCGCACCTGTGGGTCAACCAGTACACCTTCGGCATGCGCGGCAACCTCGACGAGGACGACGTCGTGTACAACGACCTGCCGATGTACCACGTGGGCGGTGCGTTCGCGAACTTCGGCAAGGCGGTCTGGGCCGGCTGCGAGACGGCGCTGTGGAACCGCTTCTCCGCCTCGGAGTTCTGGGACAGGATCGCCCTGCGCGGGGCGACCTCCGCGATCCTCCTCGACGTCATGGTGCCCTGGCTCATGAAAGCGCCTCCCAGTGAGACGGACCCGGAGAACACCCTGTCCAAGGTGCACATGCAGCCGCTTCCGCTCCATCACACGGAGGTCGCGCGCAGGTTCGGCATCGACTTCGTGTCCGCCGGGTTCGGTCAGACCGAATCCGGCGCGCCGCTCAAGCTGCTCCTGGACGAGTGCCCTCCCGGCACGGGCACGCCGGAACACCTGCTCAGGGGAAAGCGCAGGGCGGACATCCTCGCCGACTGCGCACGCCGGGGCACCACGGTGGTCGACGGAGCGCAGGTCACGGTGAAGGGCGCCATGGGCTATCCGGCGGCCTTCTGCGAGGTGGAGGTCCTCGCCTCCTTCGAGAAGCCGTGCGCACCGGGGCAGCCGGGCGAGCTGGCCGTGCGGCCCAGGATCCCGGACCTCATGATGCTCGAGTACATCGGCAAGCCGGATGCCACCGCCCACGCCTGGCGCGGCGGCTGGTTCCACACGGGCGACTCGGCCCTCCGGGAGGAGGACGGCTCGTTCCGCTTCATCGACAGGCTGGGAGACCGCATCCGGGTGAAGGGCGAGAACCTGTCCTCGTTCCAGGTGGAGGACCTGCTCAACACGCATCCTGCCGTGCAGATGTCCGCCGTCTTCGCCGTTCCCGGCGAGGAGGGGGACGAGGACGACATCGTGGCCTACGTGGTGCCGGCCGAGGGTGCTGCGGTGAGGGAGGAGGACCTGCGTGCGCACGCGGAGGAGACGATGCCCCGCTACATGCGTCCCCGCCACATCCGGATCGTCGCAGACATTCCGCGCACCCCCACGAATAAGATCGAGAAGTACAAGCTCCGCAGGGAGTTCGCGGAGGGCACGCGCGGCTGAGCACGGGCCGGTCGCGGGCGGCGGCCTCGCTCCGGACGACGGAGCGGGCCGCCGGACGGTCCTCCCTGCGGCACGACTGCCGACCGGACAGGGGGACCCGCGATGGCCCGCAGCCAGATGAGCGACGCGGACTGGGCGACTGCCCGGGACCTGCGACGTGACCAGGACTCCGCGACGAAGACCGCCCTGCTCCAAGGCGCACGGGCGGTCTTCTCGCAGCGGGGGTTCGCCGCCGCGACGATCGGGGAGATCGCCGCGGCCGCAGGCGTGTCCAGACCCAGCTTCTACGTCTACTTCGCCACCAAGGCCGAGGCGTTCCGCGAGGTCGCGGAGCAGCTCCGGGAGGAGCTCCTCGAGGCGCACCACCACACGGGTCCCACGGCCGACGATCCGGTCCTGCTGTCCCGGGCCTCGACTGAAGCCTTCATCGGCGTCTACGTCGAGAGCCTCGAGCTCGTGGAGGAGATCGCCGGCCGGGCGGAGCACGACGCCCGTGTGAAGGAGATCTACGAGGAGTCCGTCGAGCGTCCCGCGCACAGGACGCGCGGCCACATCCACCGGCTGATCGCGCAGGGGCTCGCAGAGCCCAAGGTCACCGTCGAGTACGCCGCCGCGGTCATGCGGCCGGTCCTCCTCGACTCCGCCCGCGCCATCCGCCGGGACCCGAGCACGCGCGAGCACGTCATCGACCAGGCGACGCGGCTCTACCTCGCGATCATCGGCTATGCTCCCGCGCTGCCCGAGGGCGCGCTGACCGCGCAGACGGAGCCGGGTCTGACGACGCAGGCCGAGCCGGACACGCAGGCGGACTGACGGCGCAGTCTGCGCCGGCCGCGGGCAGATCCACGGTGACTCCGTATGCCCGGGTGCGGGTCCGCAGCCATGGGCAGCGGAGCCCGTTCCCGGGGTGTGGGCACGGAGCCCGGGAGCGGCCTCCGCACGGTCAGGTGCGCCGCCGGTACGCGCTCACTTGCGCCGTTTGGGGTCCAACCACTCCTGGAACTCGTCGGCCATGATGTTCGCGGCGAACACCATGAGTGCGATCGCGATGCCGGGGACCAGGATCGCCAGCGGCGCCTGGCTCATGAAGGAGTAGGCGCGGGAGAGGACCGCGCCCCAGGAGGAGCCGGGCGCCTGCACACCCAGCTGCAGGAAGCTCAGGCTGGCCTCCGCGAGCATCGCGAGTCCGAAGACGATCGAGGTCTGCACGATGACCGGCTGGATCATGTTGGGCACGATGTGGGGGAGGATGATCCCACGGAGACCCCGGGCGCCGAACGAGCGGGCAGCCTCCACATAGGTCATGGTCTTCACGCTCAGCGTCTGGGCACGCGCCAGCCGCGCGATGGCCGGCGAGAGCACCACGCCCACCGCGAGCATGGCGTTGAACAGCCCGATCCCCATGGACGCGGTCACCCCGATCGCCAGGACGATGGCGGGGAAGGCGAGGAGGGCGTCGACCACCCGCATGAGGCAGGTGTCGACCCAGCCGCCCAGATAGCCGGCGGCGATTCCCACCGGCAGACCCAGCCCCAGCGCCACGACGACGGCGAAGAGCGAGGCGGCGATGGTGGCCTGTCCGCCGGCGATCATCCGGGAGAGGACGTCCCTGCCGAGGTCGTCCGTGCCCAGCCAGTGCTCCCAGCTGGGACCGGCGAAGACGGTGGTGAGATCCTGCGCGTCCGGATCGTAGGGAGTGAGCCAGCGGCCGGCGAGCAGCAGTACGAGCGCCGCGAGCAGGATCACGATGCTGGCGGCCCGGGCGATGCGCGGCCGCCGGAGGCGGGGACGGCCGGAGGGCCGGCCGGCGTCAGCGGCGGCACCGGCGGTGGGTGCGGAATGCGTCATAGCGGTCATCAGCGGATCCTCGGATCGATCACACGGTAGAAGATGTCAACGACGAGGTTGGTGAAGATCACCAGCAGCGCCATCACGAGCACGACTCCCTGGACGATCAGGTACTCGCGCTGGTTGGTGGAGGTGACGATGAGCGTGCCGAGCCCGGAGAGGCCGAACACGGTCTCGACGACGACCGAGGCGGACAGCAGGCGGGAGATCTGCAGGCCCACGATCGTGAGGAAGGGGAGGCTCGAGTTCTTCAGGGAGTGCACCCACAGGATGCGACGCCAGCTGAGTCCCTTGGCCTTGTGCGTGCGCACGTGATCGCTGGTGAGGTCCTCGACCATGGCGCTGCGCACCTGCCTGCAGATCTCCGCGCCGCCCACCAGGCCCAGGGCGATCGCTGGGAGGATCGCGGCGCGGATCGCACCCAGCGGGTCCGCGGTGAACAGCGGACCGCCGGGCCCGGGCAGCCAGCCGAGCGCCACGCTGAAGACGAGGATGAGGACCATGCCCAGCCAGAAGTTGGGGATGGCGAGCCCCAGCGTCGCAGCGGTCGTGAGGAACCGGTCGAGGCGCCCGCCGGAGCGCGAGGCGGAGATGATGCCGGTGGGCAGGCCGATGAGGACCGCGACGACGAGGCCCATGGTCGTGAGGATCAGGGTGACGGGGAGGCGCTCGAGGATGAGCCCGGCCACACCCTGCCCGGTCATGAACGACACGCCGAGGTCACCGGTGAGGACGCCTCCCACCCAGGACAGGTACTGCATGGGCAGGGAGAGGTCGAGGCCGAGCTCCGTGCGGATCTCCGCGAGCCGCTCCGGGGTGGCGTACTCCCCGGCGATCGCGTTCGCGGGATCTCCGGGGATGAGGCGGATGAGGAAGAAGACGATGAGGGTGGCGAGGACGAGGGTGGGGATCGTCGAGGCGACCCGGGTGAGGACGAGGGATGCGTACTTCATGCGCGTGCCTCCTGCGAGCCGTCGCCGTGCGCAGAGCTGCCGTTCAGCGCCCGGCCGGAAGCACCCACGGTGAGCTGGGAGGCGAGCAGCTTCTCGGTGTACTCGTGCCGGGGTGCGCGGGTCACCTCGGCCGTGGGTCCGGTCTCCACCGTCTTCCCCAGGTGCATGACGTGGAGCTGCTCGCTGATGTGGGCCACGACGGAGAGGTCGTGGCTGATGAAGACGAGCGCCAGATCGAACTGCTCACGGAGGTCGTCGAGCAGGTTGAGGATCTCCGCCTGCAGCGCCACGTCGAGGGCTGCGACGGACTCGTCGCAGATGAGCACCTGCGGATCGACGATGAGCGCCCGGGCGATGCAGGCGCGCTGCTTCTGGCCGCCGCTGAGCTGATGGGGGAATCGCTGCGCCTGGTCCATCCGCAGCCCCACCTGGGTGAGCAGGGCCTCCGCCCTGGCCTCCCGCTCCGCACGGCTGCCGATGCCCAGGACCTTCAGCGGCTCCATGACGCTGGAGAGGATGCGCCTGCGCGGGTCGAGCGCGCTGTGCGGATCCTGGAAGATCATCTGCGCGGTGGTGCGGAACCTGCGGCGATCCGCGGCGGAGAGCCTCCGGATGTCCTTGCCCTCCCACAGGATCTCGCCCGCGGTGACCGGGGCGAGGCCCAGCAGGGCGCGGGCGAGCGTGGACTTGCCGGAGCCGGATTCGCCGATGAGCCCGATCGAGGCGCGGGCGGGGACGTCGATGTCCACGCCGGAGACGGCCGTGACGGTGTGATTGCGCTTGATCCTGAACTCCACGGTCACGTTCCGCGCGGAGAAGATGGGGCGGGCCGCTGTCTCCGCCGTGGGCGAGGTGTGTGCTCCCTGGGTCATCGCGACTCCTTTCCGAGGCCGCCGACCACCGCGGCGGGCGAATCGGCGTGTGCGAGTGCGGTGAGGTCGTCGGCGATCGCGTCGACGCGGATGCAGCGTGCGGCACGGTCGTCCGCCTGCTCGGCCGCGGTCTGCAGCGGCGGGTGCGCTGTGCGGCACTCGTCCGCGACGAAGGCGCAGCGGTCCGCGAACCAGCAGCCGGACGGCTCCGTCCCCGGCACCGGGACGCGGCCGGGGATCGACATGAGGCGGTGCCCGCGCCGGGAGGGCAGCGGCAGCGCTCCCAGCAGCGCCGCCGTATAGGGGTGCCGGGGTGCGGAGAGCACCTCGCCGACCGCTCCCGTCTCCACGATCTCGCCGGCGTACATGGTGGCCATCCGGTCGCACAGCTGGCTCACGACGCCGAGGTCGTGGGTGATGAAGAGGACGGCCGTGCCCGTCGCGGTGCAGGCCTCGCGGATGAGCCGGAGCAGCTGGAGCTGGACCGTGGCGTCCACCGCGGTGGTCGGTTCGTCCGCGATGAGGAGCTCGGGCCCGCAGATGAGGGCGAGGGCGATGACCACGCGCTGGCGCATGCCGCCGGAGAGCTCGTGCGGATAGGCGTGGAAGCGGGCGGCGGGGTCCACGATGCCCACGGCGTCGAGCATCTCGACCGAACGCCGCCTCGCCTCGCGCACACTGACCTGCTGGTGAGCGCGGAGGGTCTCGACGAGCTGGCTGCCGATCGTGAAGACGGGATCCAGCGCCGTCATCGGCTCCTGGAAGACCATCGACATGCGCGCGCCGCGCAGCGAACGGTCCACGCCGCCGCCGTGCAGGATCTCCTCGCCCTGCAGCCGCACGGAGCCGGCCGTACGCGCGGTGCGCGGGTCGAGCAGCCCCATGATCGACAGGGCGGTGACGGACTTGCCGCTGCCGCTCTCACCCACCAGTCCGAACACCTCGCCCGGGGCGATGCCGAAGCTCACCCCCTTGACGATGGGCGCGACGCTGTCCGGGTCCTTGGGGTCCGCGAAGGACACTGCGAGGTCATCGACTTCGAGCAGATCCATCGGTCCTCACCCCACCTCTCTGATGTCGGTGAACTTGGGCTTGCCCAGCAGATTGGGCTGATAGCCCTCCACCTGGTTCGCATAGGCGACGATGGTGTCCTCGAAGACCAGCGGGACGAAGGTGGCGTTCTTAAACGCCGCGCGGCCGGCCTCCTTGAGCTCCTCCGCACGGGCTTCGTCGCTGTCCTGCTCGTGCGACCTGTCGACCGCCTCCTCGAGTCCCGGCGTGGCGACGCCGCCGGTGTTGTAGTAGCCGGCCTCGGCGAGGAGCTGCGCATACGTCTGCGCGGGGTCCGGCCGTCCGGTCCAGGCGGACAGGAGTGCGGGTGCACGGTTCTCGTCGAAGAACTCGGTGGTGGACTGCACCAGCTCCCGCGGCTGCATGTCGACCTGCAGGCCGATGTCCTCGTAGGCGTAGCGGATGATCTCCGAACGGCGGACGGTGTTCGCATCGTTGGGCAGGAGGATGGAGATCTCCGCGCCCTCCGCCCCGGCCTCGCGGATGAGTTCGCGTGCGCGCTCCGGGTCGTGCGGATACTGCTCCTCGCCCTCGACCGAGGCCCAGTGCTCCTCGGGGAAGTACGTGCTGGCGGGCCGGGCGTAGCCGAAGTACCCCACCTCGGCCATCTGCTCGCGGTCGACGGCGATGTTGAGCGCCTCCCGCACACGTGTGTCCGCGAGCAGCTCGTCGGAGAGGTCCAGATAGATCAGCGGCACGCGGATGCTGGGATCCGACTGCACCGTGATCGCCTCGTTGAGGGCCAGGCCCTCGGCATCGCCGGGGCCCACCTGGTAGGAGAAGTCGACCTGGTTGGTGATGAGGGAGTCCACGCGGGTCTTGGGATCCGTGAGCACGCGGTAGGTCATCCGGGGAGAGGCGTAGACCTCCTCGTTCCAGTAGTCGTCGTTGGCGACGTACTCCACCGCGCTGCCGCGCTTCCACTCCTTGAGCTCCCAGGGGCCCGTTCCCACCGGTGCCGATGCGAGCGCGTCCGGGTCCTCGAGCGAGGTGGGGGAGACCATCATGCCCGCACGGTCGGCGAAGATGAGGGGGAGCGCGAGGTCCGGCTCCGCCAGCTCCACGCGCACCGTGCGCGGGTCGACGGCCTCGACCGCGCTGATCGAGCCGAGCTCGGACTGCAGGTTGGAGCCCTCGGAGCGCGAGCGGTCCAGGTTGGCCTTCACGGCCTCCGCGTCCAGCGGCTCCCCGTCATGGAAGGTGACGCCCTCCCGGAGGGTGAGCACGAGGGTGTTCTGGTCCTCGTACTCCCACGATTCGGCGAGGCCCGGGCGGGGTTCGGTGGTCTCCGGATCGAAGCTCAGCAGGGTGTCGAAGACGGGGTAGAGGAATATGTGGTCGTTCCCGGAGTTGCCCGTGGCGGGGTCGAAGGACGAGACGTCACCGGGGACGGCGATGAGCAGCTCGCTCAGGCGGTCCTCGGCGGAGCCCAGTGACGAACAGGCGGTGAGCGCGAGGCAGCCGCATGCTGCGAGCCCGCGTGCGAGCAGTGATTTCATGGATCTCCTTGGCGTCATTGCCGTGGTGGAGATCACAGTAGTGAGGCGTTGACGCATGTGTCAACGGTGAATTGACGCGAATGTCAGGGATGGGTCGGAGGCCCGGCGGGGCCGCGGTGGTGGGTAGGGTGTGTCACACACGTCTGCCCTCGCCGGCGACGCGGTCCGCCCGGCGGCGCGGGCAGGTGAGGTTCCTCCTGATGGCCTCCGGCGACGATGCCGGAGACGAACCGGCGACGATGCCGGAGATGAAAGGACTGCTCCCGTGCTTCGAGTGATAGCCCGCCCGGTCGTCTACCTCGTGGAGAGGTGGCTTCCCGGCCCCCTCATCCTCGCGATCGTCCTCACCGTCATCGCCGCGGTGGCCGCCCTGACCATGACGGACACGACGCCCGGCGAACTGGTGATGGGATGGGGCGAGGGACTGATCGGACTCCTCGCGTTCATGACGCAGGTCTGCCTCGTGCTGCTGCTGGGCTACACCCTGGCGAACACGCGTCCCGTGCACCGCCTGCTCGTCCGCATCGCCGGGCTGCCCAAGACGCCTGCCGCGGCCTACGGCTTCGTGACCGTCGTGGCCGGGCTCGCCTCCCTCATCAGCTTCGGCCTGGGCCTGGTGGTGGGCGGTGTGATGGCGGTCGAGGTGGCGCGTGCGGCCAGGCAGCGAGGGATGAAGCTCCACTACCCGCTGCTGGTGGCCTCGGGCTACAGCGGCTTCGTCATCTGGCACATGGGGTACTCCGGGTCCGGCCCGCTCAACGCCGCGACGGACGGCGGGGCGTACACGGACCTGCCCGGCGGGCTCATCGAGATCACCCGCACCACCTTCTCCTGGTGGAACATCACGGCCGCCTTCGTCACGCTCGCGGTGGTGACGGTGGCGATGATGCTCATGACCCCCAAGCGGGAGAACGAGATCGTCACGGCTCCGGACGCCATCTTCGCCCTGCCGGGCGGAGGCGGCGGCGGTGCGGGTGCGTCCGCGGACGCGGGGACCGGCACGGGCGGTGACGCCGCCGGTGCGCATGCGCAGACGGGAGAGGTGCGCGACGGCGCGCGCACGCCGGCCGAGTGGATGGAGCACTTCCGGGGCTTCACGGCCCTCCTGGGCGTCTTCTTCGGCATCTACCTGGTCATGCACTTCGGCAGCAACGGCTTCGACCTCAACCTGGACATCGTCAACTGGACCCTGCTCTGCCTCATCCTGCTGCTGGTGGGCAACGCGCGGGAGCTCGCCTCGCTCGTGGCCGAGGGCGGACGCACCGTCAGCGAGGTGCTGCTCCAGTACCCGCTCTACGCCGGGCTCATCGGGATGATGAGCGCGAGCGGACTCACCGTGATCGTGAGTGAGTTCTTCATCGACATCTCCAGCCCCGCGACCCTGGGCTTCTTCGCGTTCCTCGCAGCCGGGGTGCTCAACATGTTCATCCCCTCCGGCGGCGGTCAGTTCGAGGTGATGGCACCGCTCTTCGCGGCACCCGCGGACGCGCTGGGCGTGCAGCAGGAGGTCGTCGTCATGGCGATCGCCTACGGCGACCAGTGGACGAACATGATCCAGCCCTTCTGGGCGATCCCGCTGCTGGCCGTGGCGGGGCTGAAGGTCCGGGAGATCCTCGGCTACACGACCATCACGCTCATCCTCTCCGGGATCACGCTGGGCGGCACGATGCTGCTGGTGGGTGCGGGCTGAGCCGGTCGCACCGGACACATCGCCGGACACCCGGGCATACGTGGGTGGGCAGGCCCGTGTGCGGTGTCCGCTCAGCCGTAGAAGCGCAGCCCGCGGGGTGTGACGGAGAGACCCGCCTCTTTGAGCGCGGACGCCCACGGGTGGCTGAGCGCGGAGCGGCCGTCGATCGTCTCCAGCGTGAAACCGGCCATGCGGGCACGGTGCGCCGCGTCCACGAGGACAGCCGCCGCCCGCTCGGGATGTGCGTATTCCGGTGGGCTCTCCGCCTCAGCGGGGCCGGAGGACGACTCCGGCCCAGGGGAGGCCGCCGCGCCGAGGACGGTGCCCGCCTCCGGGAACGTGAGCATCGACCTCCCTCCGCGGGAGAGCCAGGCGACGAGGCGGCCGTCGTCGATGACGAGGAGTGCCCCGGCAGCCCGGGCGGGCCTGATCGGAGCGCTCTGCGCATGCGGACCCGGGGCAGATGCCGGCCACGGCAGTGCGCGGCCGAAGGGGTTGGCCGGATCCGCCGCCGAGAGGGCGACCGGACCGGGGCTTCCGGACTCGGCGAGCTCCCGCAGCCGGTCCACCGTGGTGTGCTCGGCGAACTGGGCTCCGCCCATCCCCGTGACGAAACGCCCCCGCACGGTGTGTCCGGCGTCCTCGAGTCCGGCGAACACCCGCTGCAGCACGGGGAAGCCGCCGGGCACCTTCTCCGCTTCTGCCGCGGCGCGGGTCACCACGCCGTGACGGTCCAGCAGGGACTCCGCGAAACCCAGCGCCCGTTCCGTGGGGTCCACGGGGTCCGTCCGAGTGAGCGTCCAGCGACCGCGGAGCAGCGGATCCGTCGCCGGCAGCGGGGACCCGTCCGGCTGCGGCCGTCCCGGGGTGCCGTGGTGCGGGTCTGATCCCGGTGCCGAGGCGGGGGACGTCCTGTCCGCGGCGGGAGGAAGTGAGCGATACGACGAGCTGTACGACGCCCCCAGCGGTGAGCCGCGCAGGCCCCTGCCGCGACCTCGGCGAGAGGCAGCAGCGCGCCCGCTCCGGCGTGCGGACGCGGCTGCTCCGCGGCTCGCCGCCCCGGCGGCCGGAACCTCATACGCGGCGCGGACGGGGGAGAAGGAGTCGGAGGTGACGAGCCCGCGCCGGGTCAGGCTCCACAGCGCCGCGCGGAGGCCGGCGGAGGAGACTCCCGCCGCATCCGCATGCAGGGCTCCCGGCGGCGCACTCTCCGTGCGTGTGCTCCCTGCTCCCGCCGCATCCACGCGTGCGGCGATCTCCCCCGCCGTCCATGCTCCGCCGGAGGAGAGTGCGGCGACGACCGCCTCCTCCAGCGTGGTGAATCCGTCATCCTCCTCCGCCGGCAGCGTCTCCTCCCGGAGCTCGGTGAGATGCAGGGACACGAGAGGGTCCCGCTCGGTTCCGGGATCCGGCGGCACTGCGGCGGGGTCCTGCGGCCCGGTGCCGGTCGGTGCGGCGGGTGACCGGGCGGATCGCCGGGCTGCGGAGGGCCGACTGCTCCGGATGGAGCCGGGCGGGCTCGCGGACGCCCAGCCGATCTCGCCGGAGCCGATGAGCTGGTCGAGGAGCTGCGGCGAGTAGTCCGCCACCCGGGCGGGGAGCACCGCCGACTCCCACAGGGATGCCGGCAGGGCGAGGCCGGAGAGCTGTTCGACGACCCGGACGAGTCCGTCCGCGCCGTGGAGCGGCCGCAGGAGGTGCTGTCGTTCGAGGAGCAGGCGGGCGTACGCGGCAGCCGGGACCGGGCGGGTGGCTTCCCTGGCGGCGCGGAGCGCGCGTCTGCGGATGCGGGCGAAGACGTCCGCGTGGACCCAGCCGTCCGGCAGGGCGATGAGGGTGCCTGCCTCGCGGAGGCGGCCGAGGACGGGCTGCACCGTTGCGGTTCCCGTCTGCAGGGCACCGGCGGCATCCGCGGCGGAGAAGAGTCCGCGGGTCCGCGCGAATCTGCGCAGGAGCTCTCCCGCAGGGTCTGCACCGGGGTCGAGGAACTCCACAGGCACATCCCCCGGCACGATGCTCTCGCCCAGGACCGCGCGCAGTCGCCCGGTGTCCTCGACGGCGGCCCACAGGACGTGTGCGTCCGAGCCGTTCGCGGCGGTGGTGGAGGGGGCGGCGCGGTCATCCTGGTCAGGACGGCGGGTCGCACGCAGACGGATCGCACGGCCCGAGGACTCCAAGGACCGGAGCGCGGACAGGGCTGCGGCCCGGTGGTCCTCTGCGGCGGTAGGGGAACCCTCTGCTGCACCACGGTCGCGGCCCTCGGCGTCAGCACCGGGTTCGGTGTCAGGTTCAGCGTCAGCACCGGGTTCGGGCGCAGCACTCGGTTCGGCGGACACGGTGTGTTCGGGTGCAGCCTCGGGCCCGGTGCCGGACTCGGAAGGTGCGGCATGCTCGGTCTCCAGCCGCCGTGCGACCTCGGCCGCCGTCAGCGGCCCCAGCGAACGGAGCAGGTCTGCGACGCCCTCGCTGCCGCGGACACGACGCCCCGGGACCACGCGCTGCAGCTCGGCCTCCACCTCGGCGATGATCTCCGGGTCCAACAGCTCTGCCGCTTCGCCGCGGCCCACGAGGTCCGCCAGCAGCGCCGGGTCCAGAGCGAGCGTGGAGGCGCGGCGTTCGGCCAGCGGACGGTCGCCCTCGTAGAGGAACTCACCCACGTAGCCGAACAGGAGGTCCCCGGCGAACGGCGAGGGCACCTGCGTGCGGACGGCGTGGATCCGGACACCGCCGCTGCGGATCCGGCGCATGAGCTCCTGCAGGCGGGGCAGGTCGTAGACGTCCTGCAGGCACTCGCGGGCGGTCTCGACGAGGATGGGGAAGTCCGGGAACTCCGCGACGGCCTCCAGCAGCTGACCGGCCCGCAGACGCTGCTGCCACAGCGGCGTGCGCCGGCCGGGGTCCCGGCGGGGCAGGAGGAGGGCGCGGGCGGCGCATTCGCGGAACCGCGCGGCGAACAGGGCGGAGCCGCCCACCAGCTGCTCGACCCGGTGCACGAGCGCCTCCGGTTCGAAGGTGAGCGTCTCCGGAGTCACCGGCAGGTCATCGGGCTCGGCCCTCGTCCCGGACCTCGGGTGCGGAATGTGCTCCGTCCCGGTGACCCGCGCCCAGCCTCCGTCCGCCGGCAGGCGTGCGACGATGCCGTCGTCCGCGGCCATGACGGAGGCGTCGCCGCCCAGCTCCCGCAGGCGCTCGCCGATCGCCAGCGCCCACGGTGCGTGCACGCGCCTGCCGTAGGGGGAGTGGAGGACGAGGCGGAGATCGCCGGTCTCCTCCGGGCAGATCTCCAGCAGGAGGTCCGTGTCCGTGGGGACGTGCCCGGTGGCCTGCCGCTGTTCCGCGAAGAACGCACGGAGGTTGGCCTGCACGCGGTCCGTGCCCGAGGCCTCGGGCACCTCGGACTCCTGCTCCCCGGACTCCTGCCTCTCGAACTCGCGGACGAACTCCCCGATGGCCTCGCCCAGCTCCGCAGGCCGCCCGGGCCCCTCGCCGTGCCAGAAGGGCAGGCGGGCGGAGCGGCCCGGTGCGGGCACCACGGTGACTCGGTCCGTGGAGATCTCCTGCACCCTCCAGGAGCCCGCACCGAGAGTGATGATGTCGCCCACGCGCGATTCGTGGACCATCTCCTCGTCGAGCTCACCCACACGCCTGGCGCCGGTGGCTTCCTCCCCCTCCGGCAGCATGACGGAGTACGCACCGCGGTCCGGGATGGTGCCCGCGTTGGTGGTGGCGAGCCGCTGTGCACCGGGGCGCGCGGTGAGGGCGCCGGTCTCCCGGTCCCAGACGATCTGCGGACGCAGGCCCGCGAACTCCTCCGACGACCAGCGCCCGGCGAGCATGCCGAGCACCGATTCGAAGGCCGCACGGGTGAGGTTGCGGAAAGGGTGGCTGCGGCGGACGACGGTGTACCACTCGTCCGCCGTCAGCTCCTCCCGCACGAGGGCGGAGACCGTGTGCTGGGCGAGCACGTCGAGCGGGTTGGCCGGGGGCGAGAGCGGTTCGAGCTCACCGTGCTCCATGCGTTCGACGATGACGGCGGCCTCGAGCAGATCCCGCCGTGTGCGCGGATACACGATGCCGCGGGCGGTGCCTCCCACCTGGTGGTTGGCACGGCCCACCCGCTGCAGGCCGCTGGCGGCGTCCGGGGGAGCGGCGACCTGGACGACGAGGTCCACCTCGCCCATGTCGATGCCGAGCTCCAGGCTGGAGGTCGCCACGACGCAGCACAGCTCGCCGGACTTCAGCTCGTTCTCGACGAGGAGACGCTGCTCCTTGGAGACGGAGCCGTGGTGTGCGCGGGCGATGATCTCCGGAGGGGCCCCGGGCTCGGAGCCCGCAGCAGCTTCAGGTGGATCAGCTGACGGGTGGGGCTGTCGAGGTGCGGGCACGGCGTCCGGCAGCGGGAGCTCGGGGTCTCGTGCGGGAGGAGAGGTGCGGCCGACGGTGGAGCCGTTGGCGGAGTGCAGCACCGGCGCCGGTTGCGCGCCGTGCCGCTCCGCGTGCAGCTCGTTGAGCCGGGCGGTGAGCTTCTCCGCCAGTCCGCGGGAATTGACGAAGACGAGCGTGGAGCGGTGCGCGAGCACGTCGTCGAGGATGCTCGCCTCGATGTGCGGCCAGATCGATCCGGTGCGTTCACGGGCGGAGGCGCTGAGGACGGGTGTGCCGTCCGGGCTCCGGTCAGTGGCACCGCCGGCGATGTCGCCCAGATCCTCGACGGGAACCGCGATGCGCACGTCCGGCACCCGCTGCGCCGGGGGACGCACCACCGTCACGGGTGCCTCGCCGCCCAGGAACGACGCCACCGCGTCCACCGGGCTCACCGTGGCGGAGAGGCCGATCCGCTGCGCCGGGGCGGGCAGCAGCGCGTCGAGACGTGCGAGGGAGAGTGCCAGGTGGGAGCCCCGCTTGGTGCCCGCGACGGAGTGCACCTCGTCGACGATCACGGTGCGCACGCCGCGCAGCGTCTCCGCAGCTCGGGAGGTGAGCATGAGGAAGAGCGACTCCGGGGTGGTGACGAGGATGTCCGGTGGACGGCGGACCAGCCTCGCACGCTCGGCGGCAGGCGTGTCGCCGGTGCGCATCCCCACGGAGATGCCGGAGCGCGGTTCGCCGCGGGCCTCGCGTTCGGCATCGACACCGGCGAGGGGCGCGTCGAGGTTCCTGCGGATGTCCGCGGCGAGGGCCTTGACCGGGGAGACGTAGAGGACGCGGGTGGCGGGTGTGCCGGCGCTGTCCGGGACGGCCTCGGCGGCGGCTGTCTTCTCCTGCGTCAGGTGATCGATGCCGTGGAGGAACGCCGCGAGCGTCTTGCCGGAGCCCGTGGGCGCCACGACGAGGGCGTGCGCCCCGGAGGCGACGGTCTGCCAGGTGCCGCTCTGCACGGGCGTGGGCTGGGAGAAGCGGCGGATGAACCAGTCCCGCGTGGCAGGGGAGAACCCCGCGAGCGCGGCCTGCCCGTCAGGTGTCTGCGGCTCGGTGGCGCGTGGTGCGTGACCGTCTGCTCCTGCCATGCCGCCATTATGTCTGCCGGCACGGACACGGGCCCGCTGCACGGGTCCGCAGCTCGGCCGGGTGCGGTCATCGCTCGGCGTGGAGTCGTCCGGGCCGGCCGGCGCATTCCGCCTACCGGCCGCGCAGCCGGGCGGTCTCCTCCTCGTCCACGGCGTACATGTCCTCGGTCCGCACGATCGCGTCCGCCGGCCCCCGGTACTCGACGGCCACGCCGTAGTGCTCCCGGGCGCTGCGCACGGAGACGTATCCGCCCACCACGTCGCGCAGCACCTCCTCCACCGGTCGGCGGTGCGGATCGCCGTAGCCCCCGCCGCCGGGGAACTGCAGGGCGACTAGCGAATCGTCCTCGAGGAACACCTGCGCCTTGCGCGGCAGCGGTTCGCCCGTGAGCGCATCGGTGAATGAGCCGGCCGCGCCCGCTGCTCCGCCCAGCGCGCCGGGGGCGGGGAAGTCCACGCGGTCCACGTTCGCATTCACGGACCAGGATCCCTTGCCGCTCCGCCGCACCCGGATCTGCTGGCCGAGGCCGCCGCGGTGCGCACCCGGACCTGCGGAGTCCGGCCGCAGCTCCCGCTGCATCTGCACGAGGGGAGTGAGCGTCTCCAGCACCTCCGTGGGAGCCGCGCGCACACCGGTGGGGAACCCGGTGGTGGTGAGCCCGTCCTTCCGCGGCCTGCCGCCGCTGCCGCCGGCGCCGAACGACGTGAGTGTGAAGTGTGCCGCCTTGCTGCCTGCGCTCGCCTCGGCGACAGCGGCCTCGGTGCCGACTCCGCCCTCGCCCACGAGACCGCGCCACACCGTCATCCACAGCGCGTCCGCGCTCGCCGCGGGCAGACCCTCCGGCACCGCCGGGCGCAGCGCCTGGAAGACGAGGCTGGGCAGGAAATGCCCCACGAGGTGCCGCGACGCCACCGGCGCGGGATCCACACAGCCCAGTACGCTGCCCTCCGGCGCCGTCGTGGTCACGGGGCGGAAGGAGCCCTCGTTGTGAGGCACCTCGGGCGCGAGGGCTGCCTTGATCGCGAAGGAGGTGTAGGCGCGGGTGTAGTTGAGCACCACATTCACGCCGTACCGGGACTGGGGCGAGGAGCCGGCGTAGTCGATCCCGATCTGCTCGCCGTCGACGGTCACCGTCACCGCCAGCAGCAGCGACTCGCCGCCGAACCCGTCCACCTCCATCGCCGCGGAGTACCGGCCGTCGGCCAGCTGCGCGATCCGCTCCCGCAGCGCCCGCTCCGAGCGGTCCATGATCTCCGCGGCCACGGAGTCGATCTCCTCCAGCCCGTGCTCGTCCATGAGCGCGAACAGGCTCCGCGCCCCCACCTGGTTGGAGGCGACCTGCGCGTAGATGTCGCCCATCGTCTCGTCCGGCGTGCGCACATTGGTGCGGATGAGCTGCTCCAGCGTGGTGTCCGGACCCGCCGCGGTCCGCAGCTTCATGAGGGGGATCCGCAGGCCCTCCTCGTACACCTCGCGCGCCTCCGCGGAGAGGATCCGGCCGCCGATGTCCGGCGAATGGCAGCAGCTGGCGAACCACGCCACCAGACGCCCCTCGCGGAAGAACGGGGTGGCGATCGTGATGTCGTTGATCTGGCCCGCCGTCATCCACGGGTCGTTGGTGATGAGCACGTCGCCGTCGGCCAGCTCGCTGTGGGGGAACCGCGCGGCGATGTGCTCCATGCCGGTCGCCATCGCATTGATGTGGCCCGGGGTGCCGGAGCGCGACTGCCCGATCATCCGTCCCCGCGAGTCGAACACCGCGCACGCGAGGTCGTAGGACTCACGCACCACCGGGCTGAACGCGGTGCTGATGAGCGCGGACTGCTGCTCGTCGAGGATCGAGTGCAGGCGGTTGGCCACCAGTCCCACGACCACCGGATCGGCTGCGCGGTTCATGCTTCCTCCTCTGCTGTGGACGTGCCGGCTGCGGCCGTCGCTGCTGTGTCCGTTCCGGCCGTGCCCGTCCCGGCTGTGCCGGCTGCGGCCGCGAACGTCACGCGGACCGTCTGGTCCGCGCCCATCCGGCAGTGTGCGCCGGGTGGGACGAACAGGGTCGACTCGGTCTCCTCGATGAGCGCGGGTCCCTGCGTCTCGAAGCCCTCCGGCAGGCGGAGGCGGGCGTAGACGGGCACCTCCCGGCGGCCGGCCTCGGGCCCGAGGCAGACCGAACGGTGGCCGATGAGCGGGCCGGACGCATCCGGGCCCGCACCGGTGGGGGTGCCGGCCTCGGTCGTCGCTGGTTCCGCCGCTCCCGCCGGAACGGGGGCACTGGCCGCGGCCTGTCCTGCCTCATCGCCGTTCGCGCCCTCGAAGCGCAGGGGCTGGTCCGGCTCCGGACCAGAGGCGCGCACCCGCCAGTTGAGCACCTCGATCCCCACGCCGTGCGGCGCCACCTCGCCGAACCGCTGGGTGTACACCCTGCGGAAGGCCTCCTCGAGCACCTCGGCGGTGGGGTCCGCGCCCTCCGCCAGCGGCACCTCCACCTCCGCGCCCTGACCGGCGAAGCGCATGTCCGCGGAGCGCTCGCAGTGCACCTGCGCTCCCGGCACCCCGGAGGCGAGCAGCAGTGCACGGGCCTCGTCCTCCAGCTCGCGGAAGGCGGCCTCGGCGGTGGTCTCGATGCCCGGCCGGACCACGGCGAAGCGGGAGCGGACCACGTCGATGGACGGCGGCGCGGAGAGGAAGCCCAGCGTGCTGAGCACTCCGGCGGCCGGCGGCGCGAGGAACGACGGGGAGCCCAGCGCCTGGGCCACGCCCGGGCCGTGGAGGGGGCCGTTGCCGCCGGAGACGAACACCGGCAGCCGGTCCACCTCTCGCCCCCGCTCGATGGCGTGGACGCGGGCGGCGTCGGCCATGTTCGCGTTGACGGTGGCGTGGATGCCCCAGGCGGCCTCGTCGACGGAGACGCCCAGCGGCTCCGCGATCTGCGTGCGCACCGCGCTCACCGCCGCCTCCCTGTCCAGCGGCATCCGCCCGCCCAGGAAGCTCGCGGGGTCCAGCAGCCCCAGGACGAGGTCCGCGTCCGTGACGGTCACCTGCGTGCCGCCCTGCCCGTAGCAGACCGGCCCGGGCTCCGAGCCCGCGGAGTCCGGGCCCACCGTGATGAGCCCCAGCGAGTTCACCCGGGCGATGGACCCGCCGCCCGCCCCGATCTCGATCATGTCGATGACGGGAGCCCGCACGGGGAGGCCGGAGCCGGGCTTGAGCTTGTGCGAGCGGCCCACCTCGAAGGTGTGGGCGAGCAGCGGGCGGCCGTCCTCGATCATGCAGAGCTTGGCGGTGGTGCCGCCCATGTCGAACGCGAGGAGATCCGCGTCGCCGGCTTCCCTGCCGAACGCGATGGCACCCAGCGCCCCGCCGGCCGGCCCGGATTCCAGCATGCGGATGGGGAAGCGCTGGGCCACCTCGATCGCCGTGACGCCGCCGTTCGAGAGCATGATCATCGGGGCGTCCTGCACTCCGATCCGGGTGAGGCCGGCGGCGAGCTCCGCCAGATAGTCCTCGACGACGCCCTGCACGTAGACGTTGGCCAGCGTGGTGGAGAAGCGCTCGTACTCGCGCACCTCCGGGTTGATGTCGCTGGAGAGCGCCACTCGCATGCCGGGCGCGGTCTCCTCGACGAGACGGCGTGCGCGCTGTTCGTGCTCCGGGTTGACGTGGGAGTGGAGGAAGCAGATCGCGACGGCCTCGACGCCGGCCGCCGCGAGCTCCTGCACGGCTCGCACCAGGAAGTCCTCATCCAAGGGCACGGCGACCGCGCCCGAGGCCAGGGTGCGTTCCGGCACCCCGATCCGCAGGTTGCGCGGCACCAGGGGCACCGGCATCTCGATGTCCAGGTCGTAGAGGTCGTAGCGGTGCTCGCGGCCCATCTCCACCACGTCGCGGAATCCCTCCGTGGTGAGGAGCGCGGTGCGGGCGCCGCGCCTCTCGATGAGCGCGTTCGTCACGAGGGTGGTGCCGTGGACCAGCCACTCCACCCGGGCGGGGTCGAGGGAATGGGCGGCGAGGACCTGCGCGAGGGAGCTCACCACGCCGTCCGCGGGGTTCCCGTGGGTGGTGAGCACCTTGCCGATCGCCACGATCCCGCTTGCGTCCAGGACGGAGATGTCCGTGAAGGTGCCGCCGATGTCCACGCCCACCCGGAGCGGGGAGACGTCCGTGGTTTCCCTGTTCTGCATGCGCCCTCCGGATGTGCGGTCCTGCGTGTCTGTGAACTGTTTCACGTTCATGGTGTCTGATCGTCGGACGATCTGCAAGGAGTCTGTGGGGAAGGGCGGCGTGCGCCGTCGGGACGGCCTCCGCCGTCGGAGGGAGCCGGCGGACTGCGGTGTGGCGGGTCGTCTAGGTTGGTGGTGTGAGTGCAGTCGAGGAGCGGGTCCACAGTGCGGCCAATCGGGTGGCGGGTGAGATCCGAAGCAGGATCGTCAGCGGGGCGGTGCAGCCCGGGGTCAAGCTGCCGGAGGAGGGGGTGCGCGCTGACCTGGGCGTCTCCCGCAGCACGCTGAGGGAGGGCCTGCAGCTGCTGGTGCGCGAGAGGCTGGTGGTCCACGAGCTCAGCCGCGGCTTCTTCGTCCGCGTGCTCGGCCGTGACGACGTCGCCGATCTCTTCGCGGTGCGCGAGGTCGTGGAGTGCGGTGCGCTCGCGGCGGCCGGTCACGGGGGAGGCGGCGCCACGAGTGGCATCGCCTGGCTGGCGGACCTTGAGGCGGGCATCGAGGCCGGGCGCAGGGCGGCCGCGCGGCAGGACTGGCAGGGGGTGGCCGCGGCGAGCATCGAGTTCCACCATGCACTCGTCGCACTGGCGGGATCCCCGCGGCTGGACGCGATGATCGCGCAGATCCTCGCGGAGTTCCGCCTCGCCTACGCGCACATGGATGAGCCGCTGGACTTCCACCTCCCGTTCCTGGAGCGGCACCGGGTGCTCGTGGACCTGCTCGCGGACGGGGCGGTGAGTGCGGCCTCCGAGTATCTGCGCACCTATCTCGCGCAGTCTCGTGCCGCTCTCCTGGAACGGGTTCCGGTCTCCCCGCACTGAGGACCCTTGATTTCGTCCGACGATCTGCGTAGCGTGACGCGGAGCACATCATTCCGTGTCCCCGCCGCAGCCGAGGAGCGAATCCATGGCCCCCGACACGCCCGCGACCTCCGATGCCTCAGCTCCGCCTCCGTCTCCCGCGCTCGTGCGCCGTGCGACCGTCGGCGCCTCCGTCGGCAGCGTCGTCGAATGGTTCGACGTGGCGCTCTACGGCTACCTCGCGGTCGTGATCGGCGAGGTCTTCTTCGAGTCCTCGAGTCCCACCGCCGCACTGCTGAGCTCGTTCGCCGTCTTCGGCTCCGCCTTCATCGTGCGGCCGCTCGGCGGGATCGTCTTCGGTGCGATCGGAGACAGGATCGGCCGGCGGAAGGTGCTCGCCGCGGTCATCCTCACCGCCTCGGGCGCCACCTTCCTCATCGGTCTGCTGCCCGGCTATGCCACGATCGGGATCCTCGCGCCCGTGCTGCTGGTGATCCTGCGGCTGGTGCAGGGCTTCTCCGCGGGAGGGGAGATGGGCGGTGCCTCGGCCTTCGTCGCGGAGTACGCGCCCAGGGAGAGGCGGGGCTACCTCGTGAGCTTCGTGGAGATGGGGTGCATCCTCGGCTTCCTGCTGGGCGCCTCGACGGTGCTCGTGATGAATGCGGTGCTGAGTGAGTCGCAGATGCACGAGTGGGGCTGGCGGATCCCGTTCCTCGTCGCAGGCCCGCTGGGTGCGGTGGGCCTCTACATCCGCTCGCGGCTGGAGGAGACCCCGGAGTTCACGGCGCTGCGGGCGCAGGGGCGCGTGCGGAAGAACCCGCTCAAGGAGACCCTGGTCCGGCACTGGAGGGCCGTGCTCATCGTCGCCGGGTTCGCGCTCTTCCAGAACGTCGCGATCTACGTGATCCTCACCTACGTGCCCACCCACCTTTCGGTGACGCTGGGGTTCAGCGCGCTCCTCGGCTCCGTCTCCGCCGTCGTCATGATGGCCGTGCTGTGCGCGCTCATTCCCGTGACCGGACTGCTCTCCGACCGGGTGGGACGCCGGCCGGTGCTGCTCTTCTCCTGCGTGACCTCGCTCCTGCTGGGCGTGCCGCTGTTCCTCGGGATGCAGACGGGCAGCGCCGTCCTCGCCGTCGCCTGCCACGTGCTGCTCGGCATCCTGCTGAGCTTCTTCCTGGGTCCGGTCCTCGCCGCGGCGAACGAGCTCTTCTCGACGGACGTGCGCTACGGCGGGTTCTCCCTGGGATACAACGTCTCCGTCTCGCTCTTCGGAGGGACCGCGCCCTTCGTCGTGACGCTGCTCGTCGCGGAGACGGGCTTCGCGGCGTCCCCCGGCATCTACCTCGCGGCGGCCGCGGTGGTCACGGGCATCGTCGTCCTCTCGGTGAGGGAGACCGCGCCGGCGCGAGCGCGCGGGCCGCAGCTGAGCTGAGGCCCGCGCCTGTGACCGGACGCAGCCGCCCACATAGGCATGGGCGGCTGCGCGCATTCCGGGGCACAGGAAACCCGAGGGCCCGGGAACTCGTCCGGACACCCATGCATACGCGGGTGTCCGGACGCGTTCGCGGTCGTCGCCGTGTCGTCGTCAGCAGCGGCGCTGGGAGCGCAGCGCCCGGAGGGTCGCGATGAGGTCCCAGGCGAAGATGACCCACACGCCTGCGAGCGTGAGCAGCTGCGTGTCGAAGAGGCCGTCGCCGTCCAGGGCAGGGTGCAGGACCGGCTGGGTGAGCAGCGCGACCGTGAGGAATGCCGTGAGCACCGCATCGACCGCGATGCCGGTGAACGCATTCGCCGGTGTGAGCCGAGCCTGCACGGCCTTCCATGCCTCCGTGACCGCGAGCAGTGCCAGCAGCGCCCAGTAGCCGGCCAGCCACCCCGCCCCCAGTTCTGGATTGACGAAGGTCTCGCCGTTGTTGAGGTGCCCCACGTAGAGGAACGTCGTGGGGACGAACGGCAGTGCGGCGAGGAGCGCCAGGAGGACCAGGCTCACGGTCGCATCCGCGCGCACGGTGGAACCCGACGGCGCCCTGCCCTGCAGCATCTCGACGGTCCACTTCCTGCGGTTGCCCGGGGCGGCCTCGGGCGCGGTGGTCCGCTCGACGACCGCCAGCAGGAGGGTGACGGCGGCGAACGCGGTCAGCACTGCCCCGATGGCCTCTCCCAGGGTCGCGCCGATGAGCCCGCCGAGGTGCGGCTCTGGTTCCGTCGCCGCGTAGACGACGCCGTTCGCCACCAGTGCGCACACGCCAGCGAGCGGCAGGATCCAGCGGACGCACCAGAGGAACACGGGGTACCAGTCCGGGCCGATGAGATGCTGCGGCGTCCGTGCGTACTCGCGTGCGAGCCGCGCGGGATCTCCCAGCTCCTCGAGGACCTCGCGCTCGACGGCCGCATGCTCCGGCTCGTCGTGGTCCGGCCCCGCCTGCTCCAGGCGGGCCTCGACCATCTCCTCGATCATCGCCGCGACCTCGCGGGCGATCTCCTCCCTGCCGGCCTCCGGCACCCGTGCCGCGACGGCATCCGTGTAAGCGGTGGTGAGCGTACTCATGACTGCGCGTCCTTCCAGAGGGCGGTGAGGCT
Source organism: Brevibacterium sp. (assembly GCF_022712115.1). Classification (GTDB taxonomy): domain Bacteria; phylum Actinomycetota; class Actinomycetes; order Actinomycetales; family Brevibacteriaceae; genus Brevibacterium; species Brevibacterium salitolerans. The sequence goes on along the minus strand of NZ_JALAHB010000052.1, from coordinate 5,852 downwards.
CGCGGTGAGGGCGAGCCAGTCGTCGCGGAGGGTCTGCGCGACCTGTGCGCCGTCCTCCGTGAGGGTGTAGTACTTCCGCGGCCGGGCTTCCTCCGTGTTCCATTCGGCCGCGAGCAGGCCCTGCTTCTCCAGGCGGCGGAGAAGCGGGTAGAGGGTGTTGGCCTCCACGTGGAGGCCGGACTCCTCCAGGCTGCTCAGCAGTGAGTAGCCGTACTGCGGGCGCCTGCATGCGACGAGGCTCGCGAGGACGACGGTGCCCCTGCGGATCTCCTGCAGGTGCGTGGCGAGGGCCTCGGGCTCGGAGGTGCTCATATCTCACACGATACTGTGTGAGACACAGTAATGCAATGGGCGCTGTATGCGCGGCTCCGGCGGATGCCCCGGGCCGGCCTCGGTGCGGTGCATTCTCCGAGCGGTGCAGAATACTGGTATGGCCCAGCCCCGTGTCACCGACAGACCCTCCTTCACGCAGCGCGACGCCTACCGCGACGTGCTCTCCCGCGGATACGCCGAGGGGCGGCTCGACGATGAGGAGTTCGAGGCCCGGCTCACCCGCATGGGCAGGTGCGAGACGCTCAAGGGGCTGGAGGCGCAGATCTCCGGCCTGCCTCGCGGCGGTCTGCCCGTGCCGCAGGGTGCGCGGGTCGCTCCGGGCGAGGCCGGCCGCGGACCTCGGAGAGTGCGCTGGGGGCGTGTGTTCACCGCAGCTGCGGCCGTGGGGATCGTGGGCGGTGTGCTCGCCGGCAACGGCGGGACGCTCCTCCCCTCATCGTCCGGCGACGACGCCGGTGAGATCCCCGAGTCCGCCGGTGAGTCGGAAGAGGACCCCGTCCTCGACAGGGCGGCCGTGCTCCGCGGCCTCGAGGCGCTGAGCGAGGAGAGCACGGAGGTCTCCGACGTCTCCCTGTATCCGGGATACGCCTCCGCCCAGGTGGCTGTCGGCGGCAACCGGTACGACGACCTCCTCCTCTACGACGGGCGCGAGCCGGAGTCCAGCCCCGGCGGCACCTACGAACCGGGCACGCGCGACGCGCTCGTGTTCGACGTCCATCAGCTCGACCCGGAACTGGTCGCACGCATGGTCGAGTCCGCGCCGGAGGTGTACGAGGAGACGACGGGCATGGCGGGCGTGGCGCCGGAGTCCGTCTGGGCGCGGGTCGATTCGTCCGGCTCCCGGTACGTGGGAGTGGACATGTCGCGTCCCCTCATCGAGGTGCGCATGGCCGCCAACGACTACGGCGAGGGCGGCGGTTCGGTGGTCTGGTCCGCGGACGGCGGCGCGCTCGTGAAGGTGGGCGAGTGAGGGCGGGCGGCGCGCGGAGCGGTCTCCGGCCCTCCCGCAGCGAGAAGGCGCGCTACACGGATGCGCTGGCGGCCGCCATGGCGGAGGGCCGGCTCACGGACGCCCTCTACGAGGAGCGGCTGGCCGCTGCGGAGCAGGCCGTGAGCTTCGCGGAGCTCGAGGCGCTCGTGGCGGATGTGCCGTTCGACTCGGCTGATCCGCGGGAGCGCCGGCGCGGCGGCGGGGCGGCGGCGCTCGCGGGTGCGCTCGCGGTCGTGCTGCTGTCCGGCGGTGCCGCGTTCGGCCTCGTGAGGGCGGTCGCCGGTGGGGACGACGTGCCCGAGGCCGTGGCCGAGGCCGGCACCCAGGGCGGCGGTGACGGCACCGGCGAGGACGCCGGCGGGGCAGAGGCCGATCCGCTCGAGCTCGATCTCCATCTGGACACCGTTCCCGCGATGGAGGACGGCAGTGTGCCCGCCGCGATCGAGGCGGCACAGGAGGCGGGTCTCGTCGACATCGACAGGGTCACCCTCAACGACGGGTTCACCTACGTCGACGGTCGTGACGGGGAGGGCGAGTACTTCTCCCTGTCCGTGCAGCCCGACCGTCTGCCCACCCTCAGCGAGGGCTCGGAGTGGCGGGGGGTCTTCCTGGACCTCGACGCAGTGGACTTCGACCTCGACGAGGTCGTCAGCCGTGCGCGCGAATACGATCCGAGTGCGGGTGAGGCCGTCCGCTCCGTCATGGTCTACAGGGGCACCGGCGGCCCTGCCGACAGCGGCGAGGACGGCACTCTCGTGGACGTGGACTTCGAGGAGTCCGATGAGCCCTTCGGCGTGACGATGCGCCTGAGCGACCTCGAACGGGTGGAGTGAGTGGTTCCGTGGAGCGGGTGCGGCCCGCCTGGGGCAGAATGTGCCGGTGCTCTCCCCACGTGCCGCCGACCGCCCTTCGACCGTCCAGCGCGAGGAGTACCGGACGGTGCTCGCCGAGGGCTTCGCGGTCGGCCGTCTGGACCGTGCTGAGTTCGACAGGCGGCTGAGTCTGGCGGCGGAGGCGGCGACGCTGCAGGACCTCGAGCGGCTGATCGCGGATCTGCCGTGCGGCGAGGTCCCGGTGCCGGTGCGGCCGGCGGCGGGTGCGGAGCGGAGCGCGCAGGCATCGGGGCCGCCGCGCTGGAAGGTCGCCTGCGGCATCGCGGCGGTGGCGGGCGCAGTGCCGGGCGTGTTTCTCGCCGCGGCGAACGGATACCTCGCCGAGGACTACGCGACGCGGGCCGTGGAACGTGCCGAGCTGGACGAGGCCGGGCTCCTGGGCACACTCGCCGCGAACTACCCGGACGCGGAGCTGGACGCGGAGACGATCCGCACCGGGCTGGCGGCGTTCGAGGAGCAGGGGGAGGCGGCCTCGGAGATCGTGATCAGGGCGGCGCACGTCGCCGGCGAGATCCCGGTGGGCGGGAACCGCTTCGACAACGTCTCCATCCGCCCAGACGGCAGCAGCGCGACCTGGCCCGGAGGGACGTACCGGCCCGAGGACGGGGAGCGTCTGCAGTTCGACGTCATCGCGCTGGACGCGGACCTCATCGCCCGCATGCTCGAGGTGGCGCCGGTGGTCTTCGCGGAGGAGACCGGGCAGGTGCCGGAAGCGGCCTATGTGAAGGTCTCAGCCTCGTTCCGCAGTGATGCGGTCCTGGGAACTGACCCGGATTCTCCCCGTGTCATGGTGGCCATGCACGGACCGGAATCCGGCAGGGGCGGCGGATGGGTCTCCTGGACCGCGGACGGGCAGACACTCCCGGAAGTGTTTGCACCATGAGCCGAGGTCTGCTCCACCGTCTGCTCCTGGGTCTCGCCCCGTGGGTCGCGGCTCTGGTGACGATGTCCGCGACCTTCGCAGGTCTGAAGGCGGTGGCGGAGTGGCGGGCGTCCACAGCCGTCGCCGCGGCAGAGGAGCGGACCGCGGAGGAGCGTGCGCTGCGGGAGGCGCAGGTCGGAGAGGCGGCGGACGGCGAAGGCTACTGGGGCCCGTCTATGCCGCAGCGCAGGAAGCGGGCATCGACCTCGCTCTCGACGGGGTCGAACCGATGACCGAGGACACCGTGCCCAGCCTTCTCCGGGCGCTGCGGGACACGGAAGTGGACCCTGCCGAGGAGATCCGGCTCGATGCCGAAAGCTCCATCGTCACGGGGCGTGAGGCGGGCGGAAGCGTCCGGGAGCTGTGGTTCGAGGCCGACAGCGCACCCCGTGTGTCAGAGGCTGCGGGCCATCGCCGAAGCTCCGGAGCCCATCTCGACCTGGAGAGCCTGGAGCACTTCAGTCTGGAAGACGTGGTGGCACAGGCTCGGGAGTACGAGCCGGGCGCGGGCCTGGGCATCAGCTCCGTGCGGATCTACGGCGGAACCGGCGATGTCGAGACCCACGGTGAGTTCGGCAGTCTCGTGGACGTGAGCTTCGAAGGTTCGTACTCGGCCGTGACGATGCGCCTGGACGACCTCGAACGGCTGGACTGAGCGGGCGGCGGACACGCGCCTGCAGCGGGCATCTGCAGCGGGCGGCGGCAGTGGTGCTCGCAACGGGCGGCGGGGATGAGGGCCCGCCATCTGCGCCGGGTCCGGAGGCGGGCTCCTCAGGTCAGCCGTTCAGCTCAGGGCGCGGAGGATCTCACGGTTGAAGGCCTCGAGGTCGCCGGGGTTGCGGGAGGTGATGAGGTTGCCGTCCACCACGACCTCGCTGTCCTCCCAGCGGGCTCCGGCGTTGAGCATGTCCACCTTGATGCTGCCCACCGAGGTGAGCCGGCGTCCTGAGGCGAGCCCGGCCTCGGCGAGGATCCACGGCGCGTGGCAGATGGCGGCGACGGTCTTGTCCTGGTCGAAGAACTCCCTCACCAGCCGGACCGCGTCCGGATCCGTGCGGAGGGCGTCCGCGTTGAGCGTGCCGCCGGGCAGGACGAGCGCGTCGTAGTCCGCTGCCGAGGCGCCGGCCACCGGCGCGTCGACCGTGAAGGTGTCCGCGTGCTCCCAGTCGCCCTGTATGGCCTGCAACGACCCCTCTGCGGGTGAGACCAGCGTGGTGGTGGCGCCTGCCTCGTCGAGTGCGGCGCGGGGACTGGTGAGTTCGACCTGCTCCACCCCTCGGGTGAGGAGGAACGCGATCTTCCTGTCGGTGATGCTCATGTCGACTCCTTCGCGGATGGGGTGCGATGTGCTGGTGGGACAACACCGGGCCGCCGTCACCCTATTCCGGCAGGGAAGGCTGTTTCTGTGAGGGGTGCGGAGACCCGTTCTGCGCGTGGTGCGGAGACGCGGAGACGCGGACCTGCGGGCATGCGGGCGCGCAGGCTGCGCGTGGAGGGAGTGCGCCGCTGCCGAGGCTCACGAGTGCGGCAGGGGCTCCTCGGTAGAGCAGTCGGAGGGTTCGAGCTGGAAGGTGCAGTGCTCGATCCGCTCGGCGAAGTGCTCTCTCACGCACGCGCGCAGCTCGTCGAGGACGACCCTCGTGTGCCCGGAGGTGAGGCAGGCGGGGTGCACCTCCACGTGCGCGGTGAGCACGGGCAGGCCGGTGCCGATGGTCGACACGTGCAGATCGTGGACCTCGTCGACGTGGGCGTTCTCCAGCAGGTGTGAGCGGAGGTCCTCGAGGTCGATCCCGCGCGGCACCGCCTCCATGAGGATGCGCACGGAGCTGAGCAGGATGACCACCGCGCGGGGCACGATCAGCCCGGCGATGAGGAGGCCGGCGAGGGTGTCCACCGGCGTCCAGCCGGTCGTGGCGATGACGACGGCGCTCACGATGACCGCGACGGAGCCCAGGGCGTCGTTGAGGACTTCGAGGAAGGCCGCTCTGAGGTTGAGGTTCGCGTTCCGACCGCCGGCGAGCACGCAGAGCGAGGCGATGTTGCCCGCCAGCCCGATCAGGCCGAACACCAGCAGGCCCTGGGCCGGGACCTCGGGCGGGGCGAGGAGGCGGGAGATCCCCTCGACGAGCGCGTACACGCCCACTGCCATGAGCAGGAGGGACTGCGCGGAGGCGGCCAGGACCTCGGCCCTCTTCATGCCCCAGGTGTGCCTGGCGGTGGTGGGGCGCAGCATGAGGGAGGCGGCGATGAGTGCGAGGAGCAGGCCGCCGGCATCCGTGAGCATGTGCGCGGTGTCGACCAGCAGTGCGAGGGAACCGGTGATCACGGAGCCCACGAGCTGAGCGAGCATGATGGCCGCGGTGATCGCGAAGGCGATCGCGAGGCGCCTCCTGCTGGCGCCCGCGCCGTGGGAGTGCGGGGTGCCGGGGGCGTGGTCGTGCGGGTGACTCATGGTGCGTCTCCGATCTGTCTGCGCACCTCTAATATAAACACATATGCATATGTTTGTCTGTGGCGTGTGTCACGGATGTGGAGTGATCGCTTCCCCGGCCGGCGCTGCGGGGCTGGCCAGGGAAGCGATCGCGCGACCGGAGGCGGTGACGGCAGTCTCGAGTCGGGTCAGTGCTTCGTGGGCAGGGGGAGGAGTGTGAGGACCCCCAGGACGAGCGAGCCCACGAGGAAGCCCAGCACCATGGAGCACAGCGTGTTCGCC